>NZ_NFHC01000025.1:0-51069 GCF_002161245.1 Flavonifractor sp. An9
AGGAGGCCCTGGAGGACGCCAAGAAAAAGTTTGTGGGCCCCAACCCCAACATCCTGGCTCTGCCCCAGACCTTCAAGCTGAGCGCCGTCCATCTGTGCATGAAGGACGACGATCTGAGCAACGTGTAAGGAGGGCATTGTCATGCTGAAAGGAAATATGCTTATCGCCCACGGCGGCGGCCCCACCCCGGTCATCAACAGCTCTCTGCTGGGCGCTGTCCGGGAGGCCAAGCTCCACGGCGAGATCGAAACCATCTACGGCGCCCGCTTCGGCGCTGAGGGCATCCTGGCCGGGGACCTGATCGACCTGGGCAAGTTTGCCGACGAGGATCTGGCCCTGCTGGCCAAGACCCCCGCTTCCGCTCTGGGCTCCTGCCGCCGCAAGCTCACCGACGCCGACTATCCCGCCGTGCTGGAGTGCTTCAAGAAGTTCAACATCCGTTACTTCTTCTACAACGGCGGCAACGACTCCATGGACACCTGCAACAAGATCTATAACCTGTCTGTGGAGACCGGCTACGAGCTGCGGGTCATCGGCATCCCCAAGACCATCGACAACGATCTGGATGTCACCGACCACTGCCCCGGCTTCGGCTCCGCTGCCAAGTACGCCGCTGTCTCCGCTCTGGAGCTGGCGCAGGACGCCTCCGCTCTGCCCATCCACGTGGTGGTGATGGAGATGATGGGCCGCAACGCCGGCTGGATTACCGCCGCTTCCGCCCTGTATGCCGACCTGATGCCCTGCGAGCATCTGGTGTACCTGCCCGAGGTGGCCTTCGACAAGGAGAAATTCCTTGCCGCTGTCAAGGAGAAGTGGGCCAAGGGCCGCGGTCTTCTGGTGACCATCTCCGAGGGTATCCACTATGCCGACGGCTCCCCCGTGGCCGACTCCGGCGTGGTGGACGGCTTCGGCCACAAGGTGCCCGGCGGCGCCGCCCAGGCGCTCAGCGACATGATTATGCAGGAGACCGGCCTGAAGTCCCGGTCCGAGAAGCCCGGCCTGCTGGGCCGTGTGAGCGTGAGCCTCATGTCCGAGATCGACCAGAAGGAGGCCGAGGAGGCCGGCGCCTGCGCCGTCCGCTCCGCCGTGGAGGGCAAGACCGGCTTCATGGTGGGCTTTGAGACCACTCGGAACCCCTACTCCTCCAAGACCTGCCTGATCCCCCTGGAGAAGGTGGCCAACGCCGAGAAGAAGTTCCCCCTGGAATGGATCGGCGAGGACGGCGCCAGCATCAAGCCCGAGTTCAAGGCCTATTGCGAGCCCCTGCTGGGCGCTTACGACAGCCGGTTTATCTCCCTGCGGTAAGCCGCCATGCAGATCCTCTTTAACTTCCTGGTCTGTATCCTGGCAACTACCATTGGAGGCATCAGCGGGGTAGGAGGCGGCGTCATCATCAAGCCGGTGCTGGACGCTGTGTCCGGCCTGCCGGTGGCTACCATCAGCTTTCTGTCCGGCTGCACCGTGCTGGCCATGACCATCACCTCCATGCTGCGCAGCATCGGCGGCGAGGTGAAGGTGGAGCCCCGCCGGGGTACCCTGCTGGCCATCGGCGCCGCCGTGGGCGGTATCGTGGGCAAGCAGCTCTTCGACATCATCAAGGACGCCGGCGGCTCCGCCGTATCGGTGGCCCAGCAGGTGCTGATGATTATCCTCACCCTGGGTGTGCTGGCCTATACCCTGAACCGTCCCCGCATCCGCACCCTGGATGTGAAGAACGGAGCGGCCTGTGTGCTCATCGGCCTGGCCCTGGGTGTGCTGTCCTCCTTCCTGGGCATTGGCGGCGGCCCCATCAACCTGGCGGTGCTCTACTACTTCTTTTCCATGGATTCCAAGACGGCGGCCCTCAACTCCCTGTATGTCATTCTATTTTCCCAGGGAGCCAGCTTCCTCAACACCGTGATCGGTCAGAACGTGCCTGTCTTTGAGTGGCCCGTCCTCATCGCCATGGTGGTGGGCGGCGTGGTGGGCGGCACCATGGGCCGCAGCTTCAGCCGCCGTATGGACAACAAGGCCGTGGACAAGCTGTTCTTCTGGCTGCTGCTGGTCATCACCGGCATCAGCGTGTACAACCTGATCCGCTGCTTTGTGTGACTTCACGTTCTTCTCCTCTTTTCCTCAGGACCCGTTCCGGCAGTGATGCCGGGATGGGTCCCCTTTTTATGCCTGTATGGGTGGAAACATTTGGCCTGCCCCAATTCCTTGACACTGGAGCATGACATGGTATAATACCAAACCAGTATGGAATTTTTGCGGAGCAAATGCGCCATATTTTATCAATAACTGCAACTTGGAGGAATTTACCCATGCAAGCAAAGAAACCGCTGGCCCTGCTGCTGTCCCTGTCCATGGGGCTGTCCATGGGCACCCCCGCCCTGGCTGCCGCCAGAGAGACCAGCCTGCCCGACGTGGGCCAGAGCTGGGCGGCTGACTCCATTCACCGCTGGTTGGAGGCCGGCCTGGTGGAGGGAGACGACCAGGGCCTGTTCCGGCCCGCCGCCAACCTGACCCGCGGCGAGCTGGCCACCATTTTTGTGCGGCTGCTGGGCCTGAGCGAGAAGGTGCCCAACCGCTATGCCGACCTGAAGGGGGACGAGTGGTACGCCGACGCCATTCTGAAGTGTACTGCCGCCGGCATCATGGAGGGCGACGGCACCAACTGCAACGCCACCCAGACCATCACCCGGCAGGAGACCATGGTGATGTTTGCACGGGCTATGGGTATCCGGGAGGAGAAGGAGCCCAACCTGGGCCAGTTTGTGGACGGCACCGACGCCGCCGGCTGGGCCGCCGGGTATCTGGCTCCCCTGGCTCAGCTGGGCATCCTGTCCGGCGTGGAGGACGGTTCCCACCTGGCTCCCATGGCCAACATTGACCGGGCGTCCACCATGGCGCTGCTGGACAAGGCCGTCAGCGATTACATCACCGGCTCCGCCCAGGTGGAGGCGGAGGACGAGGGCCGCTTTGTGGTGATCAACACCGGTTCCGCTGCCCGCAGCGGCGCCCAGGTTGAGGTGTCCGGCCGGGCCGCCGGTCTGGTGGTGGCTCCCGGCAGCGCCGGGGCCAAGGTCACCGCTCAGGACCTGACCGCCGCCACCGTGAAGGTGGACGCTCCCGTGGAGCTGACCCTCTCCGGCAGCACTTCCGCCGACTACCTGAGCGTCAACGCCGAGGCCCAGCTGGCGGTGGAGAAGGATGCCTCCGTGGAGGAACTGTCCCTCAACGCCGCCGCCCAGGTGGACAACCAGGGCACCATCGGCAAGGCCGCCGTCAACGCCGACGGCGTGGTGCTGGACGGCAAGCTGCCCGGCAGCCTGGAGGTGACCGACGGCGTGGATCAGCCCACCGACAGCGAAGGCAACCAGGTGGGCGGCGACAATAACAACGGCGGCAGCAATGGCGGCGGCTCCGGCTCCGGCGGCTCCGGTGGTTCCGGCGGTGGCAACGGCGGCGGTTCCGGCGGCTCTGACGGTGACGGCGATGGTGACGGCGACGGCGGCCAGGTGCCTCCTGTCCAGGCCGGTCCTGCCGTGACTCAGGTGTCCGAGGAGGAGGGTAAGGTCACCATTCAGTTTGACCAGGCCCTGTACACCATGGAGGAGGACGTGCTGACCAAGATCGGCAGCTCCTCCACTCCCGAGGGTGACGTGGTGAACAACGAGGCCCTCCAGGCCGCGGGCTACGCCATCTCCGGCGACGTCCAGATCACCAACCTGTATGTGGACAACGAGACCGGGTTTGTCTGGACCTTCGACTTCAACAGCGCCAAGCTGGGCGACGGTATGCGCTACAACAAGGCCATCTACGACGCCGAGGGCAACAGCGCCGGCTACCTCACCGCCCGCCGCCATGTGGCCCTGAAGGACGACGAGGGCCGCACCCCCTACTACGTCTGGACCGTGGCCTTTGAGCAGGAGGCCGAGGCCGACATCACCGCCCCCGTGCTGGAGAAGGAGAGCGTCACCCTGCTGGGCGACGACGACACCCTGACCCTCACCGTACCCGTATCCGACCAGGGCGAGCTGGCCTATCTGGAGATCGACCACAGCCTGGAGGCCAGCTTCCCCGAGTTCACCGTGGAGGCCAAGAGCTATGACTTCCTGGACGAGGAGAGCGGCCTGGGCTACACCAGCGTGTACACCGACACCCAGGGCGAGCAGAAGTGGGAGATCACGCTGAATCCCGTGGCCACCGCCCTGCTGCGTCAGGCCGCCGACGGCAGCCCCATGACCTTTTACTTCTCCGTGAAGGACAAGGCGGGCAACCAGTTTGGTTCCATGTACTTTGTGGACGAGGAGATGACCGTCTCCGACGTGTCTGTGCCTCTGGACACCACCGCCCCCACCGTGGTGAGCTTTGCCATTGACGATCAGGTGGTGGAGGACGGCGATACCGTCAACTTTGACGAGGGCCAGGAGTTCACCAGCCTCACCGTCACCCTCAGCGAGGCGGTGGTTGCCGGGGATCAGACCCAGCACATCACCATTGACGGCCATGAGTTCGGCACCTTCGTCATTGACGAGGCCGATCCCACCAAGCTCCACATCACCGTTACCAACCACAACGGCAACAAGTATGTGGAGGGTACCTTCCAGTTCGATCTGGCCGCCGGCGCTCTGAAGGACGCCTCCGGCAACGAGAACGAGGAGCTGTCCTACACCATCCACTTTACCCAGAATCCCGGCGTGTAAGCGTCACAAAGCCCCCCTTTTACCGATAAACTGGTGAGAGGGGGGCTTTTTATGCAAAGTAAGGCGTTACAGGAACAGATCAAAACGGCTGACAAATCTCTGCTTTTTCTCAGTACCCTGCTGGGGTCCATCTGTCTGTCCTGGCTGGCCCTGGACAAACGGCGGCGGGGGCTGTGCTGCAACGGAAAGGCTCCCGATGTGACGGGGCTGCGGCAGGTCAGCTCTGTGTTGGTGGTGCTGGCACTGGGGTACTTCTTCTGCCTGGGTGTGAAGGGCAGGGAAGAGCAGGGAGGCCAGGTCAACTTCTGGGCCTCCCTGCTGGTGCTGCTGGCCGCCCTGCTGCGACTGGGGGAGCTGCTGAAGGATGGGTAAAGAAAAGCGGTGGTGCTGCCACAGGCAGCACCACCGCTTGGCGCGTTAAAAGGGGGCGTCCTCCACCCGGGTTTCCTTGGCGAAAAAGGTGTAGGTGCCGGTAGCCACTGTCTGGCCCTGGTCGTTGGTCAGAACGGCGTCGTAGACCAGAATGGTCTTGCCCAGCTTTTTGGGGGTGGCCAGGCAGTGGATCTGGCTGCCGGTACCGGGGGCCAGGTACTGCATGGTGCAGTCCAGGGTGACGCACACCTTGCCGCAGGTAAAGGCGGCACAGCCCGCCACCGTGTCCGCCAGGGCCACCAGGGCGCCGCCGTGGACGATGCCCATGGGGTTCAGGCTCTCGGGGCGGACCTCCAGAGTGCCCTCCGCCTCCCGGCCCTCGATGCGGGTGACGGTAATATGGTTGTAGGGAGCGAAGTGGCCCTCGCCGTTGACCACCCGCTGAATATCACTGAAGGAAGCCATCCAGAATCTTCTCCTCCGCTTCCTGCTCGGTCAGACCCAGGGTCATCAATTTCAGGATCTGGTCTCCGGCGATGCGCCCGATAGCGGCCTCGTGGATGAGCTGAGCGTCCACATGGTTGGCCACAATGGCGGGGATGGAGGAGATCTTGGCGTTGCCCATAATGATGGAGTCGCACTGAACATGGCCGAAGCACTTGGTATTGCCGGTCATTTTGGGGTAGAACACCTGGACCGAGTTGTCCTGGGCCACGGACCGGGAGATGACCCGTCCGGTGGCGTCCTCGCCGTCCAGAATGATTTCCATGTCGCTCTCGGCGGTCTGCTGACCGTGGGTGAGCAGCTTCTCGGTGATGACGGCCTCGGCGCCCTTGCCCACCACAATGCGGGTCTCCCGCTTGGTGGAGTCCACGCCCCGGATCTGGGTGGACTCCATGTTGATGGAGGCCCCCTCGTCCAGATAGACGATGGTCTGGGGATTCATAATCCGCTGGCCGGTGCCCTCGCCGTCGCCGTAGTGGCGCTCCACATAGCGGACCTTGGAGTTTTTGCCGATGTGGAAGGTGTGGACGCCGTCGTGCTGGCTGGTCTCGCAGCCGGTGTTGTGGATGCCGCAGCCGGCCACGATGTCCACGTCGCAGTCGTCGCCGATGAAGAAGTCGTTGTACACCATTTCACTCAGGCCGGTCTGGCTGATGATAACGGGGATGTGGACCGACTCGTGCTGGGTGCCGCTCTTGACGGTGATGTTGATGCCTGACTTGCCCGGCTCCTCCTTGGTGGTGATCTCAATATTGGCGGTGTTGTTCCGGGAATCCAGCTGTCCGTTGCGCCGGATGTTGTAGGCCCCCTGGGGGGTCTTCTCCAGGTCCGCGATCTCCTTGAGGAGCTTCCATTCCGCTTGATCCATCTTACTTCGCTCCTTCCGACAGATAACTGCAAGAGGTCCTGGTGTTGGCCAGGATCTGGGGGAAGATCTCATCCTTGGGGCCCTGCTTCTGCACCTTGCCATCGGCGATCATGACGATCTCATCGGCCAGGTCGATGATGCGCTCCTGGTGGGAGATGACGATAAGGGTGGCCTCCCGCTTCTGGTGGATGAGCTTGAAGGTCTCGGTGAGCTTGGCAAAGGACCACAGGTCGATGCCGGCCTCCGGCTCGTCAAAGATCATCAGGCCGGTCTTGCGGGCCAGGATGGTGGCGATCTCAATGCGCTTGACCTCGCCGCCGGACAGGGAGGCGTCCACCTCACGGTCGATATAGTCCCCGGCGCACAGGCCCACTTTGGTCAGGTACTGGCAGCCCTCTTCCCGGGTCAGCTTCTCGCTGCCGGCGGCCAGGGCCAGCAGGTCCTTCACCTTCAGACCCTTGAAGCGGGGGGGCTGCTGAAAGCCGTAGCTGATGCCCAGACGGGCACGGCCGGTGATGTCCAGATCGGTGATATCGGTGCCGTTCCAGCGGATGGAGCCGCCGGTGGGCTTGACCAGGCCCATGATGGCCTTGGCAAGGGTGGTCTTGCCGCCGCCGTTGGGGCCGGTGATGACCACAAACTGGTGGTCCTTGACAGAGAGGGAGACGTCGTTGAGGATGCCCAGCTCCTGGCCTTCCTCTCCCTCCACCTGATAGCTGAGATGGCTGATCTCCAGCATAATCGGTCTCTCCTTTGTAAATGGTTCATTCCATGAGCAATTATTTTATCACGAAAGGCAGGAAAATACAACCCTGAGCGGGGCAAATCTTGCCAGGACGGCATAGGATGGTGGGAATCTACACAGAATGGGGAGGCAATGCGTATGGAACAGGAGTTGCTGCCCGGCTGCGACCGGGAGGTTTTCGAGCGGGTATGGAAGCGGGTCATGCCCAACGAGCGGGGGGACTGCCCCTTTGAGGTGGTGGAGGCGGCGGCCCAACGGCCTCTGCCGGCGGTGGTGGTACACGACACGCCGGCGGCGGAAGAGGAGGAGACCGTCACCTGCCTTGGACCCGCCTCGGCAGTCCACGGACCTCAGATGCAACAGTACATAGACCAGGAACTGGCCGCCCACCGGTGCTGCCAGGCGCTGGCCCGTCGGGTGCCGGGGGCCGGGGGCAGGATGCTCTCCAACCTGGCCGCCGAAAAGCGGCGGCGGGCCAAGCGGCTGAGCACCGCCTATTTCCTCATCTCCGGGGTGCGCTACTGGCCCGCCGACCGGGGAGGGGCTCCCTCGCCCCAGCCGGTGCAGGCCGCCCTGCGGGAGCAGTTCCAGGCCCAGCAGCGGGGGGCGGCCTGCTACCGGGCAGCCGCCGCCGGTACCGCCGATCCCTGCCTGGAGGCCCTCTTCCATGAGTCGGCGGAGGAGGCTGAGGCCCACGCCTGGATTATCAGGAGTGTGCTGGAGCAGATGTAACTCTCAGTCCCGGCGGAATACATGGATGCGGAAGGAGGCCTGTACCTTCAGTCCGTCCAACGCCGCCAGCCGGGCGGCTCCCTCCTTGGGGGTCTTCCAGTAGTAGGGGGTCATCTGGAACAGGTTAGGCAGGTCCTCGCCTGCCACCTCCATGGTGGTATCCACCGGAATCACGCTGACATAGGAGAAGCCCTCATAGGGGATATCCTGCTCCTGGTTGGGGTAGGGCTTGTCGTAGAGCACCTGCTTGAGCTCCCACAGGTGTTTGGCGGCGGGAACCACATAGAGGAACAGACCTCCGGGGCGGAGCACCCGGCGGAACTCCTCCAGAGCCAGGGGGGAGAAGCAGTTGAGGAGCAGGTCCACGCGCTGATCCGCCACCGGCAGGTGGTAAGCCGAGGCCACGGCAAACTCCCCCTGGGGCAAGCGCTTGGCGGCCAACCGCACCGAGGGCTTGGATAGGTCGATGCCTGCCAGGGCCACCTGTCTGCCCGCCCCGGTGAGGGCGGCGTGGATGCCGGCGGTGTAGTAGCCCTCCCCGCAGCCCGAGTCCAGCACCGATACCTGCCCGCCGGTGTGCTCCAGTGCCAGGGCGCACAGAGCCTCCCGGAGGGGGGCGTAGTAGTCCCTGGACAGGAACTGGTTGCGGGCGGTCACCATGCCCTTGTCGTCCCCGGGGGATTTGGAGTGCTTTTGGTTGGCGGGGAGCAGGTGGACATAGCCCTCCTTGGCGATGTCAAAGCAGTGGCCGTTGGGGCAGGTGTAGCGGTGGGCCTCCCGGCCCAGGGGGGAGGCGCAGAGGGGACAGCGAAACAGGCTCAAAAGGGCCATCTCCTTCCAAAGTGTCTGAGGGTATCATACCAGTTTGGAGGACATAACACAAGGGCCGCGCCAATGGCGCAGCCCTTGTGTTGCACAGGCGTATTATTTGATTTTTTCAAAAATGGTATAGCTGCCACCATCATAATTGAATGTAATGGTGTCATCATCAACCGTTCCGGTCCAAGGGCTACCGGGGAAGGAGATGGTGATTTCATTCCCTTTTATTTCCCATGTGCCGGAACCGCTCTCAGTTCCCAATGAGGCAGTGCGCTTTAATATGGCAAGGTCTTGTGCGGACATTTGCTTTTCTGCTTCTGGGCTTATTGTCCGGGTAAACGTAAGCGTTGCGCTTCCGTCAGATTTTATTTCCAGTGCATTAGAAATTTCAAAAAGGCCGTTTTGTTCGGCATCATCCATGCTATATTCTCCGCTGGAATCACCCATCTTCGTGGCCTCATAGGTGCCCACAGGATCGCCTCCTCCTGAGCAGGCGGTCAGTGCGGCCATCATAGCAACGGCCAGAGCTAGTGACAGAATTGTTTTTCTCATAAAAATCTTCCTCTCTTGTCTTTTTGGTTAATAAAGCGGCTAGGGTGTAGGTTAAAACGAGATGTCCACTATTAGTATAACATGAGTATGCGCATATGTCTACTAATAGGGCAATATAAGTACACCAAAACAGGACGATTTTTTTATACACTGTGCCAAAGAGGTGATTTGTTGTGAATGCCGTCGGCGAAAGGATCAAGGAACTGCGAAAGGCCAGAAGGATGACGCAGAATGAGTTTGCAGAACGGATCAATGTGACAAAATCAACGGTTTCGGCATATGAAAATGGGAGCAGGCTGCCTTCTTACGACGTGCTGATCAGAATCGCCCGATTATTTAAAGTAAGTACGGATCATCTGCTTGGATACAGCGAAAAAACGGAAATCGATGTTACGGGTCTGACCAGAAAACAGATCAATGTGATCCAGGATATGATTGCAACTTATCAACGCCATAACCGTTTTTATCAAGCTATACAGGAGGATAACTGCATCAAGGACAGGCTGATTGCCGCAGGATTGCTCCATGAAGATGATGGAGAGTGGATGAAATAGACATGAAAAGGGCCGCGCCTATGGCGCGGCCCTTTGCTGCGGCGGGATTTACTTGGTGGTGATGTTGAGGGTGCCGTCGGTGACGGTGCAGGTGATGCCCAGGGCCTCCAGAGCGGAGGAGGCCACATAGTAGTTGCCGTTGGAGAGGACCGCGCTCATGCTCTGAGCGGCGCCGTCCACCTTTACGGTCAGGGTCTCGGCGGTAAGACCGGCGGGAGCCTGGGTGGGCATGGTCAGAGCGGGATCGGCATAGGTGGCGCCGGTGGTAATCTCCACACCGGCGTTCCACAGCACATTGAACTGCTTGCCGGTGCCGTTGAGGGCGGCGGCCAGATCACGCAGGCGGTAGTAGGTGTTGCCGGCGGCGTCGGTGGCGGTGGACACCACCTTGGGAGTACCGTCCACCAGCACGGCGGCGTTGGCCTTGGCCTGGGCCACCAGGGCGTCATAGTCGGCCAGGTTGTAGCTCTCGGCGTAGGGGGTGGGCAGCAGGCCGTCGTTGATGTAGCCGATGAGCTCGGCACGGCGGGCATCGTCCTCATTCAGGTCCACGCCCACGATCTTCCAGTTGTTGTCCACCTCGGGAGCCACGGGGGAGTGCTCGGCGAAGTAGGCCACGATCATGTCCCGGATGGAGTTGGAGGACTCCCACTCCTTGGTGCCGGAGATCAGGTTCTGGCCCTTCAGGGCGGAGGAGTAGCGGTAGTTGTTCACCGCCAAGGTGAGGGTCTGGTCGTCCTGGAGAGGCTCGCCCTTGAACATCACGTTCTTGATGCGCTCGCCCTTGGGCTGAGACAGGTCGATCTCATACTCCACACCGGCGAACATATCGTAGAGGTAGTCGGGGTACTCGGGATCGAAGGAGATATTGATGTCCCCTTCCTTCCACTGGTTGTAGCACTCGGCGGACCACTCCATGTAGGCCTTGAGCTCCGCGCCGGTGACCTTCACCCGGTAGAGGGTGTTGTCGAACTTGTAGATGTCGAAGATATTGCCGTAGTTGATGTCACCGGCGGGCAGGTCGCTGGTGTTCTTGAACAGGGCGGCGGCGGACACATCGGCGCCGGAGTTCTCCAGTTGGATCTTGTTGATGAGATCCATAACCGCGGTATCCTCCAGCTTGCCCTGGGGCAGGCCGGCGATCTCATTCTCCGGCTGGAACTTGGCGGTGGTGGAGCCCAGCGGGGGGAGAGGTTCGCCGCTCTCGTCGGTGCCGCCGGCAATGAAGTCGATGGTCTTCTGGTGAGCCTCGGCTACCAGAGGAATGGAGCGGATCTCCTGGCTGGGAGTCACGTCGGTCATGTCCACGATCTCCACGGAGGAGGCGGTGACGTTGTTGTCGGCATCCAGAGTCAGGTCAAAGCGGGCGATGTCCCGGCCGCCGTTGCGCACGCCGCCGATGACCACGTCGCCCTGCTTCTCATTGACCACCACATGGTTGTGGGCCACCTGGAGCACGTCGATCTCCGGGTTGTCGTCCAGGATCTTCTGGGCGGAGTCGGAGCCGCCTTCTTCGTCAAACTCGGCGTACATACCCATGTGGGCGGATACCACGATCACGTCGGCCTGGTCGCCGATCTCGTCGATGGCCTTGCCCACGGCCACGTTGGCGGCCTCATAGGTGGCATCCTCGATGCCCTCCTTGCCGCCGTCCCAGATGGGTACGTCGGGGGTGACCACGCCGATGATGGCCACATTCACGCCGTCCTTCTCCACGATGGTCCAGCCGGCGCCGGTGACGCTCTTGCCGTCGGTGCCGGTGACATTGGCGGCCAGTACGGGGAAGTCGGCCTGACCCAGGATGGTCTGCATGGTGGGGATGCCCCAGTTGAACTCGTGGTTGCCCAGGGTCATGGCGTCATAGCCCATGTAGTTCATGGCGGTGATGACGGGGTGGGGCTGGTCGGGGGTCTTGTTGTAGATATCGTCGGTCATGATAGTGCCCTGGATATCGTCGCCCGCGTCGATGAGGATGGTGTTGGGATTCTCAGCCCGGACCTGCTGGATGTAGGTGTACAGCCGGGCCATGCCGTTGTTGTCAGTCTCTTTGTTGTCCTCATAGGAGTAGCCCCAGATGTTGCCGTGCATATCCGAGGTGCCCAGAATGGTGATGTGCTTCTCATTGCCGGCGGCGAAGGCGGCGGGCATCAGAGATGTCAGCAACGCCCCGGTGGCCAGCAGAGAGAGCAGCCGGCGGGAACGGTGTTTCTTCATGTGTGATCCTTCCTTCCAACCCAAATTTTACCGAGCGGTTTACTCGGTTTTCGCCACCATAGTAGCACGGTGGGACAGGGAAGTCACCTCTTTTTTCAGCTTTTTTACAGAACATTTTCAGTAAGCAGGTTTTCTGTCTGTTTATGGTTTGTTTTTTTCTTTTTCTATGGTATACTGTACACTTGCGAAGATTTTCCCGGCCTAGGGCCGGGCTGAACAAAAAAGGAGTACGACATGATCACTGTTTCCGACCTGACCCTGGCCTACAGCGGCCAGCCCCTGTTTTCCCATGTGGACCTGCAGTTCACCAAGGGCAACTGCTACGGCATCATCGGCGCCAACGGCGCCGGCAAGTCCACCTTTCTGAAGATCCTCTCCGGCGATCTGGAGCCCACCTCCGGCGAGGTGTCCATCCTGCCCAAGACCCGTATGTCCGTTCTCAAGCAGGACCAGAACGCCTACAATGCCTACACCGTCATGGATACCGTCATCATGGGCAACAAGCGCCTGTATGACATCGGCAAGGAGAAGGACGCCCTTTACGAGAAGGAGGAAATGACCGAGGAGGACGGCATCCGTGCCTGCGAGCTGGAGGAGGAGTTTGCCGAGCTGGGCGGCTGGGAAGCCGAGAGCGACGCCTCCCGCATCCTTCAGGGTCTGGGTGTGGGCACCGAGTTCCACCAGACCTCCATGGAGACTCTGGACGCCCGTCTCAAGGTGAAGGTGCTGCTGGCTCAGGCCCTGTTCGGCAATCCCGACATCCTGCTGCTGGACGAGCCCACCAACAACCTGGACATCAACGCCGTCAACTGGCTGGAGGACTTCCTGCTGGACTTTGAGGGTACCGTCATCGTGGTCAGCCATGACCGCCACTTCCTCAACACCATCTGCACCCACATCGTGGACATCGACTACAACAAGATCAAGCTCTATGTGGGTAACTACGACTTCTGGTACGACGCTTCTCAGCTGATGCAGAACCTGATGAAGAACCAGAACAAGAAGAACGAGGAGAAGGCCCAGGAGCTGAAGGAGTTCATCTCCCGCTTCTCGGCCAACAAGTCCAAGTCCAAGCAGGCCACCGCCCGCCGGAAGCTGCTGGAAAAGATTACTCTGGAGGAGATCCCCGCCTCCTCCCGCCGCTACCCCTGGGTGGCCTTCTCCCCCGACCGGGAGGTGGGCAAGGACATCCTCTTCGTCACCGACGTATCCAAGACCATCGACGGGGTGAAGGTGCTGGACAAGGTGTCCTTCATCGTGGGCCACGGCGACAAGATCGCCTTCGTGGGCGACAACGAGAACGCCCAGACCGCCCTCTTCAAGATCCTTACCGGCGAGATGGAACCCGACGAGGGCACCGTGAAGTGGGGCCAGACTGCTACCTTCTCCTATTTCCCCAAGGACAACACCGAGTTCTTCAAGGACTGCGACGACAACCTGGTGGAGTGGCTGCGCCAGTGGTCCTCCGACCCCCACGAGGCCTACCTCCGGGGCTTCCTGGGCCGGATGCTCTTCTCCGGCGACGAGGTGTATAAGCCCGTCAAGGTCCTCTCCGGCGGTGAAAAGGTGCGCTGTATGCTCTCCCGCATGATGCTGTCCGGGGCTAACGTGCTGCTGCTGGACCAGCCCACCAACCACCTGGATCTGGAGTCCATCGCCGCCCTGAACAACGGCCTGGAGGCCGTCAAGTGCAACGTGTTGGTGGCCTCCCACGACCATCAGCTCATCCAGACCGTGTGTAACCGGGTGTTCGATTTCACCGCCGACGGTCAGCTCATCGACCGCAAGATGACCTACGACGAGTACCTGGAGAGCCAGAAGGCGGACGCATAACAAGCAAAACAGCGGGACGGCTTGCCGTCCCGCTGTTTTTATGGATTTCCGCCCCCTATAGGGCGGCGGAGATAGAAGAGCAGCCCCGCCAGATCGGCCAGTCCCCACCCGATGGGTACCGCCCACCAGATGCCCTTCAGGCCGATGGCCGGAATGGGAGCCAGAAGGTAGGCCAGAGCCACCCGGGTACCCAGGGAGACCACCGTCAACACCACCGATACCCCGGGCCGCCCCAGCCCCCGGAAGAGGCCGTAGAGCAGGAAGAGGATGCCGATGCCGCAGTAGCATAGCCCCTCGATACGCAGATACTCCACCCCGATGGCGATGCTCTCAGTGAGGCTTCTTCGACAAGCTGGGAAAATACAAGAGCGGCCTTGCCTTTTTATCGTAAAACCGGTAAGATAAAGACTGCTGAGCGGCGCAGGAAAGAAGAGACCGGGGTGTTTTTAAGCGGCCTGTGCCACATGAACGGCAGCTGGTGGAACTGCTGATCCGCAACGCCGGAATGTCCTGTTCCGATCTGGGGCAGGCGGTAGATCTGTCCCGGGCGGCGGCAAAGGTCCGCGCTCGTGAAAGGCCTGCGGCTGTGAGAAAATTCGTGCACTTTTTGCCGGACTGTGCTATACTATAGATTCAAACAAATTCCATCCGGAAAGGATGCTGACCATGCGAAAAGAGATCCTTTTGCCCGCCATCGCGGTGGTGGGCGGCGGGGCCGGCTTCGCCCTGCGGCGCTGGGAACTGGCCACCGCTTTTGAGGCGGACACCGGCCTTCCCATCTCCGGCGCTCCCGCCACCATGGCCCTCATCGCCCTGTCGGTGGTGGTGGCCGCCGTGCTGCTGATCCTCAGCTTTATGGGGAAGTATCCCCGCTTCAGCGGCTATGACCAGGCCTTTTCCGCCAAGAATAATACCCTGTATGCCATGGCGGGAATACTCTCCGGCTTTCTGCTTATTGGCGCGGGCGGCCTGATGGCCTATGATTTTGCCACCGGGGCCAATCCCATCTACACCCGCCTCATCGTGGCGGCGCTGGCGGTGGCCTCCGGCCTGTGCGTCATGTCCACGGTGCAGAACAATTTTAAGGGGGAGAACAAGGGCAAGTACAGCGTGCCTCTGCTCATCCCGGCCTTTGCCTTCTGCGTGTGGCTCATCGCCGCCTACCAGGTGCGGGCGGGGGACCCGGTGCAGCTGGACTATGTGTACGAGCTCTTCGCCATCATCGCCGGCCTGCTGGGGCTCTACTTCATCGCCGGTTTCTCCTTTGACAAGGGTAAGTGCGTCCCCGCGGTGTTCTTCTGCCTGATGGGTGTGTATTTCTCCCTGGTCACCCTGGCCGATGAGCACGACTGGGCCACCCTGGCGCTCTATGGCTTTACCATTCTCTATCTGCTGACTTCCAGCGCTTTGCTGCTGTACAATGCCGCCCGGCCTCTGCCAGAGGAGCCGGTCGAGAACGATACGGAGGGATCCTCTGATGTCTGAGAAAAAGAAATTCTATATTACCACCCCCATTTACTACCCCTCGGACAAGCTCCACATCGGCCATGCCTACTGCACTGTGGCCACCGATGCTATGGCCCGGTATAAGCGGCTGTGCGGCTATGATGTGATGTTCCTCACCGGCACCGACGAGCACGGCCAGAAGATCGAGGACAAGGCCAAGGCCGCCGGCGTCTCCCCCAAGGAGTATGTGGACAACATCGTGGAGGGCCCCCAGGGCGTCAAGGACCTGTGGAAGCTGATGAACATTTCCAACGACCGGTTCATCCGCACCACCGACGACTACCATGTGGCCGCCATCCAGAAGATCTTTAAGAAGATGTATGAGAAGGGCGACATCTACAAGGGCAAGTATGTGGGCAAGTACTGCAAGCCCTGCGAGTCCTTCTGGACCGAGAGCCAGCTGGTGGACGGCAAGTGCCCCGACTGCGGCCGTGAGGTCCAGGACGCCGAGGAGGAGGCCTACTTCTTCCGGCTGAGCAAGTACGCCGACCGCATCCAGGACCTGCTGGAGAACACCGACTTCCTGGAGCCCCGCAGCCGTGTCAACGAGATGGTGAACAACTTCATCAAGCCCGGCCTGGAGGACCTGTGCGTCTCCCGTACCTCCTTCCAGTGGGGCATTCCCGTGGACTTCGACCCCGGCCATGTAGTGTATGTGTGGATCGACGCCCTCTTCAACTACACCACCGCCCTGGGCTTCATGAACGACAAGTACGACGACTTTGAGAAGTACTGGCCTGCCGACGTCCACTTCATCGGCAAGGAGATCGTCCGCTTCCACTCCATCATCTGGCCCGCCATGCTCATGAGCATGGAGATGCCCCTGCCCAAGAAGGTGTTCGGCCACGGCTGGCTGCTGCTGGACGGCGGCAAGATGAGCAAGTCCAAGGGCAACGTGGTGGACCCCTATCTGCTGGCCCAGCGCTACGGCGTGGATTCCCTGCGCTACTTCCTGCTGCGGGAGTTCCCCTTCGGCACCGACGGCAACTTCTCCAACGAGACACTCATCAGCCGCATCAACACCGACCTGGCCAACGACCTGGGCAATCTGGTGAGCCGTACCACCGCCATGGTGGGCAAGTACTTCGGCGCGCACCTGCCTGCCGGCTGCGGTGCCACCGGAGACGAGGCGGATCTGGCCAATCTGGTGGCTCAGTCCATGGGCAATGTGGGCCTGTCCATGCAGTTCCCTGAGGACGATCCCCAGAAGTTCGACGTGGAACTCATCGCCATGGCCGCCCAGCTGCGCAACACCTATGAGGACAAGATGGAGCAGTATGCCTTCCAGGACGCCCTGATGGAGGTATTCAAGCTCATCGGCCGGGCCAACAAGTATATCGACGAGAACAAGCCCTGGGCTCTGGCCAAGGACGAGACCCAGCAGGACCGTCTGGCCCATGTGCTGTACAACCTGCTGGAATGCGTGCGCATTTCCGCCGTGCTTCTCACCCCCTTCATGCCCGAGACCTGCGCGAAGATCTTTGCCCAGATCGGCGCCGACGACAGCCAGTGCACCTGGGAGTCCGCCGGTGTGTGGGGCGCGCTGTCCGACCAGGCTCCCGTGAGCAAGGGTGAGAACCTCTTCCCCCGCATCGACGCTGCCAAGGAGCTGGAGGAGCTGGCCGCTCTGGAGGAGGCCGCCAAGGCGGAAGCCGCTGCCAAGGCTGAGCCCAAGTATATTACCATCGACGACTTCGCCAAGGTGAAGTTCGTTACCGCCAAGGTGCTTTCCTGCGAGGCGGTGAAGAAGAGCAAGAAGCTGCTCCGCTTCACCCTGGACTGCGGCGAGGGACAGCCCCGTCAGATTCTCTCCGGCATCCATGAGTATTACGAGCCCGAGGACCTGATCGGCAAGACCGTGGTGGCCTGCGTCAACCTGGCCCCCCGGAAGATGATGGGCCTGGAGTCCAACGGTATGCTCATCTCCGCCGTGAAGGAGGGGGCTGAGGGCCACGAGGAACTCCACCTGCTCATGCTGGACGACAAGGTGCCCGCCGGCTGCACCCTGGGTTAATTGAAAGAAAAAAAGGAGACGCTGCACAAGCAGCGTCTCCTTTTTTATAAACACTATGCAGCCAGCTCATTGTGCCGGTGGGAAGAATTCTTTATACTTTAAGAAACGGTTCAGGTTTTACAGGTCTGTTCAAGCCTGTGCCATTTCGAGAGGAAAGAAGGATCGCTATGAAAAAGGTTGTTTCCCTTGCGCTGGCCCTGGTCATGATGCTGGGCCTGTGTGCCTGCGGCGGCGGTTCCGCTGCGCCGGAAGAGGAGGACCACTCCGACGCCATCCGTCTGGCGGTACAGTCCGAGGCGGCTGTGGAGTGTATGTTCAGCTATGCCAACGTGAAGAACGTCCTGGCCTCTGTGACCAACACCGATGACAACGGCGACGGCACCTATGAGGTCAATGGCTACATCACCGTGATCGACGACTACGGCGACCACTACAAGGCCAAGTTTGATGCCACCGTCTCTGTGGACGAGGATGGCGACGCCGACTGCGACAGCTTCAGCATGGAGACCCCCACCCGGGAGTGATACTTCCAATCCCTTCAAAACAAAGACGTGCTGCTATGCAGCACGTCTTTGTTTTTTTGTTCTGTTATCGCTGGTCCAGGGGCACGAAGGGCCGCATGGGAGCCACCGCCTTGTAGGCGGGACGGATGATGCGGTTGCCCGGCTGGCAGACCTCCTCGATGCGGTGGGCGCACCAGCCCACGATGCGGGCCACGGCGAACAGGGGGGTGTACAGCTCCTGAGGAATGCCCATCATCTTGTACACCATGCCGGAGAACAGGTCTACGTTGGCGCACACCACCTTGTCCTCCCCCTTGACCGAGAGGAGTACCTCGGGGGTGAGACGCTCCACCGTCTCGTATAGTTCGAACTCGTCCAGCATCCCTTTGGTCTCAGCCAGTTTTTTGGCGAACTTTTTGAGAATGACGGCGCGGGGGTCGGAGATGGTGTAGATGGCGTGGCCCATGCCGTAGATCAGGCCGGACTTGTCACCGGCCTCCTTCCGCAGCAGCTTGCCCAGGAAGGCGCGCACTTCGTCCTCGTCCTTCCAGTCTTTCACCGCGTCCTCAATGTAGCCGAACATCTCCATGACCTTCTTGTTGGCGCCGCCGTGGCGGGGGCCCTTCAGAGAGCCCACGGCAGCGGCGATGGAGGAGTAGAAGTCGGTACCGGAGGAGGAGAGTACCCGGCAGGCGAAGGCGGAGTTGTTGCCGCCGCCGTGCTCGGCGTGGAGTACCAGGCACAGGTCCAGCAGCCGGGCCTCCTGCTCGGTGAACTGGTTGTCGTGGCGGACGGAGTAGAGAAAGTTCTCCGCCACGCTGAGTCCGGCCTGAGGCCGGTGGAGGTAGAGGGACTCGTCGTCATAGTAGTGGCGCTTCACGGCAAAGGCGTGGGCCACAATGACGGGCACCCGGGCGATGAGCTGGATGGCCTGCCGCAGCTGATTGGACAGGGACATATCGTCGGGGTTGTCGTCATAGGAGTACAGAGCCAGCACCGAGCGGGCCAGCTTGTTCATCACGTCGGGACTGGGGGCCTTGATGATCATGTCCTCGGTGAACATATGGGGCAGGGTGTGGTTGTCGGTGAGCATCTGCTGGAAGGCGGTGAGCTGCTCCCGGGTGGGCAGGGTGCCGAACAGCAGCAGATAGGCGGTCTCCTCAAAGCCGAACCGGCTCTCCCGCACGAAGCCGTCCACCAGCTCCTCCACATCGATGCCCCGGTAGATCAGCTTGCCGGGGGCGGGAAAGCGCTCGCCGTCCTGGAGGTAATAGCCCAGCACGTTGCCGATCTGGGTGACGCCTGCCATGACGCCGGTGCCGTCGGCGTTGCGGAGGCCCCGCTTGACCCGATAGCGCTCGTAATCTGCCGGGTCGATCTGGTTATGTTTGCGATATTCCTGACATAGACTCTCTATGAAGTCCATGGATGTTCCCTTCTCGGCGTTTTGCATTTCCAGCCTCTCCTTTGCCCAAATTCTTTTACACGGTATTGTACAACCATTTTGCGGCACAGTCAATATGGAAAGTAGACGAAGTAAAAATTGAAATGGAATGAATAATAACTTGCAAAATGAGAGGATGGTGTTTCCAATGAGACAGGTGGCGGCGGTTGCCCTGGCCCTGCTGCTGGCCCTTTTCCTGCTGCCGCTGCTGCTGGTGCCCCAGGGGGAGGGGGCTCTGCCGGTGGAGAGCGGCAGTCTGCCCATTGACCGCACGGTGGTCACGCCGGAGCCGGCCCTGGACAGCGCCCAGCAGGTAACGGTAAAGCGGTCCGACGGCACGGTGGAAACCATGGCCCTGGACGACTACCTGTGGGGGGTGGTGGCCGCCGAGATGCCTGCCGCCTTTGAAAGCGAAGCCCTGAAGGCCCAGGCGGTGGCCGCCCGCACTTATACCTATTCCAAAATGGAGCGGGAGACCTCCGGTCACCCGGAGGCCGACCTGTGTACCGACGTGAACTGCTGCCAGGCCTACCGCACCCGGGAGGATGCCGCCGCCAGCTGGGGAACCAACGCCCAGATGTACACCGACAAGATTGCCGCCGCCGTGGCGGACACCGACGGGGTGGCGGTACTCTATGAGGGCAAGCCCATCCAGGCCGTCTTTTTCTCCTCCGCCGATGGGCGGACGGTGGACGCGGTGGAGGTGTGGGGCAATTCCGTACCCTACCTCACCGGAGTGGACAGCCCCGAGGGGGAGGAGGTACCCAACTACCACTCCACCGTCACCCTGACGGCGGAGGAGTTCAAGACCGCCATTCTGGCCAAGTACCCCGGGGCGGACCTGTCGGGGGACCCCTCCGGGTGGTTTTCCAACACCGTGTCCAACTCCGCCGGAGGCGTGAGCAGCATGGACGTGGGGGGCGTCACCATCAGCGGACAGGACCTGCGTACCCTGTTCTCCCTGCGGTCCACCAGCTTCACCGTCTCCGCCGGGGCGGACGGGGTGACCTTTTCCGTCACCGGCTACGGACACGGGGTGGGCATGAGCCAGTACGGGGCCAACGCCCTGGCCCAGGAGGGCGAAAGCTATGAGGAAATTTTGAAGTGGTACTATACCGGCGTGGAGGTGGAACAGTATACGCCTGGACAACCCTGAAAGGGTTGTCCAGGCGTATTTCTATGCCGTCAGTTGTTGGATGTTGGTCTCGTTCAGCTCATACCATACCGCGTCCGCTTTTTGGTCCTGGGCCGAACAGGCGGCCTCATACTCGGTCTGGGAGACGGGCCGGCCATCCACTTCAAAGGCTTTGGGCTCCCAAGCCTCCATCTCACAGCGGATGTGCTTTTCTAGGGTAAGGCCGTCTTCCCCGAAGCGGGCGGAAGCAATGCCGTCCTCCGTGCCGGCGGTATAAGAGTAAGTAAACGTACCGTCGGTTTTCAGATACCAGAAGGTGCGCCAGTGGCTGGGATAGCCCATGATCTCGTCCCCCTCCTGGCGTAAGACCACGTAGCCGCCCATGTCATTGGCCACGTCGGTGACCCGGAGGACTACCTCCTGGCTTCCGTCACCGTCAAGGTCCAGAATGGCAAACTCCGTTACAGAGGCATAGGAGCTGTAGGGACTGAAGGCAAGTGGGATGTCGGGGAGAAGGGTGGGAACTTCCTGGCCGGAGCCGTCCACACAGAGGAAAGGTGCCTGTCCCAGCAGAACGTCCTGATAGGCACGCACCCCGCTGCCTGCAAAGGGGATGTAGGGGAGGGAGACGCCGGATTCCATCCAGCCTTCCCCAATGGCAATGGCCCCTTCGCCGTCCTCCGGCTGGGACACCTGATCCAGGGTCACCAAAAAGCCCTCCGCCGACGGGTCGAACCGGTATTGCTTCCACTCGGTCCGCCCCGCGCCGCTGGAGCCGCAGTGGCAGAGGATATTGTCCTCGCTCACTACATAGAGACTCCGTTCCCAGCCCTCCACCGCCAGGACGGGCTGGCCGTCCACCAGGGTGTAGATGGCAAAGACATAGCCCTGATCCAGATTCCAGAACTCGTTGCCCACCCAGCCCAGCAGCAGCTCCTCCGAGCTGTCTCCGTCCAGGTCCCGGCGGACATAGCCCAGCTGATGGTCCTGCCCCCAGTAGGGGGCGATGACAGCGGATACCAGATCGGGATAAGCGTCAGGCTGCTGTTGGAGAAAGGCCAGCTCATACTCAATCAGAAGGGGCTGATACGGGTCGGATTCCCCGGCAGCAGCCCTGGGCTGAGGATTCATATCGACTACTGTGCAGGCGCAGCAGGCCACCGCCAGCCCCAGAACCAGAGTGAGGCAGATTGCGGCCTTGCCGGGCCTGCGGTACCCTTTGATCCCCAGGAGGCGGGCTTTCAGCCGCTTCCCCTTCTGACAGAGGGGGGCGGCCATCCAGGGGGAGGGTCTTCCGGGCCGGGCGGCCAGCAGCAACAGCATATCCCCGTAGGCCATCCGCTGCTCCGGCTCCAGGGCGCGGAGTACCGCCTCATCGCAGGACAGCTCGCAGTCCAGTGCGATGCGCCGCCCCATCCAGTGGACCAGGGGATTGAACCAGTGGAGGCTGGCCACCAGCACTACCAGCCACTTGTAGCAGATGTCCCACCGCCGGGCATGGGTGAGCTCATGGCGGAGGGCGGCGGCCAGAGCCTGAGGAGGAAGGGACGGCCCGCCCTGGGGCAGGACGATCACTGGCCGAAAGACCCCCAGCAGCATGGGGGCGTCCACCTGGCCGCTTTGGGCCAGCCTCACCCGGCTGCCGTGGCCCAGCTCTTCAAACAGGGCCAGGGCCTCCGCCGTTGGCGGGGCGAGAGAGGTACGGACCCGGCGGGAAAAGCGGGCATAAGCGGCGATATGCCAGAAGAAGAAACCAGCCCCAACCGCCAGCCACAGGAAAACCAGCACGCCGGGGAGGGAAATTGCCGGGGCGGAGGGCTGGGTTATCTCCGGTTGCTCCACCGTGACCGGCTCCGACGGCGGAGTAATGGGAGCGGTCTGTGTGTCCGTCTGGTCCTGCCGTTCGGGAAGGATGGTTTCCTGCTGGACCATCTCCTGGGTAGGCTGAGGGAGCTGGGGCAGGGTGATGCCGTAGCCGAAGGGGATCAGAAAGCGGAGCAGCACCGCCAGCCAGAGATAATAGGAGACGGCCCTGGGCACCCTGTTTCCCGTCACGGGGCGCAGTAGCAGTACAAGCACACACAGCAGGGAACCGGACAGGGTGAGGGAGAGCAGGGTAAGCAGTACCTCTTTCATGTGGATTCCTCCTGATGGAACAGGGCGGACAGCTCGGCGATCTCTGCTTGGCTCAGCTGGCCGTCGGACAGCAGGGAGGCCACCAGCTTTTTGGCACTGCCGTTGAACACCTGGTCCACCAGGTGGCGGGCGGACCAGCGGCCATATTGGGCCTGGGTGATGACCGCCCGGTACATTCCCCGGCGCTCCAGCTGAACGGCCCCCTTTTCGCACAGACGGCGCAGCAGGGTCTTGACGGTGGAGTCCTCCCAGCCGCACCGGGCGGACAGAATGCGGCGCAGCTCCGACAGCGGCGCCGGCTGGGGCAGGCTCCACAGGGCCTTCATAACCTCCAGCTCGGCATCCTGGATCTTTTCAGCACCAATACACATAGCAGCCTCCTTAAAAGTTTACTATTGTAGCCTGAATAAAGATTACAACAGTAAACTTTATTTGTCAAGGCGTTTCCGAACTGTAGGGAAAAATTTGATGGGCTGCCTAAAAATTTTTCAGCCTGGATGGGTCAACGGCGTTGTCAAAAATAAGACCTTTTGGTATAATATCAAATTGGAAAGGTGGGTTACACCCCTTCCAAATATGACGTAAAGTGAGAGATCGCACATGAACACACGGTATGACGTTGCCATTCTGGGCTGCGGCGAAGCCGGTATTTTCGCCGGGTACGAGCTGATGCACCGCAACCCCGGCCTCAAGGTGGTGGCCCTGGATCAGGGGGCCGATATCTATACCCGCAGCTGCCCCATTGTGGCGGGCAAGGTGAAGGAGTGCGTCCACTGCAAGGTGTGCGGCACCATGTGCGGTTTTGGCGGCGCCGGCGCCTTTTCCGACGGCAAATATAACTTCACCACCGCGTTCGGCGGCTGGCTCACCGACTTCATGCCCAAGGAAGAGGTCATGAGCCTCATCGACTATGTGGACTCCATCAACATGAAGCACGGAGCCACCGACAAAGTGTTCTCCACCGATACCCCGGCGGCCCGTGCCCTGGAGAAGCGGGCCCTGGAGCACGACCTCCACCTGCTCCAGGCCCGGTGTAAGCACCTGGGCACCGAGAACAACCTGAAGATCCTGCAGAGCATCTATGAGGAGTGCCGCAAGGGTGTGGAGTTCCATTTCAACACCGCTGTCACCAAGATCATGGATCTGAAGGGGGAGGGCTACCGCCTCATCACCGAGAAGGGCGACGAGATCGACTGCACCTGGCTCATTGCCGGTCCCGGCCGCTCCGGTGCCGAGTGGTTCTCCAACCAGTGCAAGGACCTGGGCATCCAGCTCATCAACAACCAGGTGGACATCGGCGTGCGGGTGGAGCTGCCCGCCAAGGTCTTTGAGCACATCACCGACGTGGTGTACGAGTCCAAGCTGGTCTACCGCACCAAGCAGTATGGCGATCAGGTGCGTACCTTCTGCATGAATCCCTACGGCCATGTGGTGGCCGAGAGCGTGGAGGGCATCAACACCGTCAACGGCCATTCCTATTCCGACCCCGCCCTCCAGAGCGAGAACACCAACTTCGCCCTGCTGGTGTCCAACCGGTTCACCCAGCCCTTCAACGAGCCCTACCGCTACGGCAAACACATTGCCTCCCTGTCCAATATGCTGGCCGGCGGCGTGCTGGTCCAGCGCTTCGGCGATCTGGTCAGCGGCATCCGCACCAATGAGCACCGGATGAGCAAGTCCTTTGTCCGGCCCACCCTCACCGCTGCTGTCCCCGGCGATCTGTCCCTGGCCCTGCCCAAGCGGCAGCTGGACGATATCATCGAGATGATCTACCAGCTGGATAAGATTGCCCCCGGTACTGCAAACTATGACACCCTGCTCTATGGCGCTGAGGTGAAGTTCTACTCCGCCCGGCTGGCCCTGTCCGGCGAGCTGGAGACCTCTCTGCCCGGCTTCTTTGCCGTAGGCGACGGCGCGGGCGTCACCCGCGGCCTGGCTCAGGCAGGCGCCTCCGGCGTGAAGGCGGCCCAGGTGATTCTGAACCGGCTGAAATAAGCGGAACAAAAAAACAGCTGCAAGCCATTGGCTTGCAGCTGTTTTTTAATTTGTTATGCAGCAGAGACGCCGGTGTCGGGCAGATGGTTTTCCTCCGGCTTCTTTACCAGGAAGGCCAGCCGCTTACAGAAGAACCGGGAGATGTAGCCCACCGTCAGGGCGCACACTACGGTGCCCTCCCGCAGGCCGTACACAGCCCCCAGATCCAGCAGGGACAGCAGGGTGGCGGCGGCCACCATGGTCAGGTCGAAGCCGGTCTTGGTTTTGCCGAAGTCCCAGTGGAATTCCTGGCTGCACACCCGGACGAAACCCTCGCAGGGGAGGATGAGTACGTTGGGGATGACCTCCAGGGCCACACCCAGTCCCAGACAGGCGCAGCCCATCAGCAGTATCACCCAGTGGCTGGCGTAGGACTGGGGCACCAGACCGCCCAGCAGCCCCATCCACAGGTCGATGCAGCAGGAGAAGAGGAAAGTAAAGGGAACCTGGAGCAGCTGGATGGGCCGGAACTTTTTACGAAGAATGAGGATCTGGCCGCCCAGCATGACGCAGTTCACCACAAAGGTGAAGGTACCCAGAGAAATGCCGGGGAACACATAGGTGAGTACATAGGCCAGGCTGGATACCGCAGAGGTGCCCATTCCGGCCAGGGTGATCAGAGAGATGCCAAGGGCCGAGCACAGGACGCCTGCCAGAAAGATCAGATAGCGCCGGAGCAGACCGGAATGAGACATTGCACACGCCTCCAAAAAACTATTTTTTAGTACTAAAAATAGTTTATCACCATAGACGGCGGAGTTCAAGAGACATCCTTACTAAATAAAAAAGGAAATTTTTTGTGGAATTAACAAAAGGATAGCGCAAAACAGCAACAATAATTCAGGCGTGCCGCCCAAATCAGCGGCACGCCTGAATTTCAGGATTCTTTTTTGTGGCCGGTGTGTTCCTCTTCCTCCTCCGGCGGGGGAGAGAGTTTGGTCACGGTGGCCCACTCTACCCGGCGTTCTGACAGCTCCTCCACCCGGATGTGCAGGCCGTAGATGTTCACCTCAGGGTGGCTGCCGTCCTCGGGAATGACGGAGAGCTGGGCGTACACCAGCCCGCCCAGAGTTTCCGATTCCTCCTCTTCCGGCATTTCCATGCCCAGAGCGTCGAAGAGCTCTTCCAGCTCGGCGGAGCCGGCCACCCGCCAGCGGTCCTCCCCCAGGGGGATGATCTCCAGGTCCTCCTGAGGATCGAATTCGTCGTAGATGTTGCCCACGATTTCCTCCAGCAGGTCCTCCATGGTGACCAGTCCGGCGGTGCCGCCGTACTCGTCCACCACAATGGACAGGTGGACCTTTTTGCTCTGCATATCCCGGAACAGCAGGTCGGTACGCACCGACTGGGGCACGAAGTAGGGGCGGCGGAGCAGCTCCCGCAGAGGCTTGGGCTGGGGCTTGCGGGCGTTGATGAGCCACTCCCGGGTGGAGAGGATGCCGATGATGTCGTCGGCGTCCTCCTCGTAGACGGGGAAGCGGGACAGGCCGGATTCCTCAATGGTCTTTTCGATCTTCTCCGGGGTATCCTCCGCCCGCAGCATGACCATGTCGGTGCGGTGGACCATCACGTCGGCGGCGGTCATATTGTTAAACTCGAAAATATTTTCGATCATTTCCTTCTCTTCGGTCTCAATAGCACCCTTCTCCTCACTCAGGTCGATAAGTATACGCAGCCCCTCCTCGGATACCTCCTTATCCTCATCATTGGGATTGATGCGGAAGAGCCACAGGACGGCGTTGGTGGAGATGGTAAGCAGCCAGATCAGCGGGCGCATGACGGTGGCCAGCAGACTGACCACACCGCAGGAAAAACGGGCCACCGCTTCGCTCTTTTTCATGGCCACCCGCTTGGGTACCAGTTCGCCAAAGACCAGAGTAAAGAAGGAGAGGATCACAGTGACCACGATCACAGACAGGGTACGAACCGTGGCCACCACAGGCCCGGTCAGCGCGAACGTGGATACCGCCCACTGGGTAAGGGGTCCGGCCAGATTGTCGGCGGCAAAGGCAGACCCCAGGAAACCGGCCAGGGTGATGCCGATCTGGATGGTGGAGAGAAAGCCGGTGGGCATCTCTACGATCCGGAGCAGCTTGGCTGCCTTGCGGTCGCCGCCTTCGGCCTGCTTGCGGATAAGTGCCTCGTTTAATGAGATTACTGCGATCTCAGTGGCAGCAAAGTAGGCGTTGATGGCAATGAGTATGACCTGAAGAAGTAGTTGAGGCCATATGGATGACAAAATAAATTCCTCCTTAAATATATTGATCATGGAACCAGTATAACACACCTCTGAAAAAAATCCATAAGATTGCGGAAAAAAGTTGGTATCCATGTTATAATAATCACGTGTGTCGTACCTGGGGATAGGATAGTTCCTCAGCCCCAGAAAGAGCAAGGCCCCCTGTGCCGGGGACCGATGGAGTGTGAAAGAGATGGAGACAAAGAAGGTACCGGCCTGGCTGGAGCATCCGGCCGCCTTTGTAAAATGGCTGATCTTCGCGGGGATCAGCGGCCTGCTGTGCGGCGGGGTGGCCACCGCCTTTTACTATGCCTTTTCCTCGGTCACAGACCTGCGCCATGCCAATCCCTGGCTGATCTGGCTGCTGCCGGTGGGCGGTCTGGCGATTGTGCTGCTCTACCGGGTGTGCGGCATGGAGGGGGACCGGGGCACCAACTTCGTGCTGGCGGCGGTGCGGGAAAACCAGCCCCTCCGGCTGCGTACCGCCCCCCTGGTCTTTGTGTCCACCGTTATCACCCATTTGGTGGGTGGTTCCTCCGGCCGGGAGGGAGCCATCCTCCAGATTGGCGGATCTATCTCCTCCAAAGTAGGCCGGTGGATGCGCCTGGACGACAAGGACAGCCGTATCATCACCATGTGCGGAATGTCGGCGGCTTTTTCCGCCCTCTTCGGCACCCCTCTGACTGCCGCCATGTTTTCTATGGAGGTCACCAGTGTGGGGGTGCTCTATTATGCCGCCATCGTGCCCTGTGTTCTCTCCTCCATCATCGGCCTGTGGATGGCCCAGCATTTCGGTGTGCCTCCCACCGCCTTTACCCTGGAGGGCATCCCCAACCTGAGCGCCGTCACCCTGCTGCAGGTCATCGGTATGGGCATCCTCTTTGCCCTGCTGTCCATTTTCTTCTGCCGGCTGATGCACGCCGCCCCCAAAATCTATGACAGAGTTCTGCCCAACCATCTGGTGCGGGCGGCGGTGGGAGGCGCGCTGGTCATTGCCCTCACCTATGTGATCTGGATCTGGAACCCCGGTACTTATGATTACAACGGAGCGGGAGAGGCTATCATCCATGCCGCCATCGGGGGAAACGCCCGGCCGGAGGCCTTCTTCTTTAAAATGCTCTTTACCACCGTCACCCTGGGGGCGGGGTTCAAGGGGGGCGAGATCGTGCCGGTGTTCTTCACCGGAGCCACCTTCGGCTGCACCGTGGCCCCCTTCCTGGGGCTCCATCCCTCCTTCGGGGCGGGGCTGGGGATGGTGTGTGTATTCTGCGGCGTTACCAACTGCCCCATCACCTCCTTGCTGCTCTCTCTGGAGCTCTTTGCCGGGGACAGCCTGGGGATGTTTACCGGCCAGAGCCTGTGCCTGTTCGCGGTGTGTCTGGCGGTGTCCTATATGCTGTCCGGCTATTATGGGCTGTACAGCGAGCAAAAAATCGTTTATAGTAAACTGCGGCCCGAATTCATCGACAAAAAGGCAAACCAGGACCACTGAGTCCAGGGACCCATACAAAGGAGAAAACATATGCTGCGATTTGATCATTTTAATTTCAATGTTCTGGACCTGAACCGGTCCCTGGACTTTTACCGTGAGGCTCTGGAGCTGGCGCCGGTGGCGGAAAAGGATGCCGAGGACGGCTCCTTCAAGCTGGTCTACCTGGGGGACGGGGAGACCGGCTTCCGGCTGGAGCTGACCTGGCTGCGAGACCGGAGGTCGCCCTATGACCTGGGGGAGCAGGAGTTCCATCTGGCCTTTGTCACCGACCGCTTTGACGAGCTTCTGGAGCGCCACAAGGCTATGGGTTGCGTGTGCTTTGAAAACCCGGCCATGGGCATCTATTTCATTGAAGATCCCGACGGCTACTGGATCGAGATCGTTCCTGGAAAGGAATAAGGACATGAGCAAGACCGTAACGGGAGGCCGCCTGGCCTATGCCGATCTGCTGCGGGCTGTGGCCATGCTGGCGGTCATCGTGGTCCACCTGGCAGGCTCCCAGCTGGGCAACGTGCCGGTGGGCTCAGCGGAATTCCATGTGCTCAACGCCTACGACGGGCTGACCCACTGGTGTGTGCCCGTCTTTATCATGCTGTCCGGGATGTTCCTGCTGGACCCCAAGCACAGCCTCTCCCCCTCCAAGCTGTTTTTCGGCCATATTCTGCGGATGCTGGTGGCCCTGGCGGTGTGGGGGACGGCCTATGCCCTGGTGACCCAGGTGTCGGCGGCGGGGCTGAGCTGGGCCAGCATCAAGGCTGCCCTGTGGCAGGTGCTCCAGGGTAAGACCCACTTCCACCTGTGGTTTTTGTATATGATCGTGGGCCTGTACCTCATCACCCCCATTCTCCGCGCCTTTGTGCGGGGGGCCAGCCGGGCGGACTTCCACTGGTTCTTCCTGCTGTGCTTTGTGTTTGCCAACCTGCTGCCCACCCTGCTGCGGCTGCGGCCCAGTCAGACGGTGAGCCTGTGGGTGAACAACCTGAATCTCCACCTGGTGCTGGGCTATGTGGGTTACTATGTGCTGGGTTACTATCTGAAAACCTACACCCTCAGCCGGGCGGCGGAGTATCTCATCTACATCCTGGGCATCCTGGGGGCGGTGGTCACCGTGGGCGGTACCGCCTGGCTGTCCCAGCAGCGGGGCGTCTTTGCCCAGACCCTCTACAACTATGACAGCCCCAATATCGCGCTGATGAGCGTGGCTGTCTTTGTATTCTTCCGTTATGTACTGGGCGTCAGCGAGGAGCGCTCCCGTCGCCAGCGGATGAGTTCGGTGGCGCAGGTGTCCTTTGGGGTGTACCTGATCCATGTCTTTTTCCTCATCCTGCTGGACCGGCTGAACATCACCGTTCTCGCCATTCCGCCGGTGCTGGCGGTGCCCGCCCTGACGGCGGCGGTATTCCTGTGTTCCTTCGCCGTGGCCTGGCTCATCTCCAAGATCCCCCTGGTGGGGCGCTACCTGACTTAAAGGAGGCAACTGAGTGCTCTTTTCCAGTTCCGTATTTCTTTTTCTGTTCCTGCCCCTGGTGCTCATCATCTACTATGTGCCCCTGCGCCGGTTCCGGCAGGCACAGAATGTATTCCTGCTGTTGGTCTCCCTGGGCTTCTATGCCTGGGGCGAGCCCTGGTTTGTGCTGGTGATGATAGGCTCCATTGTGATTAACTACTTCTTCGGCCTGTGGGTAGATTACAACAAGCGGCGGGAAAGATCCTGCAGGGTCCCCATTTTGCTGGCCCTGCTGATCAACTTTGGTATTCTGTTTGTATTTAAATACCTGATGTTTACTCTGGGTATTCTAAATGGCCTGGGGGCCAGCTTTGTGATCCCGGTAATCGAACTGCCCATCGGCATTTCCTTCTTTACCTTCCAGGCCCTCAGCTATGTGCTGGACGTCCATCGGGACCGGGGAAAGGTGCAGCGTTCCCCTCTGAAGGTGGGACTGTACATCTCTTTCTTTCCCCAGCTTATTGCCGGCCCCATCGTCAAATATGAGACGGTGGCCGACCAGATCGACAACCGGAAGGAGAGCTGGGAGGACTTCTCCGCCGGCTGCGCCCGGTTTGTTGTAGGCCTGGGCAAGAAGGTGCTGCTGTCCAATCAGCTGGCCATCATCGCCGACCGGGCCTACGGTATGGCGGGAGACGGACTGACCACCTCCTTTGCCTGGCTGGGAGCGGTGGCTTACATCCTCCAGCTGTACAACGACTTCTCCGGCTATTCCGACATGGCCATCGGTCTGGGCAGGATGTTTGGATTTCACTTCCTGGAGAACTTCAATTATCCCTTTGCCGCCAACTCTCTGGCCGACCTGTGGCGGCGGTGGCACATCTCCCTGGCCACCTGGTTTCGGGACTATGTATATATCCCTCTTGGGGGCAGCCGGGTGGACAGCAAGGCCAAACTGATCCGCAACATCTTTATGGTGTGGCTGTGTACCGGCATCTGGCACGGAGCCAACTGGACCTATCTGGCCTGGGGCATGGTCAACTTTGCCATGCTCATGCTGGAGAAATACGGCGGCCTGGGCCGTGGATGGCCCAAGTTCTTCCAGTGGCTCTACCCTCTGGCGGTCTTTCTGCTCACCTGTGTGTTCTTTCGTTCGGACAGCATTGGCGCGGCCCTGCAGTATTTCCAGGCCATGTTCGGCTTCGGGGCCGGGCTGGGGGACGGGCTGACCGTGCTCTATCTCACGGAGTGCTGGCTGCCCCTGCTGGCTGCCGTGGTCTTTGCGGCCCCGGTGGCGCCCAGGCTGCGGGACTGGGTCGGCAAGCGCAACTGTGTGGCGCTGGATCTTGGCTACGCCCTGCTCATTGCCGGGGTGTTCCTGGTGTCGGCCAGCTTTATCATTAAGGGCACCTATAATCCCTTCATCTACTTCAATTTCTGACAAGGAGCGGCCCAATGAAACGACGCAATACCATAACCGCCTGCCTGTTCCTGCTGCTGATGGCGGGGGGCTTCGTGCTGCTGCTCACCTCTTTTTTGGGGCGGGAGGGCAGCTTTGAAGCCCTGCTCAAGACCTTTGCCAAGGACAAGGATGTGACTGCCTTCCTGGCCCAGGCGGAGACCGCCGTCAATCAGGATCTGGACCGGGACCATCTGTTCATCCAGCTCTACGGCGGCATCCAGCGTATCACCGGCCGCAGGATGGTGGAGGATGCGGTGGATGAAAACACCGTGGTCAAGCTGTCCACCGGAGCACTGAACTTCGTCAAGCCGGACAGCACCGCCCAGCCTGCGGAGAGCGTGGAGGCCAACGCTGCCGCTACGGCCGATCTGGCCCAGGCGCTGGAGGAACAGGGCATTCCCTATCTCTTCGTGATGGCGCCCCAGAAGATCCAGCGGGGGCAGGACCTGCTGCCTGTAGGCATGGCGGAGAACGGAAACTCCACTGCCGATGCCTTCCTGGAGGAACTGGATCAGTCGGGCACCAGCTATTTCGATCTGCGGCCCTTCTTTGAGAGCAATGGTATCTATTCCGGCTGGTTCTTCAATACCGACCACCACTGGAAGCCGGAGGCCGCCTTCTTTGCCTGGCAGAACCTGGCCCAGCTGCTGGACCACAACTACGGGTTCGTCACCCCGTCCTATCTTACCGACCCCTCCAACTGGTCCACCGCGGTGCTGGAGGATTTCTTCCTGGGCAGCCAGGGCAAGCGGGTGGGGTCCCTCTACGCCGGGGTGGACGATTTCACCATCTATACCCCCAAATTTGAGACCAATCTTACCTATGCCAGCACCGACGGCGGCTTTGAGCGCACCGGCCCCTTCAACCAGTCGGTGTGCTTCCCCGAGCGGGTGGAGCAGATGGACTGGTTCAACGGCAACCCCTACACCTACTACTCCGGCGGCGACTACGGCATGGCCACCATGACCAACCACAACAACCCCAACGGACCCAGGATCGTGCTGCTGCGGGAGTCCTTCTCCTGCGCTCTGGCCCCCTTCCTGGCCCTGTCCTGTTCGGAGCTGACCACCATCGACCTGCGCTACTACCAGGGGGATCTGATGGAGACCCTTGAGGCGCTGGAGCCCGATCTGGTGATGACCATGTATGCCGCCAGCTCTACCGGCCTGGAGAATATGTTTGCTTTTGAAGGAACGGAGTGAACCAAGTGGAACTGAGTGAGCGCAGGCCCTCCCTGCGGCGGCTGGACTATCACTATATTGCCATGCAGGCGGGCTTCTGGGCTATGTTTGCCGCCATTGTGGCCTACCAGACCGCCCTGCTGCTGGAGCGGGGCTTCTCCAACAGCGAGGCGGGACTGATGACGGCGGTGCGCTGTCTGGCGGGCATCGTATTCCAGCCCCTGCTGGGAGGCTTTGCCGACCGGCATCCCCGCATTCCCCTGAAGTATATCGTGGGCCTGTCCCTGCTCATCTCGGTGGCGGCGGGGGCCTGGTACTGGCTGTCCCCCGGCATGGGCCTGTGGGAGACCACCCTGGTGTGGGTGGTCATCGGCGGCCTGGAGGTGTCCTCCTATCCCCTAATGGACGCCATGGCGGTGCAGTTTATCAATGAAGGTATGCCCATCCGCTACAGCCTGGGCCGTGGCATCGGGTCCCTGGCCTACGCGGTGGTGTGCGTGGTGCTGGGCTTTCAGGCGGGCCGGATGGGCATGGAGAGCACCTTGCTCACCCATCTGGCCCTGGTGGTGCTGGAGATCCTGCTGGTGGTCACCTACCCGGCTTACCGGGGCAAGGGTGGACAGGCCGGGGAGGAGGGCCCCAAGCCCCAGTCCGCTCTGTCCCTGCTGCGGAGCAATCCCTGCTTTACCCTGATGCTGGTGGGGGTGTTCCTGGGCCTTACCGGCATCATGCCTCTGTCCAACTTCCTGGTGAACATCGTCAACAGCCGGGGAGGCACCGACTCCGACCTGGGTATTGCCCTCTTCCTGATGGGAGCCTCCGAACTGCCCACCGCCTTCTTCTTCCAGAAGCTGCTGCGGCGGCTGGGCAGCGGAAAGCTGCTGATGCTGAGTATGATCTTCGGCACTCTGAAAGGTGTGCTGCTGCTGTGTACCTTTAACTGCCTGGGTGTACTGGCGGTTCAGCCCATTCAGGTGCTGGGCTACGGCCTGTTTACCCCGGCCTCGGTGTACTTCGTCAACGAGTCGGTGCCCGCCGCCGACCGGGTGCGGGGGCAGACCGTGATGATGGTGGCCTCCAATGGTCTGGGCGGTATGATGGGCGGCGTGCTGGCCGGCTGGACTCTGGATCTGGGGGGCGTCAATCTGATGCTGGCGGCCTGCATTGCCTCGGGCTGCCTGGGTGTGCTCTTCTGTCTGGCGGCCCTGCGGCTGTCTCGCGGAAAGAGAAACCAGTTAGTATAGCTTTAGGTGCCGCTAAAATGGTAAGCAAACACAAAATAGTGGAAAAAAAGGCTGTTCCTGAGTGAAGGGACAGTCTTTTTTTATGCTTAGCGCGTATCAACTGTAAATATTTCTGATAAAAACCTCCGAAAGTTGGTTAAAATGAAAATTACCTCTATGCAAAACGGAAAGATTGGTGTATGATAGTCCCGGATTTTTTTTAGAGTCATATTTGCATACCTATGGAGGTAGGAAATGAGAAAGACAAAAATCATCTGCACCCTGGGTCCCGCTGTGGACAATGAGGAGACCATCCGTCAGCTGATTCTGGCTGGTATGGACGCCGCCCGCTTCAACTTCTCTCACGGCAGCCACGCCGAGCAGCTGGCCCGGCTGACCATGTTGAAGTCCGTCCGGGACACCCTGGGCCGCCCCGTGGCCACCATCCTGGATACCAAGGGCCCTGAGATCCGCATCAAGTCCTTTGTGAACGGTCCTGTGATCCTGGAGAAGGATCAGGAGTTTGTCCTGAGCACCGATGAGGTGGAGGGCAACGAGAAGCAGGTGTCCGTGACTTATCTGAATCTGCATGAAGAAGTGGGCCCCGGCTGCCGCATCCTGGTGGATGACGGTCTGATCGAGCTGCTGGTGGAGAAGGTGGAAGGCCACAACATCCACTGCACCGTGGAGAACGGCGGCCCCCTGTCCAATAACAAGTCCATCAACATCCCCGATGTGAGCATCATGCTCCCCTCCCTCACCGAGAAGGACAAGGATGACCTGAAGTTTGCTGCCGAGAACGACTTCGACTTTATTGCCGCTTCCTTCGTTCGGAAGGCCAGCGACGTGGAGGATATCCGCGCCGAGCTGAACAAGCATGAGGGCGGCGAGAACATCCGCATCATTGCCAAGATTGAGAACCGGGAAGGCGTGGACAACCTGGAGTCCATCCTCGAGGCCGCTGACGGCGTCATGGTGGCCCGCGGCGACCTGGGCGTGGAGATCCCCGCCCATGAGGTGCCCATCCTCCAGAAGAAGATGATCAAGGCCACCATCCGGCAGGGCAAGCCCGTTATCACCGCCACCCAGATGCTGGACTCCATGATCCGCAATCCCCGTCCCACCCGTGCCGAGGTGTCCGACGTGGCCAACGCCGTGTTTGACGGCACTTCCTGCGTGATGCTGTCCGGCGAGACCGCCTCCGGCAAGTACCCCGTGGAGGCTCTTCAGACCATGGTGGACGTGGTCACCTCCGCCGAGAACTCCATCCGCTACTGGAACCGTTTCCGTGAGCGCAACCTGCTGCCTGAGATCGGCGGCATCAACGACGCCATCACCCACTCCTGCTGCCTGACCGCTATGGACCTGAACGCCACCGCTATCCTGGCGGCCACCAAGTCCGGCTACACCGCCAAGGTGATCTCCCGTTTCCGTCCCGCCTGCCCCATCGTGGCTCTGTGCCAGAACGAGTCTACCCGCCGTCAGCTGGCCATCTCCTGGGGCGTGAAGCCCCTGCTGTCCGGCGAGGTGGATTCCACCGACCGGATGTTCTCCATGGCCGTGGACGTGGCCCGCAAGGAGGGCATCGTGAAGCCCGGCGAGACCGTGGTCATCACCGCCGGCGTGCCTCTGGGCAAGTCCGGTACCACCAACCTCATCAAGGCTGAAGTGGTGGCTGAGCCTGTGTAACAGGCTTCTGAGCCCGCTTGACCGAAATAAAAAAGGACCCGCTGCAACAGCAGCGGGTCCTTTTTTATTTCAGCTCAGCCGCCCATGTAGGAGAAGTGCATATAGTCGTGGTAGCCGGTGGCGTCGTCGCTGTCGGCGGCCCAGGCGTCGCCGCCCCAGCTCCAGCCGTGGGCCTCGAAGATACGGACCACCGAGCTGTCCGGAGCGATGGAGTAGGGGTTGGTCCCCGGCTCCCAGCAGCTGCCCACCAGCACCTGACCGTCCCGGATCTGGTAGTTCTCATTGGCGTTCAGGTCAATGGCGGTGCCGCAGTTGTGCTCGCCGGTGGTACCCTCCACATAGCGGAAGCTGCTGGTGCCGTTGATGGGGAACTGCTCCGGGTCATTGTAGATCTCGGTAAAGATGGCCTTTACATCGTCGGCAATGGCGGCGTGGACCTGGAGGGTGGTGGTAGAGGCCTTTTTCACCCCGTTGGACAGCGTCCAGATGGGTACCGTAATGGTGGTCATAGCGGCCTGGGCCTCCGCCTGGCTGTCAAAGCGGCGCTTTTCCGTAGAGCCGAAGAGCAGGTTGTGCTTGGCTTCGTTCTCGCCCTGCATGGACAGCCAGAAGGGCTGGGTCCAGTAGTCGTCCGCGCTGGCCAGTCCCTGGTCCACCTTGTCCCAGAAGTCGGCTTCCTCCCGCTCTGCCTGGGTCATGGGCCGGTACTGGGCACAGTAGCTGGCGCAGGCGGAGGTCACGGTGCCGCCCCCCTGAAATCCGTCAAAGACATAGTATTGGGGGGCGTCCTCCAGCAGGCCGTATAGGTAGGCACCGACCTCTGTTGTATACTCCTGGCGGAACAGCTCCTGACCGCTCTCACTGTCCACTCCGCGCAGCGTGATGGTGACGATCTCGCCGGTCCGGGCCCGGTCCACCACATTCAGGGTTCGCATCAGCAGCACCGTGCCGTCGCACCGCTGGATGGGATCGGTTCGGCCAAAGGAGCCGTCGGGCTTGCCGGTGGACACCTGGGTGTCGGCCAGAGCGGATACCGCCGCCTGATGGACCTCATCCATCTGGTCAAAGTCGGTGAAGAGGGCCTCATTTTCCGGATGGGCGTATTTCTTCTGGATCTCCTCCGGCATGGCGCGATAGAGCAGCACCGCCGCGTCCTCCCGGGTAATGCTCTCCCCCAGTTGCTCGGGGCTGACAGACAGGGCGTCTTCCTCCCGCAGAATGCCGGCGGATGCTGCCGCCAAATAGCCCGCCTCATCCCAGGCTGCCCCCTGGTCCAGGGCACTCTGGTAGTCCTCAGAGGCGAAGGTCCGGGTGACCAGAGCCAGGAACTGGCCCCAGCTCATGGTGAGGGCAGGGGCCAGCTGGTTGTTTCCCACCCCCTGAAGGATGCCCAGCTCCACCGCTCGGGTCATCTCCTCGTAGGCCCAGTGGTCCTGACCCAGATCGGCGTACTCCGCCGCCTGGGCGGGCAGGACGGACAGGGACATGACCCCGGCCAGAGCCAGGGCGCTTACTTTCACACACCAGTTGCGTACCATCATAATCAGACTTCCTTTCTCTCTTTTGATCCGTAGAACGGATGGTGGCTTTCTCTTGTTAGTGATGCCGGGGAAAGGGGCGGTTTTATCTTCAGCAAAATTTTTTGAAAAATGTCGATGTCGGTCGAGGACTTAGCAAACCATATCCTACCGTATTTTGGTGCAAAATACAATGGCGCCAAAAAGGACTTTACAAAAACTAAAATGTGCAGTATAATTTAACAACCGACACTGACGCGAAAGGGGTAACAGCCTGACGGGAAAGGGTCGCCGGACAGAACGAACGTATGCTGTGGCGCACCCTTTTTGGGTGCGCCATTTGTCATTTTTTGCAAGGAGGAAATTGCTATGGAAGAGACCCGCGTGGCCCTGCTGGGCGTGGTGGTGGAGAACCCTGACTCCGTGGAGGAGCTCAACGCCCTGCTCCACGAATACAAGGACTATATCATCGGCCGGATGGGCATCCCCTACCGGGAGCGGAAGGTGAACATCATCTCCATCGTGCTGGACGCCCCCGCCGACGCCATCAGCGCCCTGTCCGGCAAAGCCGGTATGCTGCCCGGAGTGAGCTGCAAGGCGGTGTACTCCAAGCTGCCCAATGAATGAGCTGCTGGACAAGCTGTGCCGTCAGCGGCGGCTGGACCGGGACGAGTGGCGAACCCTGCTGGCCGGTCGGCACAGCCTGGATCAGCAGGACCTCTTTGCCCGGGGACTGGAGGAGCGCCGCCGGTGGTACGGGGACCAGATCTACGTCCGGGGGTTAATTGAGTGTAGTAATATCTGCAAAAATAACTGTCTGTATTGTGGTATCCGGCGGGATAACCGCCATGCGACCCGTTACCGGCTGGACCGGGACACCATTCTGGCCTGCTGCGAAAAGGGCTACGGCTGGGGCTTTTGCACCTTCGTGCTCCAGGGAGGCGAGGACCCGGGGCTCACCCCGGACTGGGTGGCGGAGACGGTGGCGGCCATCAAGGAACGCTTTCCGGACTGCGCCATTACCCTCTCCCTGGGGGAGTTCGAGCGGGAAGTGTACCAGCTGTGGTTTGACGCCGGAGCCGACCGCTACCTCCTCCGCCACGAGACCGCCGACCCCGTCCACTATGGAAAACTCCACCCGCCGGAGCTGACCCTGGAGCACCGGCTGAACTGCCTGCGTACCCTGAAGGACATCGGCTACCAGGTGGGGGCCGGGTTCATGGTGGGCTCTCCGGGCCAAACGGCGGACACTCTGGCGGAAGATTTCTGCTTCCTCCAGGACTTCCAGCCCCACATGGTGGGCCTGGGGCCCTTCATCCCTCAAAAGGACACCCCCTTTGCCGGGGAGAAGGCGGGCACCCTGGAGGACACCCTGATTTTGCTCTCTCTGGTGCGGCTCACCTTACCCAAGGTGCTGCTGCCCGCCACTACCGCCCTAGGCACCATCCATCCCCAGGGCCGGGAGCTGGGCATTCTGGCAGGGGCCAACGTGGTGATGCCCAATCTGTCGCCCCCTGCCGCCCGGGACAAGTACACCCTTTATGACAACAAGCTCTGCACGGGCGACGAGGCCGCCGAGCACCTGGCGGGCCTGAAACAGCGCCTGGCCGCCATCGGCTGCACCGTGGCCGTCCACCGTGGAGACTTTCCTGATTAGAAAGAGAAAAAACTGACGGGGAAGGGTTTTGCCCTGACCCAAAAGAAAGGAAGTAATCCCAATGTACGATCCCAAATCCAGAAAAGCAGAGGACTTCATCAACCACCAGGAGATCCTGGACTCCCTGGCCTACGCCGACGCCCATAAGAACGATGTGGCCGTCATTGACGCCATCCTGGAGAAGGCCAGACTTCGCAAGGGCCTGACCCACCGGGAGGCCTCGGTGCTGCTGGCCTGTGAGCTGGAGGACAAGAACCAGGAGATCTATGAGCTGGCCCGCCAGATCAAGAAGGACTTCTACGGGGACCGCATCGTCATGTTCGCCCCCCTGTACCTGTCCAACTACTGCGTCAACGGCTGCCTCTACTGCCCCTACCACGCCAAGAACAAGCACATCCCCCGCAAGAAGCTGACCCAGGAGGAGATCAAGGCTGAGGTTATTGCTCTGCAGGACATGGGCCACAAGCGGCTGGCGCTGGAGGCGGGCGAGGACCCGGTGAACAATCCTCTGGAGTACATTCTGGAGTCCATCAAGACCATCTACTCCATCAAGCACAAGAACGGCGCCATCCGCCGGGTGAACGTGAACATCGCCGCCACCACGGTGGAGGACTACCGCAAGCTGAAGGAGGCCGGGATCGGCACCTATATCCTGTTCCAGGAGACCTACCACAAGGAGAGCTATGAGAAGCTCCACCCCACCGGACCCAAGAGCAACTATGCCTATCACACCGAGGCCCACGACCGGGCTATGGAGGGGGGCATCGACGATGTGGGTCTGGGGGTACTGTTTGGCCTGGAGCTGTACCGCTACGAGTTTGCCGGCCTGCTCATGCACGCCGAGCACCTGGAGGCGGTGTTCGGGGTAGGCCCCCACACCATCAGCGTGCCCCGTGTGTGCCCCGCCGACGACATCGACCCCGGCGCCTTTGACAACGGCATCTCCGACGAGATCTTTGAGAAGATCGTGGCCTGCATCCGGGTGGCAGTACCCTACACCGGCATGATTATCTCCACCCGTGAGTCCCGGAAGGTGCGCCAGCGGGTGCTGGAGCTGGGCATCTCCCAGATCTCCGGCGGGTCCCGCACCAGCGTGGGCGGCTATGTGGAGCAGGAGCCGGAGGAGGAGTCCTCCGCCCAGTTCGACGTGTCCGACACCCGTACCCTGGACGAGGTGGTGCGCTGGCTGATGGAGCTGGGCTATGTGCCCTCCTTCTGTACCGCCTGCTACCGGGAGGGCCGCACCGGCGACCGGTTCATGTCTCTGTGCAAGGCGGGCCAGATCCAGAACTGCTGCCTGCCCAACGCCCTCATGACCTTGAAGGAGTACCTGATGGACTACGCCGCCCCCGAGACCCGCGCGGTGGGCGAGCAGGTCATCGCCCGGCAGCAGGCCTACATCACCAACCCCAAGGTGAAGGAGATCGTGGCTGAACGGCTGGTGAAGATCACCCAGGGCGAGCGGGATTTCCGGTTCTGATTCTATGACTTGAATGTTCGCAACGGGGCGGCCTCCGGGCCGCCCTGTCTGCTATCCAAATAAGGAGGTCTTTCCTATGAGCCTGAATGCCACCCCCGCCGGCGAGCGGGTCCATATCGCCTTTTTCGGCCGGCGCAACGCCGGCAAGTCCAGCCTGGTCAACGCCTTCACCGGCCAGGACCTGGCCATTGTGTCCGACGTGAAGGGCACCACCACCGACCCGGTGTACAAGGCCATGGAGCTGCTGCCCCTGGGCCCGGTGCAGATCATCGACACCCCCGGCATCGACGACGAGGGCGAACTGGGGGAACTGCGGGTGAAAAAGACCCGGCAGGTCCTGAATAAAACCGACCTTGCCATTCTGGTGGCCGACGCCACCCAGCCTCTGGGCAAGGCGGAGGAGGAGCTACTTGCCCTCATTAAGGATAAGGACATCCCCTATCTGCTGGCCTGGAACAAGTCTGATCTGCTGGACAGCGTGCCCGAGGAGGGGGAGAATGCCCTGTGGGTCAGCGCTCTCACCGGCCTGCACATCCATGAGCTGAAGGAGAAGGCTGCCCGGCTGGCGGGGCAGGAGGGCCCCAAGCGGCCCCTCATCGCCGATCTTCTTCAGCCTGGCGACACGGTGGTGCTGGTGGTGCCCATCGACAAGGCGGCCCCCAAGGGGCGGCTGATTCTCCCCCAGCAGCAGACCATCCGGGATGTGCTGGAGGCGGGGGCCTCCGCCCTGGTGTGCCGGGACACCGAGCTGGCCCTCACCCTGGCGGGGCTGCCCAAGCCGCCCCGGCTGGTGGTCACCGACAGCCAGGTGTTCGGCAAGGTGGCCCAGATCGTGCCCCGTGAGGTGCCCCTCACCTCCTTCTCCATCCTTATGGCCCGGTACAAGGGCGATCTGGCCCTCACGGTGGAGGGGGCCCGGGCGGTAAAGGAGCTGAAGCCCGGGGACAAGGTGCTGATCGCTGAGGGCTGCACCCACCACCGCCAGTGCGAGGACATCGGCACGGTGAAGCTGCCCCGCTGGATTCACGAGGCCACGGGGGTAGAGCCGGACTACACCTTCTGCTCCGGCCGGGAGTACCCGGAGGACTTGACGCCCTACAAGCTGGTGATCCACTGCGGGGGCTGTACTTTGGGGGAGCGGGAGATGAAGTACCGCCAGCGCACCGCCGCCGATCAGGGCATTCCCATCACCAACTACGGCATCCTCATTGCCTCCCTCAACGGCATTTTGGAGCGCACCCTGGAGCCCTTCCCGGAATTTCAAGCATGAAAAAAGGACCGCTGCACCGCAGCGGTCCTTTTTCTATGGATCAGTTTTGATAGATCTCCTTGGCGTACCGGACGGTGGCCATGGCGTCCTTGGCGTAGCAGTCCGCCCCGATCTGGTCGGCGTAGGCGGGGGTCAGCACCGCACCGCCCACCACGATCTTCACCTGAGGGCAGGCTTCCCGCAGCTGGCGGATGGTCTCCTCCATGCTCACCACCGTGGTGGTCATCAGGGCGCTGAGACCCACCAGACGCACGCCGGGCTGTCCGGCGGCCTCCACGATGCGCTCCGGGGCCACGTCCCGGCCCAGATCGATGACGGTGAAGCTGTAGTTTTCCAGCAGAACCTTGACGATGTTCTTGCCGATGTCGTGGATGTCCCCCTTGACGGTGGCCAGCACCACGGCCCCCTGGCTGGGCCGGTCCTCGCCGGACATGGCGTTCTGCACCACCTCAAAGGCGGCCTTGGCGGCCTCGGCGCTCATGAGCAGCTGGGGCAGGAAGAGGGTGCCCTTCTCAAAGCCCTGACCCACCTGATCCAGGGCGGGGATGAGCACGCTGTCCACGATATCCAGGGGGGCCTTGCCGCTGTCCAGAGCGGCCTGGGCGGCCTGGGCCGCCCCCTCCTTGCTGCCCCGCAGAACGCAGTCGGTGAGAGAGGGGCCGTCGGTAGAAGAAACAGGGGCGGCGGGGGCTTCCTGCCCGCCGTAGGCGGCGATGTAGAGGCCGCATTGGGGGTCCAGCCCCATGAGGGCCTGATAGCCCCGCCAGGCCCCCATCATGGCGGCGTTATTGGGGTTGATAATGGCGCAGTCCAGCCCCTGCTGGAGGGCCATGGTGAAGAAAGCGGTGTTTGCCAGCTCCCGCTTGGGGAGACCGAAGGACACGTTGGACACGCCCAGGATGGTGGATACCCCCAGCTCCTGCTTAATGCGGCCCACCGCCTCCAGGGTGACTTTGGCGGCCTCAGGCTCGGAGGAGATGGTGAGGGTCAGGGGATCGATGACGATCTCCTTTCTGGGGATGCCGTACTGGGCGGCGGTGTCGCAGATCTTTTTGGCAATGGCCAGCCGGCCCTCCGCCGTGGGAGGGATGCCGTTCTCGTCCAGGGCCAGGCCCACCACCACGCCGCCGTACTTCTTCACCAGGGGGAAGAGGGCGGCCATGCTCTCGGCCTTGCCGGACACCGAGTTGAGCATGGGCTTGCCGTTGTAGCGGCGCATGGCCCGCTCCATGGCCTCCGGGTCGGAGGTGTCCAGCTGGAGGGGGAGGGGGAGGACAGCCTGGAGGGACTCCATCACCTCCACCAGCAGGGCGGGCTCGTTGATCTCGGGCAGGCCCACATTCACGTCCAGCACCTGGGCCCCCGCCTCCTCCTGGGCAAAGGCCTCGTTGAGGAGGTATTCAATGTTGTGGTCCCGCAGGGCCTGCTGGAACTTCTTCTTGCCGGTGGGATTGATGCGCTCGCCGATGACCACGGGGGCGGGGCCGATCTCCACCGCCTGGGCGTAAGAGGACACCAGAGTGCGGCCGCGGTCTACGGCAGGAGTGTAGGGCTTGTCCCGGCATACCTCCACGGCTGCCCTGATGTGGTCGGGGGTGGTGCCGCAGCAGCCGCCCAGGATCTGGACCCCCAGGTCGGCGATGGCTCCCATGTGGACGGCAAACTCCGCCGGGCCCACATCGAAGACGGTGCAGCCGTCGCAGGCGTGGGGCAGACCGGCGTTGGGGTTGACGATAAGGGGCACCGAGGCATATTCCACCAGCTGCTTGACGATGGGCAGCATCTGAGCGGGGCCCAGGCCGCAGTTGACGCCCAGGGCGTCTACCCCCAGGCCCTCCAGCAGGGCCACGGTGGAGGCGGGGGTGCCGCCGGTGAGCAGCTTGCCGTTCTCCCCGTACACGGTGGTCACCACTACCGGCAGGTCGCAGTTCTCCTTGGCGGCCAGCACGGCGGCCTTGGCCTCGTAGGAGTCGCTCATGGTTTCGATAAGTACCAGGTCGGCCCCGGCGGCGGCCCCCGCTTTTACCACCTGGGCGTACAGGGCCACCGCGTCCTCAAAGTCCAGGTCGCCCATGGGCTTCAAGAGCTTGCCGGTGGGGCCCATGTCCAGGGCCACGAACACATCGGGCCGGGGGTCGGCGTCCCTGGCCTCACAGGCCAGACGTACACCGGCGGTCACCAGATCCTCCAGATCAAACTCCCCGCCGGCGGGGAACTTCAGGGCGTTGGCCCCGAAGGTGTTGGTGCACAGGATGTTGCTTCCCGCCTTCAGATAGGCCTGGTGGAGGGCGGAAATGCGGTCCGGGTGGAGCAGGTTCCAGGTCTCGGGCAGTTCGCCGCCCTTCAGGCCCTGAGCCTGGAGCAGGGTGCCGGTGCCGCCGTCAAAAAACAGGCGCTGGCTGTGCAGCGCGTCCAAAAAGGTCATGGGATCATCTCCTAAAGGCGCAGTTGGTTTTGGAACAGGTGGCGCAGCCCCCGGCGTGGCATTTGCCGGGGGTATTTGCCAGGCCGATCACCGCCGTCACCGACTTGATGGGGGCCAGCAGGCAGGTGTCGGTGGCGGTGAGGCCGATCTTCCGGGGACTGTCCAACCGCCGCAGCAGTTCGGGCTGGGCGGTGAGGGGAAAGTCCCCGTAGCCGGGGCTGAACCGGGGGCGCAGGTATTTGCCGGGATAGCGCTGGGCCAGCTGATCGCAGGCGTGGTCGCATACCGCCTCGATGAGGGCGGCGGCTACCGCCTGGTCCAAGGCGGCCCGGGCCACCTGGCCCGCCGCCGAGCGGGCGATGAGCCGGTCCACCCCCACTCCCAGGGTGGCCCCGAAGAGGATGGCGGCGGTGCAGCCGTCCAGGTGGGAGCGTAGCTTTTCGCTGTCAATGGACCAGTCCCCCAGCTCCACTCCGCCGGGGCGGAGGGTGAGGGGGACCTCCAGAGAAGTCCACCGGGGGTCGGCGGCCTCCTCCACCGCCTGGATGCGCTCTTCCAGCAGGGCGGCGGTGGCCTCGTCGGGCTGTGCGCCCCGGTAGCCCAGATAGCGCAGGGCCTCGGACCGGGGGGTGTGGATCATTTCAGAACCTCCGACAGGCTGGACTGGATGGAGGCGGCGATCTCGGGCTTGTTCATGGAGTAGATGTGGATGTGCTCCACGCCGTTGGCGATGAGGTCGATGATCTGCTCGGCGGCGTAGGCCACACCGGCCTGGCGCATGGCGGCGGGATTGTCCCCAAACTTGTCCACAATGGCCTTGAACCGCTCGGGCAGGTAGGTGCCGGACAGCTTGCAGATGCGGGCGATCTGCTTGCCGTTGGTTACCGGCATGATGCCCGCCACCACCGGCACGGTGATCCCCTTTTCCCGGATGCGGTAGAGGAAGTTGTAGAGGATGTTGTTGTCAAAAAACATCTGGGTGGTGAGGAACTGGCAGCCCGCCTCCACCTTGGCTTTCAGGTGGTCGATGTCGGCGTTCTTGGTGGGGGACTCGGGGTGCCCCTCGGGGTAGCAGGCTCCGCCGATGCAGAAGTCGCCGTGGGCCTTGATGTCGCGCACCAGCTGGGCGGCGTACTGGTAGTCGTGGGCGGGAGCGCCCCCCTCGGGGATGTCGCCCCGGAGGGCCAGCACGTTCTGGATGCCCTTCTCCTTCAGGTGCTCCAGCACCTGGGCCACATGGTCTCGGGTGGAGGAGGCGCAGGTCAGGTGGGCCAGCACGTCCACGCCGTACTGCTGCTGGATACCGGCGGCAATGCCCACGGTGTAGTCGCTGGTGCCGCCGCCGGCGCCGTAGGTCACGCTCATAAAGTCGGGCCGCAGAGCGGCGATCTCCTGGGTGGCCTTGGCAACCGAGTCATAGGTGTCGCTGGTCTTGGGGGGGAAAACCTCAAAGGACAGCGTGGGGCGGTCCTGGTTCAAAATGTCAATAATCTTCATGGAAGCAGCTCCTTTGCTTGGGGAATTGGAAAACATTATATCACAGATGGGGGGAAAATCCTATCGCTTACCAAAAAGAAAGGGCCAGCTGTTTGACAGCTGACCCTTTTGCGCGTGTTACTTCTGTTCGGCTTCCCGCTCCCGGTCGGCCATGGCCTTGGCGATCTCCTGGAATTTGGCGGCGATGTAGCCGTAGTTCTCCCGCTTGTGGGGGAGGGTACAGTTGCTGCAATCCTTGATCCCGCTGTCCAGGTACTTGAAGTTGCCGCCGCAGTCCCGGCCCAGCATATACAGCGGGCAGTAGCAGAACAGGCAGTTGAAATCCTGGCCCTCGGGGACCTTGTGGCAGGGATAATACTCGCACTCCTTGTTGGTGTAGAAGGAGAAGTGCTTGCCTTCCCAGTAGGGTTTGTTCTCTTCCATGACCGCGCCCCTTTCCGTGTCATTCTGTTCTTCCATGATACACGGAGAGGACGGGGTCTGTCAAGGAACTTAGGCCTTGCCCGCCGCCTTCAGGCCCGCCAGCACACGGCCGGGGGTCAGGGGGAACTCGTGGAAGCGCACACCGGTGGCGTCGGCCACTGCATTGCCGATGGCAGCCAGGGTGGGGTTGACGCCGCACTCGCCGATGCCGATGATGCCGAATACGCCGGAGGGGTCCGGATTCTCCACCAGGATGGACTCGATCTCCGGCCGGTCGTCGGCGGTGGGCAGCATATAGGAGTGGAAGCCCTTGTTGTAGAAGCCCTTGCCCTCCACATAGGTCATCTCCTCCCGGACAGCGTAGCCCACGCCCTGGAGCACGCCGCCCTCGATCTGGCCCCGGCACAGGGGCGGGTTGACCGCCTTGCCCACGTCGTGGGCGGCGGCTACCTTGATGACCTTCACCATGCCGGTCTCCATGTCCACCTCCACCTCGGCGGCCTGGGCGTAGAAGGGGAGACAGTTGGGGGGCACCTGGCAGGAGGAGGCCAGGAACTGCTTGCCCTCCAGATGGGCCTGGGAGGCCATGTCGGCCAGGGTGGCCACCTGCTTGCCGTCGCAGGTGATGATGCCGTCGGTCATATCCAGGTTTTCCGGATCGATGCCCAGCTTGGGCCCCACCCAGTCAAAAATGTCCTTCCGCAGCTTTTTACCGGCGTCGGCCATGACATAGCTGACGGTGTACAGAGTGCGGGTGGCGTGGGAGCCGATGTCGAAGGGGGCGGCGTCGGTGTCGCCGAACTTCATGACGGCGTCCTTGTAGGGTACCCCGATGAGGTCGGCGGCCACCTGGAGGCAGGCGGTGGTTGAGCCGGGGCCGATCTCCGGGATGGAGGAGTTGACGAAGAGGGTGCCGTCCCGCTCGATGCGGAGAATGACGGTGTTGTAGTCCACGCAGAAGGGGGCGGCGTTGCTGACGTGGGTACCGGCGGAGATGCCCACGCCCCGGCGGATGCGGCCGGTCTGCTCACCGGCCTTGCCGTGCTTGTCATACCAGCCGATGGCGGCGGCCGCCTTGTCCAGACACTCGTTGGTGCCGCAGGAGCCAGGCGGGAAGGGGAACCAGTTCTTGGTGTCCTCCCGGGTGGAGTTCTTTTTCCGCAGCTCGATGGGGTCCATACCCAGCTTTTCCGCCATCAGCTCAATGGCGGGCTCCACCACAGCGTTGCCCTGGGGGGTGCCGAAGCCGCGCATGGCGCCGGCGGTCATCTGGTTGGTGTACACCGGCCAGCCGGTATAGCGGAAGTTGGGGATGGCGTAGGCCCCGGCGGTGCCGCAGGCGCCGCACACACCCACCAGGTCGGTGCCGAAGGTGGCGTAGGCGCCGGTGTTCAGCCAGGCCTGGGTGTCGATGGCCACAAAGGTGCCGTCGGCCTTGGCGCCCAGCTTGCACTTGAGGTAGCCGCCGTGGCGGGAGTCGGAGCAGGTGAAGTCCTCCTCACGGGTGTAGATCAGCTTGACGGGGCGGAAGCACTGCATGGACAGGGCAGCCGCCAGAATCTCCGCCTTGCCGGACAGGCCGATGCGCACGCCGAAGCCGCCGCCCACATAGGGGGCGTTCTTCACGGTGACCTTACTCACCGGAAGGTCCAGGGCCTCGGCCAAAATCATCTTGGTGGGGTAGAGGGACTGGGTGGTACAGATGACCTCCAGCCGTCCGTCGGGGTTGTAGGTGGCCACCGCGCCGTGGGGCTCCATCTGGGCCTGCTTCACCCGGGGCAGGGTCACGTCGTACTCCACCACCGCGTCGCACTGGTCAAAGGTGGAGGTGGGATCGCCGCCGAACTCCAGCACGATGGGCCCGCCGCAGATGTTATGAAAATCGGGGTTGGCAAACTTGGGCTGGACCTCGGGGGACTCGGGCTTGACGGCCTCCAGGGGGTCGTAGACGGCGGGCAGCTCCTGCCACTCTACCTTGATGAGCTTCACCGCCTGCTCGGCAATGGCCTCGGTGTCGGCGGCCACGGCGGCCACCTCGTCGCCGATGTACTTGGGCTCGTCGGTGAAGATGGTCTGATCCAGCACCGGCTTGTGGGGCAGGGGGGTAATGAACATGGGGGCCGCCCCGTTCCACACCTTGTTGGTGGTATTTTTAAAGGTACACACCGCCCGCACGCCGGGCAGGGCCTCGGCCTCAGTGGTGTCGATGCTCAGCACCTTGGCGTGGGCGTAGGGGCTGCGCAGCACTTTGCCGTATACCATCCGGGGCAGGGTCACGTCGAAGGTGAACAGGCCCCGACCGGTAACCTTGTCAAAGCCGTCGTTACGGGGAATGCTTTGTCCTACATATTTCATGCTCCTCACTCCCCCTTCTGGATGCGCTGGGCGGCGGCCTCCACCGCCCGCTCGATGTTGACGTATCCGGTGCAGCGGCAGATGTTGCCGCCCAGAGCCTCCCGGATCTCCTCCTTTTTAGGCTCCGGGTTCTCATCCAGCAGGGCCTTGGCCGACATAATCATGCCGGGGGTGCAGAAGCCGCACTGGACGGCCCCCTGGTTGATAAACTCCTCCTGCAGGGGGTGGAGCTTGCCGTTTTTGGCCACACCCTCGATGGTCTGGATGACGGCCCCCTCCGCCCGCAGTACGGGGATGATGCAGGAGGTCACCGATTTGCCGTCCATGATGATGGTGCAGGCGCCGCACTCCCCCTTGCCGCAGCCGATCTTGGTGCCGGTGAGGTAGAGATTGTCCCGCAGGAACTGGGCCAGGGAGATGGAGGGGTCCACCTCCGCCGTAATGGCCTCGCCGTTGATGGTGGTATGTAAAACAGCCATGTCAATTCCGCCTTTCTCTCAATGTGCCAGCTGATCCCGGCAGGCCTCCAGGGCCCGGCGGATGATCACCGGCAGGGTGTCCAGCCGGTACTCCCGGCTGCCCCGCAGGGGGTTGCTTCTGGGGTTGGCGTTTTCCAGGGCCAGCTGTCCGGCCTGGGCCATGTTCTCGTCGGTGAGAGGCTTGCCTGCCAGGAAGGCCTCGGCTGCCTGGGCCCGCACGGGGCCCACGCCCACGGGGGCCATGGTGATCCGGGCCCAGGTGACCAGGCCGTCCTCCACATGGACCATGGCGGCGCAGTTGAGCATGGGCAGGGACAGGGATTTCCGCAGCTCCAGTCGCACAAAGGAAGCGGCCTCCCCCGGCTGGGGCAGAGGAATGGAGATCTTGGTCACCAGCTCCCGGCTGTGGTCGATGGTGCTGCGGGCAAAGCCGGCGTACATCTCGCCCATGGACAGCTGCCGCTCCCCCTGGGCGGACAGGACGGTGAAGGTGGGGTCCAGAGGGGCCAGGGACATGGCGCCGTCACCGGCGGGCTGGGCGCTGACCACGTTGCCCACCAGGGTGGCCGAGTTGCGGATCTGGAGGGACCCTACCGTGCCGCAGCCCTGGGCCAGGGAGGGGAAGTATTGGCGGACCAGCGGCGAGCGGGCGATGGTGGTCAGGGTGACGGCGGCGCCGATGACCAGCTTGCCGTCCTCCACGGTGATGCCGCACAGCTCGGGCACCCGGGTCACATCCACCCACACCTGGGGCTGTACCTTTCCGGCCTTGAAATCCACCATCAGGTCGGTGCCGCCGGCCAGGACCACGGCTCCGCCATCGGCCTGAGCCAGCGTGTCCAGCACTTGCTGGACGGACGATGCGTTCACATATTCCATGGTATACTCCTCTCCTTTGAAACAGAATTATGAGGATTAAAACTAAACTATAATTATATTTAAACCTTTTGGTACAGGAAAGTCAAATGGATGGTTCGGACGCGAACAAAGATTGGAAAAATCCGAAAGAGTGCCGACAAAGGGAGAATGAGAAAAGTGAAACAGACAAAATGAATATAAAAAGTGCTAAGTTTTCCGGGATTACCTGGTGGTAATGGGGTAAATTGATAAAGAAAATTTACGTTGTGTTTTTGAAAACACAACGATATAATGGCCATAGAAGCAAAAACCGCCCGGCATAGCAGCCGGACGGCAGAGAAGGGAGCGGGCTATGCGGGGGGAAGGAAAATTCTATCTGACCGATGAGACGGGGCGGCGGATCTTCGGGCCGGGACCGGCGGAGCTGCTGGAGCAGGTGGAGCGGACCGGCTCCCTGCGGGCGGCCGCCCAGAAAATGGGACTGTCTTACTCTAAAGCCCTGAAAATCCTCCACACGGCGGAGCGTGGGCTGGCTATGCCCCTGGTGAGTACCGAGGCGGGGGGCCTGGGGGGCGGCGGCAGCACCATCACGCCTCAGGCCCAGGCCCTGCTGGCCTGGTTCCGGCAGGCCCGGCAGGCGGTGCAGGAGACCGCCCAGGCTCAGCTGGACCGCCTGCCCCAGGATGGCCAATAGGATAGAAAAGAACAGCGCCCCGTTGGAGAAAAGCTCTCCAACGGGGCGCTGTTTACAGGTGAAATGGTTACTGCTCCTCCCGCAGGACGATGTGATCCTTGTCCTTATAAATGCTGTGGGCGGGAATAACGCCCCGGACGCAGGAGGTGGGGTAGACGCTGCTGTGGCGGCCCAGAATAGTACCGGGGTTGAGGACCGAGTTGCAGCCTACTTCCACAAAGTCGCCCAGGATAGCGCCCATCTTCTTCCGGCCGGTGGGGATGGGGGTCTCCCCCTTTACCACCACTAGAGTCTTGTCGGACTTGACGTTGGAGGTGATGGAGCCGGCGCCCATGTGGCTCTTGTAGCCCAGGATGGAGTCGCCCACATAGTTGTAGTGGGGGGTCTGGACGTTGTCGAAGAGAATGACGTTTTTCAGCTCCACCGAGTTGCCCACCACGCAGTGGGCTCCCACCAGAGCGGAGCCCCGGATAAAGGCGCAGTGACGCACCTCGGTCTCAGGGCCGATGATGCAGGGGGCGCCCAGGTAGGCGGTGGGGGCCACCACGGCGGTTTTGTGGACCCAGACGTGCTCCTGGGACTGGCTGTACTCCTCGGCGGGGAGCTGGCTGCCCAGGGAGAGGATCAGGTCCTTGATGCCGTCCAGGGCCTCCCAGGGGTACTGAAACTGCCGGAGATAATCCCCGGCCAGGGTGTGGGACAGATCGAGCAGATCGGAAATGGTGATGTTCATAGGATACAGGACCTCCTGTTTCATTGAAATCTCAAATTCTTGCCGCAGGGACCTCCTGGGGCAAAGCCATATCCGGGCTGTATTATAGCACAAAGACTGCGCCTTGTCACCAAAACGGCCGTGCTGTGAATCAACCTTCACAGCACGGCCGCTTGTACAGTGCAGAATTACACGCGGCTCAGATCGTCGTCCTTCATGCACAGATGGACGGCGCTCAGCTTGAAGGTCTGGGGCAGAGCCAGGATGTTGGGGTTGGGGCCCACAAACTTTTTCTTGGCGTCCTCCAGGGCCTCCT
>NZ_NFHC01000026.1:0-49990 GCF_002161245.1 Flavonifractor sp. An9
GGGCTCCACAGCCGGAGACTCCGACGGGGCGGCGGAGGGCTCGGTCACCGGTGCGGAGGGGGTGACCTCGGGCTGCACGGAGGGGGTAACCTCGGCGGCGGGGGGAGCGCTCTTGCCCGCGGAGGGGATGAGCAGCAGACAGACGCATACCGCTGCGGCGGCAATGAGCAGGGGCAGGGTGGCGCCGGGGCCGTTTCTCTTGTTTTTCATGCGTTTGGGATGATAGGACTGGGACAATGAAGACACCTCGATCTGTATAAACTGGACCCGGCCGGGGGTCTTGTGTTTGCATCTGTTAGACGGCAGGGGCCAGTGAAAAGTTGAGGGAAAGCCAGTTTATTTTTTCAGAAAAAACGCCGGGGTATCCCCGGCGTTTTTGGGTGGGACTCAGTTCAGGCTGTCCAGCACGCTGCGAGCGGCGTCAGCGTCGGCGGCCACCACCAGCAGGGCGGTGTTGCCGGTCTGCTCCACGATGGCGTGGTTGAGCTTGTCCACCTCTCCGGGCATATAGCTCTCCAGGGCGGTGATCTGATCGCTGACCCGCTTATCCAGGGCCTCCTTGGCGGTCTTGGCGGCGGCCTCGTCGGTGAGGGTGAGCACGGCGATTTCCTCCGCGCCCATGGACAGGGAGGTGTACACCACGCAGTCGGTGATGGTGGAGGCGTCAATGCCGTACATGGTGGCGGCGGTGTCCTTGTCCAGGGTGTCCAGGGTGTCGCTGAAGGCGTCGGACTCCAGCAGAGCCTTGGCGGTGGCGGCAGGGTCATAGCTCTTGGCGCTTCCACCGCCTCCGCAGGCGGAAAGGGTCAGGCACAGGGCAAGCACGCCGGGCAGCAGTCGGGTCAACAGGTTCTTCATGGTTCTTTATCTCCTTCCATATCATCCGCATGGGTCTGTCCGGCCTGGTAGATCGCCGGGTCCACGGTGTGTTCCATCAGACAGGTCAGCCATGTTTCATACCAGGGACGCTTGAAGTGGATGCCGTCCGACGTGGCGTCGTCCGGCAGGGGGCCGTCGGCGGTGAGGGCGCTGTACACGTCCACCAGCACCACCTGATGTTCCCGGGCCAGCTGGGCAAACAGCTGATTAAAGGCCTCTACCCGGGCGTTGGTGATGCAGGAGGCCTGACCGTAGGCTTTGCATTTGGCCTCGTCTACCGGGGCCAGATTTTGCAGATAGACCACGGCATTGGGCTGGAGGGCCTTTACCTCCTCTATAAAGACGCCGAAGGTGCGCAAATAGTTTTCCTCATTGTAATAACCCAGCTCATTCATACCGAAGGCTATGTAGATTTTGCCAAACCGGGGACCCTTCTCCAGGGCTTCCACAATGGAATAGTCCTGTCCGTCCACCGTCACCAGGCCGGGATTGTTCACCCCGAAAATACTCAGTCCGGTGTAGACGTAGAAGGTGGCGCCCTTGACGCCGCTGTACAGCTCCAGCCCATGGGTGCGGGAGTCGCCGATGAACAGGGCGTCGGAGAAGTAGTCCATGTCCACCGGATCGGTCTTGGGGGCGGGCTGGGTAAAATCAAAGGCAGGTGTAGGGGTAGGCGTGGGGGTAGGGGTGACGGTGGCCGTGGGGAGGGGATCAGCCCCCTCCGCCGGGGCGCGGCTGAGCACCGGAACGGTCACCAGAACCACACCCAACGCAATGGCCGCCAGCACCAGGGGCAGACGGCGGCGGGGCGGCGGAGAGGAGTTGCCGGTAAGCTGGGAATAGAGCGAGCGGGACAAACAAAACACCTCGTTTGAAGTTTAAAAATCAGGGCCGTCCAGCACCAGCGGCAGCAGTTCCTCCAGCCTGGCGATCTCCCAGGTAGGGGTAACGGGGCCGGGATTGGGCAGATGGCGGGGGTTGTACCAGGCGGTATCCAGCCCCATGGCGGCGGCGCCGCCGATGTCGGAGGTCAGGTTATCCCCCACCATCAGGGCCCGGCTCAGGTGGGTGATGCCCAGGGCGTCCAGCACCGGTCGGAAGAAGGCGGGGCTGGGCTTGGAAGCGCCGATCTCCTCGGAGATAAAGAGATGGGGAATGAGTTCTTTCAGGGGGGAGCGGTCAAACCGGCCCCGCTGGGCCCGGGCCACGCCGTTGGTGAGGATGGCAAGAGTGCAGTGCTCCCCCAGGGCCCGGCAGACCTCCAGGGCGCCGGGGAGGAGAAAGGACTGCTCGCCCAGCCGGTCCAGATAGGTCCGGTTGAGGGCGGCGGGGTCGGCGTCCACCCCCAGGGCGGCGGTGAGCCGGGCAAAGCGCTCCACCACCAGCCACTCCCGGGTGGCCACTCCCCGGTCCAGCATGGCCCACAGGAAACTGTTGATGGACACATAGAGGGCCTCGGTCTCCGGGGGACAGGGGATGGAGAAGGCCTCCAGAGCCAGGCGCAGGGCCTCGTGCTCCGAGCGATCAAAATCGAACAGGGTATTATCTGCGTCCAGCAGGACGAAATCGTAGCGTCTCATGGGTGTTTGCCTCCTGACAGGCCCCGCCGGTGATTCTGGTAGTTGGTGACCAGGCGGGCCAGAGAGGCCACCATCAGCACGCCCACCGCCAGGGCCCCGGCCAGGCCCAGGGTGTGGAGCAGAGACTCCAGGAACAGGGAGGTCTCCCCGCTCATGGCGTGCTCCATGGTGTAGTAGATGCCGCCGCCGGGCACCAGGGGAAAGAGGGCCACCAGCAGATAGCTGGTCACCGGGCACCGGCGCAGACGGGCCATGATCTCCGACCAGGCGGAGATGGCCAGGGCGGCGAAAAAGGACTGGATGATGTCGCTGTGAACCAGGGGGGCGGCCAGCAGATAGACCAGCCAGCCCAGGGCCCCGCCGCCGGCGCAGATGAGCATACCCGCGGCTCCGTGGATGTTGAACAGCAGGGAAAAGCCGATGCAGGCCAGGAAGGCGTAGATACAGGGCAGATAGTAGGTAAACTCTTCCATGTCAGCCTCCCATCAGCATTCGGATCAGGCCCAGAGCCAGGGCGGTGCCCAGGGCGATGGCCGCTCCGATGAGCAAGGCCTCGGCGGCCTTGCTGATGCCGGCCACCATGTCGCCGGCCATAATATCCCGCATGGCGTTGGTAAAGGCAATGCCGGGCACCAGGGCCATCAGGGCGCCGATGATGATGCTGTCGGAATTCTGGCCAATGCCGGCGGCAGTAAGGGCCAGGGCCACAAAGGCGGACACCGCCGCGCCGGCGATGGTTTTGAAAAAGAGGTTGGCCCCCAGCTTGGAGGTGAAGGCCATACACAGGCAGATCACCATGCCGCAGAGTCCGCCGCACAGACCGTCCCATACCGAACCGCCGTAGAACAGGGAGAACATCCCGCAGCCCAGGAAGTGGGCCAGCAGCTGGACGGGCAGGGAGTAGACCTTGTGGGTGCGCTCGATCTCCCGCATACTGTCCAGGGCCTCCTCAAAGGGGGGCGTCTCCCGGCACAGGCGGCGGCACAGATCGTTATACCGCTCCAGCAGGTAGATGTCGGTGCCGTGGTTGGGCATCCGGCGAATCTGGGTCATAGGCTCCCCCTGGGGAGAGGTGAGACTGACGATGATGCAGTTGGGGATGGCAAAGACCTCCCCCCGCTCAGCCCCATAGGCCTGGAGCAGGCGGCTGATGGACTCCTCCACCCGGTAGATCTCCGCTCCGCTGAGCATGAGCCGGAAGCCCATTTCGCTTACGATTTCCAGCAGTTCGTTGTAGTCCGGCTTCAACGGGGAGACCTCCTTTCTGCAATAAAAGCGCGGCATTCCGGTGGACACCGGTTTACAGCTTATCACATTTCTGCCGGGATATCCATACCTTTCTCAGAAATATTACGCCCCCCTGAAAAAAGGGAAGTATTGAATGTAAAAATAGGATTTGGTACAATAACGGTATCAAGAAAGAGAGGAAAGAGAGGTGGTCTTATGCCGCCCAGGGAAAAGACGCCTGCGGAAAAAGCAGCGGAAAAAGCCCGTATTCTGGACGCCGCCCTGGACATCCTTGCGGCCGACGGCTATGAGGGCCTGACCATGCGCCGCCTGGGGCAGAAAATCGGCGCCTCAGCCACCAAGATCTATCTCTATTTTGTCAATAAGGACGAGGTATATCTGTCGGTGGTCATCGAGGGCTACCGCCAGCTGTGCGACAGCCTGCGGCAGGCTATGGAGACGGTCTCCGGCGGGGAGGCTCAGTTTGACGCCTTCCTGCATACCTATCTGGAGTTTGCGTGGAGCCACCCCACCTTTTACGAGGTGATGGCGCTGAAAAAGGTCCCCATGCAGGCCGATTACGCCGGTACGGAGATGGAGGAGGTGGCCCGGCGGAAGTATGAGGCGGGGATGGAGGTCTTTACCCTCACCCGGCAGGTGATGGAGCACTATCTGAGCGACAAGGGATATACCCTCCAGGTGTCCCGGGACGCGGCGGCCTTCTCCATCATCGTATTTCTCAACGGGCTGCTCAATACCTACTACAACAAGCTGGCTCACACCGTATTTTCCGACCTGGATCAGCTGCTGGGCGACTGCATCCGGCTGCTGAAAAATTCCTTCCGCAACAGCGCGCTGTCGGAAGGGGACCAATTCCAAGGCAAATCAGGTGAATGAAGCATGACGGAGGAAGAAAAGATCTTTGCGGGGAAGATGTTTGATCCCCGGCGGCAGGAGCTGAAGGACCTGAAGCACAAGGCCCATGAGGCCTGCCGGAAGTACAATTCCATGGACGAGTACGACCCTGACCGGGGGGAAGTGATCCGGGCCATTCTGGGCCGGGCGGGCAAGGCCTGCTACTTCCAGGGCCCTGTCCAGTTTAACTACGGCTGCCATACCTTTATTGGAGAGAACTTTTTCGCCAACTTCAATTTGATGGTGATGGATGATGCCAGGGTATTCATCGGGGACAACGTGTGCTTTGGGCCCAACGTGTCCCTGATGGCCACCAACCACCCCCTGCCCGCCCAGGAGCGCACCGGCCTGGACGGGGAGGGCCGCACCACCATGGCGGAGTTTGCCCGGGAGATCCACATCGGCAGCGGGGTGTGGCTGGCCTGCAACGTGGTGGTGCTGGACGGCGTCACCATCGGAGACGGAGCGGTGATCGGCGCGGGCAGTGTGGTCACCAAGGACATCCCCGCCGGCTGGCTGGCTTACGGCAACCCCTGCCGCCCCATCCGCCCCATTACGGCCGCCGACAGCAAACGGGAGCTGATCCTGGAGGAGGATCTAAACCACTTCGCCTGGAACCTCACAACATAAAAAAGTGCGCCGCATCTGCGGCGCGCTTTTTTCAGAAATTGCAGATGGATTTTACCTCTCTTTGGCGGAATGATTTGAGGAGTTATAGGAGAGCTTGCTATGGCACTGAATGCAAATATTCTATTATACGACGAACCCAGAAAGCTGAACACAAAAGCATCGGAAGAATACGTTCATGTCCGGTTTTCCTATCCTGATGTCCATAAAAAATGGGACGGTTGGGTTCCTGTTGAATATCGCAGAACAGGGGTTTCGATTCCGGTTGAGGATCATCAAGCCCTTGAGGAGCATTTAAATCACATCTATGCGCAAATGCACCCGTCTTTGTACCCCAAATGGGTGGCGGAGCAGGACAGGCTGTGGAATGCCACGCGCTCGGTAGAAACCAAAGAGACTTTCAATATCCTGAAAGACGGCCGCTGGCATTGCCGAAACTGTGAAATTTCCAATCCGAATTTTGCCCGAAGAATTCAGGATATCAAAGAGATGGGCTATACAGTCGCCACTCATATCAACTATCACTGCCCTGTATGCGGAAATCGCCGCAGCACGCGCCTGATGCTTTTGCCTATCCATCGGGTGGAGCTTGCGGGAAATGGTTATGAAACCTGGTCTCCAGCCCTTCGGAATCGGATCATCCGCGTGCTTGGGAGCGTTGATGTCTATGAGAACACCGTTAGCAGGAACTGCCTACCTGACCATAAGTTCTCAGAAATCCGATGGGATGACAAGACCAAGTCTGAAAATCCTGAGACCATGTCTGATGATGAGATCAGAGATAAGTTTCAGCTGTTGACCAATCAGAGAAATCAGCAGAAGCGGGAAGTTTGCCGCGCCTGTTTCCAGACCGGGAAGCGAGGCGTGATTTATGGAATTCCCTACTACTACGAAGGAACAGAGAACTGGGACCCTGCAATCCCCAGAAAGGGAAAGGAAGCAGAACGGGGGTGTATCGGCTGTCCCTGGTATGACATTGCAGCGTGGCGCAGGCATCTTTTAAATGCGTTGAAAGAAGCGCACAAATAAGAGAAAAGCGGAACGATGACGCGCCTGATTGCCATTGAATTGAGACTCATAATCAGCTAAAATGTAGAGACACAAGAACCAAAGGAGGTCATACACCTTTGATCAAAACTGTTGGCAGCGTTTGCTCCGGTATTGAAGCTGCATCAGTGGCCTGGGAACCTTTTGGCGTTCATTTTGATTGGTTTTCGGAAATTGCACCCTTTCCGTCCAGAGTCCTTGCTGAGAAATATCCCACAATCCCCAATTTCGGCGACATGAATGACATCCCGGATCAGATTGCGCAAGGGAAGATGAGCGCGCCTGATTTGATTTGCGGGGGGACGCCGTGCCAGGCATTTTCCCTGGCTGGATGGCAAAATGGGTTAAACGATGATCGTGGGAACCTTACCTTGAAATTTGTGGATATTATTGAGGCCAATGATACCGTTCGTATGTCGAGAGGACAGGGACGCTGCAAGGTCTTTTGGGAAAATGTCGAAGGAGTATTGGCTGACAAGACCAATGCCTTTGGCTGCTTGGTATCATCCCTTGCAGGTCTGGACCAAGTCCTGTCTGTAAAGGGCGGGAAATGGCCCAATTCAGGCCTGATTCGAGGGAATACCCGTAATGTTGCCTGGCGCGTTCTGGATGCTAAATTTTTTGGACTTCCCCAACAAAGACGCCGCCTTTATGTGATAGCCGGCGGCAAGGACTTCCATCCCGAAGATGTTTTGTTTGAGATCCACGAAAACGAACTGCCGGAATATCCGCAGTTTCCCTTGACGTTTGAAAAAGAAGGGCACCATTTTGAAGTGTTTAGGGCATACACAGATTGCTTGTATTCCGCGTATGGGACAAAATGGAATGGCAATGCGGCCGCATATAACGGCTCGTTGTTTGTGGTTCAGGATCACCGCATCCGCCGGTTATCTCCCCTTGAAACAGAGCGCCTGATGGGCTTCCCTGATCATTACACCGATCTTCCGAAAGCAAAAAAGACCAACCGATACCAGAGCACAGGAAATTCTTGGGCTGTACCGGTTGTCCGCTGGATCGGCAATCGCTTGATTCACGAAAACAGGCTTGGAATCAATCTCGATTCCTTCCAGTTTGCGTTATGCGCCCGTTCTGTCCGCATTTCCGATACCCAGGTTTTTTATGATTTTGGAAAAGACATTGTTCCTTTGGAGAACGGCTTGTCCTTGAATTGTTCTGCAATACCTGAGAACTGTACCTTTGCAGGAATGGACAGCATCGTATCTCCCGATGCGCCTGAAGATATTTATATTTCTCCCGTTGGTTGTTTTGGAATCATCCGCAGAAAAAAGGAACGGAATCTGAAAATCAATGCCCGGCTTGAGGAAGTGCTGCTTTCTATCTCATCCCAGATGTCCCCTGAAGAGATTGAAAAAAGATCCCGTGTGCAGCGCCGGGGACGTTTCAGCACACCAAATGAAGCAAAAGGGGCAGAGGTACAAAAATGTGCTGTCTGTGCAGGGGAATAGGAAACTCATAAAAATAGGGCTGGCACCCAAGGTGCCAGCCCTATTTTTTGACGTTTATGGATCAAAGACGGCGCTTCGCCGTCCGCCCCCTCCAAATAGGTTGTTGTACTGCACCTGCTGGTAGTCTTCAATGAGGGCGGTATAGTCGTTGGTCTCCAGATGGCTGTGGGCCTGCCCGGCTGTGTCCATGTAGCCCACAAAGGTGAGGGCGGGCAGCTGCTGCTGGAGCTGCCACAGATAGCCGTCGTACACCGTACCCTCAATGCCGGCGTACCGCAGCAGATAGAGGCTCAAAAAGTTCAGGCTGGTGATCTCCGGCCCCTCCTCCGGCAGGGGATAGTTGGCCCAGATCACAAAGGGCGTCTCATACTTGCCCATGTACTGGTTCATGTTCATCTGGTCCTGGGTGACGCCGTAGGCCTTGTCCAGGAAGCCCTGCTCCACCGAGGGCTGGTGGTCGCCGAACATGAGGATAATGGTGGGTTCCTCCTGGCTCTGGAAATACTCCACCAGGGTGCGGAAGGCCTGGTCGGTTTTGTTGGCCAGGGTGAGGTACTGCTCGGCCTGGGGGTACTTGCCCGGCTGGTCGGTGAGGGTGACCTGGGCGAGATAGTCCTCGGCGGTGTAGCTGCCGTGGTTCTGGATGGTGACGTTGAACAGGAAGAGGGGCTGCCCCTCCTCCTTGTGCTCAAACTCCCAAATAATCTGCTCAAAGTCGGACTGATCGCTGACATAGCCGTGTTCCATGGTCTGGGCCACGTCCATGTCGTCCACGCACTTGAACTGGTCAAAGCCCAGCTGGGGATAGGCCAGATTGCGCTGCCAGGAGGTGCGCTCACCAGGGTGGAAGGCCAGGGTGTCATACCCCTGGGCCTTCAGCAGGGAGGCCAGAGAGGCGGTGGGCCCCAGCACATACTGCTGGTAGGGGATGCTGCCCGAGGGCAGGAAGGCCATGGTGTTGCCGGTGAGGAACTCAAACTCGCTGGCGCTGGTACCCGCCCCGAATACCGAGGTATAGGTGTGGCCGAAGATGGAATTGTCCAGGGAGCGGATGTAGTCGGTGACGCTCTCGCTGAGCTGCAGATTGCCGTAGGACTCAAAATCGGCCCAGGACTCGTTCATGATGGCGATGATGTTGGGCTTTTGGACCGACACCGCCGCCGGCTTCAGGGGCTCCACCCCCTCCAGCAGGGTGTCCACGTTCTCCGAAGAGTAGCCCTCCGGCTCTTCCACCTCCAGAAACTCGGTATTGCGGTAAAAGACGGCCAGGCAGCCGCCGGTGCGGTAGGCCCCCGCCTGATCCCACACGTCGGTCTTGACCCCCAGCTTCTCCAGCTTTTCCGAGGGTAGCAGGAACATGAGGCAGGCCAGCCCCGCCGCCAGACAGGCCAGCCGCAGGGGCAGGCGCTTCCGGGTGGTGAGCCGCAGCCGGGCCTTGCGCCGCTCCGGGTGGAGGAACACCACCAGGGCGGCCGCCAGAAAGATGGCGACTCCCATCTGCCAGGTGAGGAACAGGTGGTAGTTGCCCGCCACGCTGGCGGCGGTACCCAGGGCAGAGAAGTCCCAGGGCAGGATGGGGGTGCCCCGGAAGGTGTTGACGAAGCAGTTGGCGGCGCCCCAGGACCCGGCGGCGATGTGGATGCCGATGGTGCAGGGGGCAATGCGCCCCACCAGGGCGCACAGCAGCCAGAACAGCAGAGCCACGCACAGGGCGTTGGCCACCAGTACGGGGAAGGTCAGAGCAAAAGGATTGGCTCCGTATGTAAACTGCATGAGCCACACGGCGGTAAAGGGGGTCAAAAGCAGAAAGACCGCCTGCCACAGCCGGTCCTTGCGCAGCAGGGAAAGGATTTGTTTACGGTTCATCATAGTATGGTACTCCGGTCATTTGGGAAGATAGTGTGCCATTATAGCGCAAAAAGCCCAGCTTGTCAAAGCCGACCGGTGAAAAAGAAACGGAAAAGGTCCCCCGGTACAGTTTGTACCGGGGGACGTGGCAGATTACAGCACCTTGGACAAAAATTCGATGGTGCGCTGTTCCTTGGGGTTGGCGAAGAAGGCGTGGGGCTCGTTCTGCTCCAGCACATGGCCGCCGTCCATAAAGAGGACCCGGCTGCCCACTTCCCGGGCAAAGCCCATCTCGTGGGTGACCACCACCATGGTCATGCCCTCGTCAGCCAGCTGCTTCATGACTTCCAGCACCTCGCCCACCATTTCGGGATCCAGAGCGGAGGTGGGCTCGTCGAACAGCATCACCTTGGGCTTCATGGCCAGAGCCCGGACAATGGCGATACGCTGCTTCTGGCCGCCGGAGAGCTGGGCGGGATAGGCGTCCGCCTTCTCCTCCAGACCCACCCGCTTCAGCAGGGCGGTGGCGGTGTCATCGGCCTCGGCCTGGCTCATCAGCTTGGTGCGGACGGGAGCCAGGGTAATGTTCTTCCGGATGGTCATGTTGGGGAAGAGGTTGAAGTGCTGGAACACCATACCCATCTGCCGACGGATCAGGTCGATGTTGGTCTTGGGGTCGGTGATGGCGGTGCCCTCAAAGGTGATGGTGCCCTTGGTGGGGGCCTCCAGCAGGTTGAGGCAGCGCAGGAAGGTGGACTTACCCGAGCCGGAGGGCCCGATGATGACCACTTTCTCCCCGGGATAGATGTGCTCGGAGATGTCGTCCAGCACCAGATGGTCCCCGAAGGACTTGGACAGATGTTTAACGTCTATCACTTTGACGCAGCCTCCTTTCCAGAATACCCAGCAGCCAGGTGAAGAGCATGACCATCAGAAGATAGATGATGGCGATGCCCAGATAGGGATACATCACATCGTAGGTCTTGCTGCCGATGGACTTGGCGGCATAGACCAGCTCCTTGCCGCCGATGGCGGAGATCAGAGCAGTATCCTTAAACAGGGTGATAAACTCGTTGCCCAGAGCAGGCAGGATGTTCTTAAAGGCCTGGGGAATGACAATAAAGCGCATGGTGTCCAGATAGTTCAGGCCCAGGGACCGTCCGGCTTCGCTTTGGCCGATATCCACGCTCATCAGGCCGCCGCGGACGATCTCGGCCACATAGGCGCCCGAGTTGATGCCCAGGGTGAGGGTGCCCACCAGGGTGTACTCACGGCTGCTTTTAAAGATGATAAAGCCCATAATCAGCAGCTGGACCATCATGGGGGTGCCGCGGATAATGGTAACATAGATTTTGCAGATCACGTTCAGTACGCCCAGGACGGGGTTGTGCCGGCCCAGACGCTGCTGATCGTGGGTGGTGCGGATTACAGCCACCACAACGCCCAGCACAATACCCAGGATCAGTGCCAAGGCGGTGATCCAGAGGGTGGTCAGCACGCCGTCCAGGTAGAACTGCCAGCGGTCCTCCTCAAAGAAGGCCTTGTAAATGCCCACGAAGGCGTCTTGCCACCAGGGCAAGTCCACGCCGTCTTTCAGCTGCTGTCCCAGGGACTCATAGAGTTGCGCCCAGTTCACAGAGATTCTCCTTTCTTACCTTTTCCGAATACGACCCGAAAAAGGACGGCCCGAAGGCCGCCCTTTTCAGTTGAACACGGATTTGTTGGTTGTCTCAGCCCTCAGCGGGGATATACTTGTCGATGATGGACTGCACGGTGCCGTCCTCAACCAGTTCGATCAGAGCGGTGTTGACGGCGTCCTTCAGAGCGGTGTTGCCCTTGGCAAAGCCGATGGCGTAGTTCTCGTTGGCGAACTCAGTGTCCAGAATCTTCAGACCGGGGTTGGCCTTCACATACTCCTGGGCGGGAGCGTTGTCGATAACCACACAGTCAACCTGGCCGTTCATCAGAGCCTGGATGGCAGCGGCGCCGTCGTCATAGGGGATCACGGCGTCCTCACCGTAGCCGCCGTTCTCGGGGGTGTCGGAGCAGTAGATGTAGCCGGTGGTGCCCATCTGGCAGCCGATCAGCTTGCCCTCCAGATCATCGATGGTGGCGATGTCGGAGTTCTCGGGGACAATGACGACCTGAATGCCGTTGGCGTAGGTGTCGGAGAAGTCCATGACCTCCAGACGGTCATCGGTCACAGTGACGCCGGCCATGACGATGTCGCTCTTGCCGGTCTGCACAGCCTGCAGGGCGGCGTCAAAGCCCATGTTGTCCACGACCAGCTCCAGGCCCAGCTTCTGGGCGATGGCGTAGGCAATCTCCACGTCGATGCCCTCATAGCCGGTGCCCTCGTAGCCTTCGCCGTCGCCCACCATCTCATAGGGGGGGAACTGAGCGTTGGTGCTCATGATCAGCTTACCGGCCTCCACGGTGGTGAACTCGCCGGAGGCGGCGGGAGTCTCGGTGTTGCCGGAGGGGGTCTCGGCGCTGCCGCTGTTGCCGCCGCCGCAGGCGGCCAGCAGAGACAGAGACATGACTGCGGTCAGGCCCATGAGGGCCAGCTTCTTGAAGTTCTTCATGATGTATTCTCTCCTATTCATTGCGTTTCACGCGATCCTCATTGCGTTCCTTGAATTAGGTGTCTCTTATTATACACCGTATGCAAATAAATGCAATATTTATTCATTCGTCAAACCCCACAAAAAACCTGGAAGTTTTCAGCCGGTCTCTCTCCGTGCCCGCAGGTGGGTGAAAAGGGTCACATAATGCTGTTATGTGAGAAAACAGGCCTGTTTTCAGCACCTGAAAGGGTTTACTTCCGGGAAAGTGATGTGGTATAATGACAGCGATATGTTTAGATATGGTTTTGAAAACCAGAAAGGAGGCCCACCTTGGAAGAGATCCGCGCATTAAAGGAGCGGCTGGAGGGGGAACGGCCGGTAGATTGGGAGGGTTTCCCCGATATCGGGCTGTATATGGACCAGCTTATCAACTATATGCCCCGCCAACTGATCCACTATGGAGAGGGGGAGGCCCTGACCTCCGCCATGGTGAATAATTATATTAAAGATGGGGCCATGCCCCGGGCGGAGGGCAAGCGGTACTCCCGTACCCATCTGGCCTACCTCACTGCCCTGTGCGCCCTCAAGCAGGTGCTGTCGGTGAAGGATGCCGGTCTGCTGCTGGCCGCGGCAGCTCAGGGGCGTGAGCCCAAGGAGCTGTACGAGCAGTTCCGTATGGAACTGGACCGTGCTCTGGACGTGACCGCCGGGTCCCTGGACCCCACCGCCGGGGAGGAGGACCTGCCCGGCCTGGCCCTGGCGCTGGCCCTGCGCAGCTACGCCGACAAACTGGCCTGCCAGCGTATTCTGGAACTGCTGCGGGCCAAACAGCCCCCCAATGAAAAAGAAAAGAAGAAAAAAGACTGAATACCGCTCAGATTTTAACAACGATGGAGGTTCTCTGAACAATGGGAGAATATGTGATCTTGACCGACTCCTCCGCCGACCTGACCGCCGAGCTGGTGGCCGAGCTGGGGGTGGAAGTGATTCCCCTGTCCTTCACTATGGAGGATAAGACCTACTTCAACTATCCCGACAACCGGGACATCGACCCGGCGGATTTTTATGCCCGCCTGCGGGGGGGCGCCATGGCTACCACCGCCGCCGTCAATGTGGCCGACTATACCGAGGCCATGGAGCCCATTCTGAAGGAGGGCAAGGACGTGCTGGTGCTGGCCTTCTCCTCCGGCCTGTCCGCCACCTGCCATTCCGCCCAGATCGCCGCCGGGGAGCTGATGGAGCAGTATCCCGACCGGAAGGTGTATGTGGTGGATACCCTGTGCGCCTCCCTGGGTCAGGGCCTGCTGGTGTGGTATGCCGCCAACCTGAAAAAGCAGGGCAAGACCATGGAGGAGGTACGGGACTGGACCGAGGAGCACAAGCTCAACCTGTGCCACTGGTTCACCGTGGACGACCTCCACTTCCTCAAGCGGGGCGGCCGCATCTCCTCCGCCACTGCCGTGCTGGGCACCATGCTGTCCATCAAGCCGGTGATGCACGTGGATAATGAGGGCCACCTCATTAAGGTAGGCACCGCCCGTGGCCGCAATGCCTCCCTCAAGGCCCTGGTGGACCACATGGAGCAGACCGTGCTGGATCTGAAGGGTCAGTCCATCTTCATCAGCCACGGCGATTGCCTGGCCGACGCCCAGAAGGTGGCCGATGATATCCGGGCCCGCTTTGGGGTGGAGGATATCGTCATCAACTATGTGGGTCCCGTCATCGGCGCCCACTCCGGCCCGGGCACCGTGGCCCTCTTCTTTATGGGGAGTGAGCGCTGATGGAGGATATCAAGTGGCTGGAAGTGGTGCTGGACACCACCGAGGAGGAACTGGACGGCCTGTGTGCCCGGCTCACCGCCAACGGCGTCACCGGCTTCGCCATTGAGGATGAAGAGGACTTCAAGACCTTCCTGGAGCAGAACCGTCAGTACTGGGACTATGTGGACGAGGACCTGATGGAGCGGATGAAGGGTGTGTGCCGGGTCAAGTTCTATGTCACCGAAGATGCAGACGGCAAGGCCCAGCTGGCGCGCTGGCTGGAGGGCATCGACAAGCCCTACACCACCGCATCCCTGGGGGACAACGACTGGGCTCACTCCTGGCAGAAGTATTATAAGCCCATGACCGTGGGCGAGAAGCTGTGGATCGTCCCTGAGTGGGAGCGGGATCAGACCCCGCCGGAGGGACGCACCCCGGTGTACCTCAACCCCGGCCTTACTTTTGGTACCGGCAACCACGCCTCTACCCAGCTGTGCCTCATGGGGCTGGAGGAGTATGTGGTGCCCGGCCAGCCGGTGCTGGATCTGGGCTGCGGCAGCGGTATCCTGTCCATCGCCGCCATGGCCCTGGGGGCCTCCACCGCCGTGGCGGTGGACATTGACCCCAAGGCGGTGGACGTGGCCTATGAGAACGCCGGGCTCAACGGCATCGGCAAGGACCGGTACACCGTCCGGGCGGGCGACGTGCTCTCCGACCAGGCTCTGGTGAAGGAGCTGGGCCAGCAGCGCTATCCCCTGGTACTGGCCAACATCGTGGCCGACGTCATCATGCCCCTGTCCGCCAAGGCGGGGGAGTGGATGACCGGGGACGGGGTGTTCCTGTGCTCCGGCATCATCGACACCCGCTCCGCCGAGGTGGAGGCCGCCCTGGAGCGCAACGGCCTGCACATCATCCGCCGCCGGGAGCAGAACGGCTGGGTATCCCTGGCCGCCAAACGGGCGTAATAAGAGGAAAAGGACGCACCGCAGCGCGGTGCGTCCTTTTGTTTTAGGGGTTTTATTGTAGAGAGCCATGATAGTTATAGTAGGCGGGTAAGGGCGGCCTTTATGGCCGCCCGCCGGTTTTCTGCCGGCATGAGTTCCCTCCAGAGTGAAAGGATTGCATTTTTTCCCGGGATATGATACACTTTTTCGGTACGATTTGAGGTCGCGCCCCGGGGAAAGAGGGCGTTGGGTACGAAAGGGAGTTTCGATGCCTGTGGGGACCTTGAATCAGGCAGACTGAAACGGAAAGGAAGTTTTGTACCCATGGAAATCAACGGCGAGCAGGTCAACGAGATCGTCAACTACGCCGACCTGGGCCTGTCCCCTGAGGTCATGAAGGCCATCGACAAGAAGGGCTACGTCCAGGCCACGCCGGTCCAGGCGGGCGCCATTCCCTATTTTATGGAGTGGAAGGACGTGATCGCCAAGGCCCCTACCGGCACCGGCAAGACCTTTGCCTTCGGCATCCCCATGGTGGAGCACATTGATTCGGACAACCAGGATGTGCAGGCCCTGGTGCTGGCCCCCACCCGGGAGCTGGCAGTGCAGATCCAGGAGGAGCTGCGGGACCTGTGCGAATTTAAGGAAGGGGTACGCACCGTGTGCCTCTACGGCGGCGCCCCCATCGACAAGCAGATCAACACCCTGAAGAAGCGCCCCCAGATCGTGGTGGCCACCCCCGGCCGCCTCATGGACCACATGAAGCGGCGCACCGTCAAGCTGGACAAGGTGGAGACGGTGGTGCTGGACGAGGCCGACCGGATGCTGGATATGGGCTTTGTCCGGGACGTGACCCGTATCCTGGACCAGCTGAAGCACCGGAAGAACCTGGGAATGTTCTCGGCCACCATCAGCCGGGAGGTGATGGACATCTCCTGGGTGTACCAGCGGGACCCCATTGAGATCACCGTCCGCCCGGTGGAGGAGTCCAAGCCCGACATCACCCAGTACCGCATCGATCTGGACGGCCGGGAGAAGAAGCTGGACACCATCGTGGCCCTCATCACCCACGGGGAGTACGAGCGGGCCATTGCCTTCTGCAACACCAAGAACATGACCGACCGGCTGGCCGGGCTGCTCCAGATGCGGGGAATTTCCTGCCAGGCCATCCACGGCGATATCCAGCAGCGGGTGCGTGAAAAGACCCTGGACAAGTTTAAAAAGGGCGAGATCAAGGTGCTGGTGGCCACCGACGTGGCCGCCCGTGGCCTGGACATCGACGACGTGGACGCGGTGTTTAACTACGACGTGCCTGACGAGATGGAGAACTACACCCACCGCATCGGCCGTACCGGCCGTGCCAAGCGCCACGGCGTGGCCTACACCTTTGTGGCCACCGTCACCGAGAGCGTCCGCATGGACGAGATCATCCGCAATACCAAGGCGGAGGTTCAGCGGCTCAAGTACGATCAGGACGGCTGCCTCATGCTGGTGGAGCAGCAATAAATCGTTGAATGGGCGGCCTTTGGCCGCCCATTTTCCTGCTTCCGGACCGGTTCGCCGGATTTCCCTTGCCAATTTCCGGAGGCCATGATATCATGTCGGCATACTGGGGCAGAATGATTTGCGGCACAAATGCCGTGTTCTGTCTCTTGCCTGAAACAGAGAGGAGTGTTCCTATGGTAGAGATCCGTCCCTCCCGGCCCGACGAGGCCCAGGCCCAGAAAGACCTGTGGCGGGCCGCCTTTGGGGAGGACCCCCGCTATATTGACTGGTTCTATGAATGCTGCTGGCGGCCGGAGGACACCCTCCTGCTGCTGGAGGACGGGAAGCTGGCCTCCATGCTGGCCCTGCTGCCTCAGACCATCCACCTGCCCGACGGCGGCACCGCCTCCGCCTGGTATGTCTACGCCCTGGCTACCGACCCCAATGTGCGCAGCAAGGGCTATGGCCGGCAGCTTCTGCTCTATGTGGACGAGTTTTTGAAGGCCCGGGGGGCTGACTGCGTGACTGTGGTGCCCGCCGAGGCTGGGCTCTTTAAATTTTTCGGCATGGTGGGCTATCTGCCCGGCTTTTTCACCCGCAAGGTGGAGCTGCTGCGGAGCATGGCCGCGCCCGCCCTCCCGGAGGACAAGGTGGAACCCGTCAGCCCGGCGGAGTACAACGCCATCCGGGAGGCGGCGCTGGCAGGCCTGCCCTTTGTCTCCTACAGCCAGGAGCTGATCCGCTATCAGGAGGGAATGGGCAAGATCACCGGCGGCGGTCTGTACCGCGTCACCGTGGGAGAGTTCCAGGGCTGTGCCGCCGCCGAATATCTGAACCAAGAGAGCGTTCTTTTTAAGGAATTGCTGCTGCCGCCGGAGCATATGCCCCGTGGTCTGGCCGCCCTGGCCGCCCAGATGCCCGGTCAGCGGTGCTTCGTCCGCACCCCGGCCCAGTGGGACGGGATGCAGGGCAGCTATCTCCAGCCCTTCGGCATGGTCAAGTGGTATGACCGGGAGAAGGGCGCCCTGTGGGGGGAGGAGACCCATGGCTATATGGGCCTGGGCTTTGATTGACCGCTTCCGCGGCGAACGGATGCGCGGACGGATGGGGAACGCCCCCATCCGTCCGCGCATTTTTTGGTATGGATTTTGCAGCCGGACGGTGGGGCAAGATGCAAAGCCGGGGTTTTGCAGGAATTCCGTTAAAACGAATATGCGGGGCAAAATCGTGAATATTTATAAGGGAATTTCATTGCATTAGCGAGAAAAAGTGTCGAAAAGCAGGCGATACAAGGGAAGAAAGCATCCGATGTCGAAGAATGAAATGGACAATTATGCAGAAAAGTGTCTTTCCGACAAGGACAGCTGCAAGATTTGACGGCGATTCCATCAAATTCAGGCGGCAGAACTCTTGACGGAAGGTGTTAATTACGATAAAATAAACAGACGTTTATTGTGGGGCATTCGCGGAAAACGAACAGAGACTGGTATAGGAAGTGAAGAAATGGCAAAATATGTTTTGAAAAGAGTGCTGATGGCAGTGATCACCCTGTTCATCGTCATCTGCCTCACTTTTTTCCTCATGAACGCCATTCCGGGCAACCCCTGGCTGTCTGAGAAGACCCCATCTCAGGCCACCATCGATGCCTTGAATGAGAAGTACGGCCTGGACAAGCCGGTCATTGTCCAGCTGGGCTATTATCTGGGGGATATCGCCCACGGCGATTTCCGTAACTCCATCAAGATGCAGAAGGACCGGCCGGTGCTGGACATCATCACCACCATGTTCCCCCTGTCTGCTAAGATCGGTATCATTGCCATCAGCTGGGCCATATTGGTGGGCGTCCCATTGGGCTGTCTGGCCGCATATAAACGAGGTACCTGGGTGGACAGCCTATTACGAGTAATATGTACCATAGGTATCTCCATGCCGGGATTCGTGGTAGCAACCATATTGCTACACGTATTTACCGGCGGCATTGAGGGATTCAAGATATTCCCAACCGGCTTTGACGGCAGCTGGCAGAGCTATGTACTGCCCTGCGCCGCTCTGGGCTTCTATCCCATGTGTTACCTGTCCCGTCAGACCCGTACCGCCATGCTGGACTCCATCAACCAGGAGTACATCAAGACGGCCCGGGCCAAAGGTCTGAAGAACAAGAAGATCATCTTCAAGCACGCCCTGCGCAACGCCCTGATCCCCGTCATCACCTACCTGGGCCCCCAGATTGCCTTTACCCTGTGCGGCGGCTTTGTGGTGGAGAAGGTGTTCTCCATCCCCGGCCTGGGCCGCTACTTTGTAATGTCTATTCAGGCCCGTGACTACCCCATCATTATGGGCACCACCATCTTCCTGGCGGCTTTCGTTATTGTGATGAACCTGTTGGCCGACCTGCTGTACAAGCTGGTGGATCCTCGAATCAATCTGAGCAAGGGAGGGAACTGAGTTGGCTGCTCGTAAACATAAAAAAGTCCTTGGCTCCCTGCAGCCTGACATTGAGGATATCCTGGACTGGAACAAGCTGCCCGACAATGCTTTTGAGCCGGCCAGCGCACAGGAGAAGGAGAGTTTTATTCAGGACCGCAAGAGCGTGTCCTACTGGAAGGACGCCTGGCGCCGTCTGCGCCGCAACAAGGTGGCTATGGTGGCCATGGTCATCGTGATCCTGATTGCCCTGTTTGCCTTTGTGGGCCCCATGATTGTGCCCTACGGCTACGATGAGCAGATCCGCGGCGCCAACAACCTGCACCCCTGGCACTACTCTCTGGAGGACAGAATGGCCCAGGACCCGGATGCTGCCATTAAGGCGGCCCGGGCCGAGGCTGAGGCTGAGGGCCGCGAGCTGACCAGCATTGAGGAGGCCCAGATTCGGGCCAAGATCAAGGCTGGTGGCACACAGGAACTGAAGCCCCACCTCTTTGGTTATACCGACGAGGAACTGCAGCGCAAGGCCAATGGCGAGTTTGTCTTCCCCCATGTGTTCGGCTGCGATATGCACGGCCGCGACATTATGGTGCGTACCATGATTGGCGCCCGTGTGTCCATGATCGTGGGTATCTGCTGTGCCCTCATCGTGCTGGTCATCGGTGCGCTGTATGGTTCCATCTCCGGCTACTGCGGCGGCAAGGTGGACGCCGTTATGCAGCGTATCGTGGAGATCATCTACTCTGTCCCTGAGGTGCTCATCATCCTGCTGCTGGGCGCTACCCTCAAGCCCATTTTGGAGGATTTCCAGAACTCGGGCGACGGTTTCTTCCAGAACATGGTCACCATTCTGGGCCCCAACCTCATCGCTATTTTCATTGCCTTTGGCCTTTTGTACTGGGTGACCATGAGCCGTATCATCCGCGGCCAGATTCTCCAGCTCAAGCAGCAGGAGTACGTCACCGCTGCCCGTGCTCTGGGTGCCAAGGGCGGGCGCATTATCAAGCGCCACCTGCTGCCCAACTGTGTGGGCCAGATCGTGACCACCACCTTCCTGCAGATCCCCTCTGCCATCTTCACTGAGTCCTTCCTTTCCTTCCTGGGTATGGGTGTTTCCGCCCCCATGACCAGTCTGGGCTCCATGTGCTCCGATGGCCTGAGCGGCCTGCAGAGCTATCCCTACCGTTTGTTTATTCCTGCCGCCATCCTGAGCATCCTGATTCTCTGCCTGAACCTGTTCGGCGATGGCCTGCGTGACGCTCTGGACCCCCGCCTGAAGAAGTAAGAAAGGAGGAGACACCATGGAAGAAAAACAGAAAACCGGCAAGCTGCTGGAAGTGAAGGATCTCCACGTCTCCTTCTTTACCCCCGCCGGCGAAGTCAAGGCCGTGGGCGGCATCAGCTATGACCTGAACTATGACGAAGTCATGGGTATCGTGGGTGAGTCCGGCTCCGGCAAGAGCGTGGAGGCCTACTCAATCATCGGCCTGCTCCAGTCCCCTGGTAAGGTGGTGGGCGGCTCCATCACCCTGGAGGGCGAGGACGTGCTGGCCAAGAGCAAGGAAGAGATGATCGACCTGCGGGGCAACAAGGTGGCTATGATTTTCCAGAACCCCATGACCTGCCTGAACCCCGTGTACACCATCGGCAACCAGCTCATCGAGGCCCTGAAGGCCCACGACAAGAAGGTCTCCAAGCAGGAGGCCGCCAAGCGGGCCATGGAGATGCTGGAGCTGGTAGGCATCAACAACGTGGAGAAGCGGATGAAGCAGTATCCCCACGAGCTGTCCGGCGGTATGCGCCAGCGCGTCATGATCGCCATGGGCCTGATCTGTCATCCCCAGCTGCTCATCGCCGACGAGCCCACCACCGCTCTGGACGTGACCATTCAGGCCCAGATCCTGGAGCTGATGAAGGACCTGCAGAAGAAGACCCACATGGGCATCATCTTCATTACCCACAACCTGGGCGTGGTGGCTGAGATCTGCGACAAGGTCTCCGTCATGTACGCCGGCAAGATGGTGGAGCAGGGCCCGGTGGACGACATCTTCTACAAGCCCGGCCACCCCTATACCATGGGCCTGCTGCGGTCCATGCCCCGTGTGGACGCCGAGAGCTACGAGCGCCTTATCCCCATTGAGGGTACCCCCGTGGATATGCTCAATCCTCCCGAAGGCTGCCCCTTCGCTCCCCGGTGTGAATACGCCATGAAGATCTGCCTGCAGAAGATGCCCCCCTATGTGGAGCTGGGCGACAACCACCGCTCCGCCTGCTGGCTGCGGGTGCAGGAGCAGATGGCCAAGGAGAAGGCCGGCCAGGCGGACGCCAAGCCCGCGCAGGAGACCGAGAACAAGGAGGCGGGCGACCATGAGTGAGAAGAATGACATCCTCGTTCAGGTGGACCACCTGAAGAAATACTTTGGCGTCAAGGGCCTGAAGGGCCCCGGCGTCCAGGCCGTGGAGGATGTGTCCCTGTTCATCAAGCGGGGCGAGACCCTGGGCCTGGTGGGCGAGTCCGGCTGCGGCAAGACCACCCTGGGCCGTACCATCCTCCAGCTCCATCCCCCCACGTCCGGCAAGATCGTCTATGACGGCGAGACCATCTTTGAGGGTGAGGACCCCTGGCAGAAGGACGAGAACGGCCAGCTGATCCACGTCAAGACCCCCAAGCCCAAGGCGGTCAATATGCTGCCCTACCGGCGGAAGATGCAGATCATCTTCCAGGACCCCTCCGCCTCTCTGGACCCCCGTATGACGGTGGGCGAGATCATTGGCGAGGCTCTGGACATCCATAAGCTGTGCCCCAGCAAGAAGGATCGCACCGACCGCATCAAGGAGCTGCTCAGCCGGGTGGGTCTGAACACCGAGCACGCCAACCGCTATCCCCATGAGTTCTCCGGCGGCCAGCAGCAGCGCGTGGGTATCGCCCGCGCCCTGGCGGTGCGCCCCGAGTTCATCGTGTGTGACGAGCCCATCTCCGCCCTGGACGTGTCCATCCAGTCCCAGGTGGTGAATATGCTGGAGGATATGCAGCAGGACCTGGGCCTGACCTATCTGTTCATCGCCCATGACCTGTCCGTGGTGCGCCACATCTCCAACCGCATCGGCGTGATGTATCTGGGTACCATGGTGGAGCTGGCTGAGAGCTATGAGCTGAACAAGCACCCCATCCATCCCTACACCAAGACCCTGCTGTCCGCTGTGCCGGTGCCCGATCCCGAGGTGAGCCGGACCCGTCAGCGTATCGTGCTCCAGGGCGATATCCCCTCTCCCATGAATCCGCCTTCGGGCTGCCGGTTCCATACCCGCTGCCCCTACGCCACCGAGAAGTGCAAGGAGTGCGTGCCTCAGTTCAAGGAGCATTCGCCCGGCCACTACGCCGCCTGTCACCTGCTGGGCTAAGACGGGCGAATGGGCCTGCCGCCGCATTGCGGCGTCCAAGCGTTTTGGGCTGTGCCCAAAACCTTGATGCCGGGCGAATTCACTTCGCCCGAGCAGATGAAAGGAAATGGGGTACCCGCCCGGCCTGGGCCGGGTGGGCAACATTCTCCCGGCCACTACGCCGCCTGTCACCTGCTGGGCTGATTGGGCGAATGGGCCTGCCACCTGCTGGGGTAAGCGAAAGCCGGGCCCGCGCAGTAAGGGCGCTCAAGCGAAAATTGGAAAAAGGCGGCAGATTGCCGCCTTTTTTCGGAACCAGATAGAAATAAACTGGAGAGTTCGTAACAATTTCGAAACATTTTCTTTACACCTGTACCTGACCTGTGGTATAATGTCTTTGCGTTACTTTAACGTGCGAAAGGCCATGGCCTTTCGGCGCCCGCACTGCGGGCGCCGATGACCATCCCCATGTGTATCGCGCCCCAAGGCGTTATTGATACAAAAATGAGAAAGATGGAGGTCCAACCATGAAAAAGAGAAAGCTTGTCTCTCTGCTTCTGTCCGGGGCCCTCGTGTTCGGTCTGCTGGCCGGCTGCGGCGGCGGCACCAGCAACAGCAACGAGACTCCTGACGCTCAGAACAGCGGCACTCCCAGCAGCGAAGCTCCTTCCGGCGACGCTTTTGAGATGACTGTCAACATCGCTTCTGAGCCCCAGTCCATTGATCCCGCTCTGAACAGCGCGGTCGACGGCGCCATTATGCTCAGCCATATGTTTGAGGGCCTGATGCGCTGGAAGGATTCCGGCAGCGAGACCGCCGGCACCAACGGCACCTGCAACAACGCTGTGCTGGACTACGGCCAGGCTGAGTCCTATAAGAAGACTCCCAACGAGGACGGCACCGTTACCTATACCTTTAAGCTGCGTGACGACGCCAAGTGGTCCGACGGTAAGGACGTTACCGCTCAGGACTTCGTGTTCTCCTGGCAGCGCCTGGTCAGCCCCGAGACTGCCGCTGACTACAGCTACATGATCGACTGCGTGGTCAACGCTAACGAGATCATCAACGGCGAGAAGGAGCCCAGCGAGCTGGGTGTTAAGGCCGTGGACGAGAAGACCTTCGAGGTCACTCTGACCAGCGATCTGCCCTACTTCACCGAGATCTGCGCCTTCCCCGCCACCTTCCCCGTGCGTGAGGACATCGTGAGCAATGCTCAGTGGACCTATGATCCCGCCACTTATGTGTCCAACGGCGCTTACAAGATGACCAGCCGTGTCACCAACTCCGAGATCGTTATGGAGCCCAACGAGTACTACTACGGTGTGGATACCCTGGGTCCCAAGAAGATCACCTTTAAGCTGATGGATGACCAGAATGCCATGCTCAACGGCTTTAAGTCCGGTGAGCTGGACTTCATCGAGTCCATGCCCACTGATGAGATTGCCGGTCTGATGGCTTCCGGCGACCTGAAGATCGTGGACTACATCGGCACCTACTATGTCTGCTACCAGACCCAGAAGGCCCCCTTCGACGATCCTCGCGTCCGCAAGGCCTTCACTCTGGCCATTGACCGCACCTACATCGTGAACGAGATCACCCAGACCGGTCAGGTCGAGGCCGGCGGCTTCGTGCCCGCTGGTGTTTATGACGCTGACGGCGCCACCGGCGATGACTTCCGTACCCAGGGCGGCAACTACTATGAGCCCATGTCCGGCGATGACAAGGCGCAGTATGAGGCCAACTGTGAGGAGGCCCGTGCTCTGCTGGCCGAGGCCGGCTACCCCAACGGCGAGGGCTTCCCTGTTGTTGAGTACCTGTACAATACCGGCGATGATCATAAGTCTGTTGCCGAGGCCCTGCAGAATATGTGGCAGACCCAGCTGGGCGTGACCGTCACCCTGAACAACCAGGAGTGGGCCACCTTCCTGCAGACCCGTAAGGACGGCGATTACTCCATCGCCCGTAACGGCTGGATCGCCGACTACAACGATCCCATGTCCTTCCTGGATATGTGGCTCACCGGCGGCGGCAACAACGACGCTCAGTACTCCAACGCCGAGTATGACGCCAAGCTCCAGGCTGCCAAGGCTTCTACCGATCCTGCTGAGCGTATGCAGCTGATGCACGAGGCCGAGGACATCATCATGGGTCAGGATTACGCTCTGTGCCCCCTGTACTTCTACACTCAGAAGTATATGCTGGCCGACGGCATCCAGGGTATGTACTATACTCCTCTGGGCTACTTCTTCTTCGACCACTGCACCCAGGGCTAATTTCAGCCAAACAAAACGGGCGGAGCCATTTGGCTCCGCCCGTTTTTTGTTGTTGTATGGTGGTTTATTTCCTGTAACAGGAGTAGTCTTGGGACGTTGGAGCAATGAAGGCGGGGTGTACTCCTGGCTGTGATCCCCAGCCCTGACAAGCGGGCGGGTACAGCCCTCCTACCCCTGCAAAGCGGCATTTTAAGCCGTAGGAGCCGATGCCCTCATGGGCCCGACGGTCCTTGTTGCCGGTAACCTCTGACGCTAATAAAAAACCCCCGACACACCGGATATCCGGCGTGCCGGGGGTTTTTGCTTAAATGGTTACCAGTTGCCGAAGGGGAAGTTGTAGTAGTAATTGCCGCCCTGCTGGGGTTGGGATTGCTGCTGCTGGCTGTTGTACTCCTCGCTCAGCTGATTCATGGCCTCCTGCCGCTCCTGGTTGTCCTCATCCAGGGTTACATTGACGGTGGAGGTGTTGCCGTCCCGGTAGATGGTGAAGGTGACGGACGCTCCCGCCTTGTAATCCTTCACAGCGCTCTGGAGCTGGGTTTCGGTAGATACCTGGGTGTCGCCCACGGCAGTGATGATGTCGCCCACCTGGAGGCCGGCCTTCTGGGCGCAGGAGCCGTCCAGGATGGCCATGATCTCCACGCCGGCAGGCACGCCGTAGCGCTGAACGCTTTCATCCACGGCGTTGATGAGCACGCCCACGTTGGGCTTGCCGGTGACGTAGCCGTTCTCCATAATGGAGGTGACCATGTCCTTCACGTCGTTGATGGGAATGGCGAAGCCAAGACCCTCTACAGAGGCCTCGGAGCTGGAGCTGGAGGACAGCTTGGCGGACACAATGCCCACCACCTGGCCGTACTTGTCAAAGAGGGGGCCGCCGGAGTTGCCGGAGTTGATGGCGGTGTCGGTCTGGATCATGTTCATGACGGTGCCGTCGCTCATGGTGACCGAGCGGTCCTTGGCGGAGACGTAGCCGCCAGTGAAGGTGAAGGTCAATTCACCCAGAGGGTTGCCGATGGCGTACACATCCTCGCCCACATTGATGGCATCCGAGTCGCCCAGCACCACGGGCCGCAGGTTGCCCTGGTCGATCTTCAGCACGGCGATGTCGTTCTCCTCCTCGCCGCCCACCAGGGTGGCGTCATAGCTCTTTCCGTCGGAGAAGAATACGGTGATGTCGCTGACGCCGTTGATGACATGGTAGTTGGTAAGGATGTAGCTGGCGGTGTCATTGGAGCTGATGACGAAACCGGAACCGGACACGGCGTTCTTCACGGTCTGGCCCCACACGTTGGTGGTCACGTTGCCGTTGACGCCCACCACCGACTCCAGGTTGGAGGCGTACACCTCTTCGGCGGAGAGGACGGTCTTGCCGTCCACGTTGGCCAGGGACACGGCGGTGGGACGGGTGCCCTCGTAAATGGTGGTAGAGTTGCTGCCGAAGCGGTTGACAGCCCACACGCCGCCGCCGCCCACCGCGCCGCCGATGATGGCGCAGCACAGGCCGACGGCAATGAACTTACCAAAGCCGCCCTTCTTCTTTTCCTTGGGGGGTACGGCGTCATACACATGAAACTGATTGGTCTCTATGACGGGGTCGCGGTCCTCGGGGGGCCGGTTATAATCACTGTAATACATAAACGGGTCTCTCCTTTACCAGCGGATTTTGCGGTTTCCTTTGAACGAGTCTTAGAATACCCTGTAATTGTGGCGGAACTGTGAAGAAAATGTGCATGATTTTTAAATTGTTCCCATCGATGGCAGGTTTGTGTCAGAAAAGGGCAAATAACAGGAAAAAGGGACGCATTTGCGTCCCTTTTTAAGCGATATCATCCTTTTTCCAGCGCTTTTGTTACGGTAACAGCCCGGGCGCCGGGGCCGATATGGCAGGCCACCGACAGGGACAGCGGGTCCATATGGATGGGATAACCGGGGAAAATGGCCTCCAGCTCTTCCAGCCACTCCTGGGCGTCGGCCCGGTCGCCGGTGTAGGCGGCAGCGATGTGGAGCTGCTCTGGCCCGGAGAGACCGGCGAACTCGGTCTCCATGGTGTTGTGGATGGCATCGATCATGGCCTTTTTGGCGGCCTTCCAGCCCCGGACCTTGGCGAAGGAGTCCAGCTTCTCCCCCTTGATCCGCAGCACCGGCTTGATGCCCAGCACCGCGCCCAGGGCGGCGGCGGCGGGGGTGCAGCGGCCGCCCTTTTTCAGGTACTTCAGGGTGTCCACGGTGATGTAGATATCGGAGTCAAACTTAGTGCGCTCCAGATAGTCGTGGATCTCCTGGGCGGACTTGCCGGCCTGGGCCATTTCCAGGGCGTCCAGCACTGACTGGCGCTGGGTCACCGAGATGCGCTGGTTGTTGACCACAAATACCTTGCCCTCGTAGTCCTGGGCCAGCATCATGGCGGTCTCGCAGGAGCTGCTCAGGCCGCTGGACATGGGGATGTACACGATCTGGTCATAGTCCTGCAGGATCTTATCCCACAGATCGGTGACGTCGCCGGGGGAGGGCTGGGTGGTCTTGACATCGGCGTCCTGGGCCAGACGCTCATAGAACTGCTCCTGAGAAAGGGTGATATCCTCCAGGAAGAGCTCGTCGTTGATATAAAAAGGCATGGGCAGAACAAAAATACCCAGTTCCTTGCCCTGAGCCTGGGTGATGCCGCTGTTGCTGTCGGTGGCAATGGCGATCTTACTCATAACGTACCTCACTTCATCAGATCTTTATGGTTGTGGTTCCGCCGGAGCCTGAGCTCCGCCGCGGAAGAAAGCGGTCAGTTTTTCCATACCCCGCGCCAGGGCGGAGGCCTCCTGATCGGTCAGGGCGGACAGCATCCGGTCGGTCAGACGGCGGTGAAAGGCCCGGTGCCGCTCACTGGCGGCCCGGCCCAGCTGGGTGGGCAGCAGGCGCACCGCCCGCCGGTCCTTCTCGTCCCGGCGGCGGACCAGATAGCCCTTCTTCTCCAGCATACCAACGGCGCAGGTCAGGGTACCCGCCGGCATCTGCCGGGCGGAGGCAATGGCGGTGGAGCGGTTGTCGCCCCCCTCGTCCACGGTGCGGCAGATGGCGTCAATGAGCTGTACCTCCCGCAGGGACAGGTCCCCTGCCGCCAGGGTGGCTTCCTCCCGCTTCAGGATGTCGCCAAAGACGTCGGAAAGAAAATGGTTGATGATTTCGCTGGAATACTCCACTGAGGGCCTCCCTTCTGCGTGGCTTGTTTCGCAACTGAATTATACCGGATTGTAGAAAAATGTCAAGGGAATCCTTTGACAGTCAAAATAATTTCCACCGCCGGTGAGATTTGGGACAAGGCATACCCGGAGGAATGGGCGCATAGGGTAGAAGGGACCGAAAGGCTACCACATTACAGATGAGGATGGTGCGATATGAAAGGGCCGATCTTATGGAAACGACTGTTCCGCCGGAGTGCCGCTTTGTTCCTGGCCACCCTGGCGGTGTGGCTGCTGCTTCTGTGCGGCGGGGGCGCGGGGGCGCTGCAAAGCCTGGGGGAGAGCGGGGCCTTTGTGTCCACCGCTCTGGCCGCCGAGCTGGGCAAGACGGGGAGTGACACCCTGGACAAACTGGACGGCTGGGACCGGCTGGCGGTGGGCCAGTCCCTGCTGCTCTCAGGCAATCAGGAGGCGGTGGCCCAGCATCTGGACGGAGAGGAGCCGGAGCTCCAGCTGCCGGCGGGCCAGCCCGCCCAGGACCATGACGATCTGGTGGAGGAGCCTCAGACCACCACGGCTCCGTCGGATATCATCGCCCGCACCCTGATCCCCACCAGCCCGGAGGGCTATGACGTGGCGGGTGGCCTGTATCTCTATAACCGCACCGGGGAGAGCGTGGATCTGGCGGCGGCGGCCCAGGCGTCGGTAAACATTACCCTGCCCGCCGAGGGACCTCAGATCCTCATCATCCATACCCACACCACCGAGGCATACACCCCAGACGGCACCGACGTGTATACCCCCGACGGCGGGGTGGCCCGCACCCTGGAGGAGGAGGACAATATGCTGCGGGTGGGGGACGAGATGGAGCGGGTGTTCACCGAGATGGGTCTGTCGGTCATTCACGACCGCACCGTCCACGACTACCCCCAGTACAACGGGGCCTATACCCGCTCCGCCCAGACGGTGCAGAAGTATCTGGAGCAGTATCCCTCCATCAAGATCGTGCTGGACGTCCACCGGGACGCCCTGGCGGGGGAGGACGGCACGGTGTACAAGGCGGTGACGGTCATCGACGGGGTGGACACTGCCCAGGTGATGCTGGTCATCGGCCATGGTCAGGACGGCAGCAACCCCCACTGGATGGAGAATCTGGCCCTGGCCTGCAAGATCCAGAGCAGCATGAACACCCTCTATCCCACCCTGGCCCGGCCCATGACCTTCCGCTCCTCCAGCTATAACCAGGAGCTGTCCACCGGCTCCCTGCTGGTGGAGGTGGGCACCCACGGCAACACCCTCCAGGAGGCCCTGTCCGCCGCCCGGCTCTTCGCCCGCTCCGCCGGTCAGGTGCTGCTGGGCTTGAAGGAGCAATGACAAAAAAGCACGCTCTCGGGCGTGCTTTTTTGCGTCTCCAGCCGGCAAAGAAGAATTGCCCTTTTCCGAAAAATCACATATAATAGAACCACTGCGTAAAAACACAGAGGGAGGCAGACTATGATCTTAAACGTGCTGGCGGTAGGCGATGTGGTGGGGGAGAGCGGCGTGGAGTACCTGAACCGTCACCTCCGCAGCCTGAAGAAGCTCCATGAGGTCCACTTCACTGTGGTCAACGGGGAGAACGCCTCCGGCGTGGGCATCCTGCCCCGGCAGGCCCGGGACATCTTCGACGCCGGGGCCGACGTGATCACTTTGGGCAACCACACCTGGAACCGCATCCAGATCGCCGACTTTCTGGAGGACGACCGCTATACCCTGCGGCCCGCCAACTACACCAACCGGGTGCCCGGCCGGGGCTGGGGGGTGTACGACGGCCCCAAGGGCCTGCGCATCGGCGTGATAAACCTCATCGGCCGGTGCGAGATGGACAGCAACTTTGAAAACCCCTTCACCACTGCCGACAAGGTTTTGAAGCGGATGGAGGGAGTGGACGTGGTGCTGGTGGACTTCCACGCTGAGGCCACCAGCGAGAAGGGCGCCATGGGCTACTACCTGGACGGACGAGTCCAGGCCCTGTGGGGTACCCACACCCATGTGCCCACAGCCGACACCCAGGTGCTCCCCAAAGGTCTGGGCTTCGTCACCGACCTGGGCATGACCGGCCCCGCCCGCAGCGTGCTGGGCATCCGGCCCGACCAGGCCATCAACCGCTTCCTGGGGGGACTGCCCCGGCGGTTTGAGCAGGCGGACGGGCCCTGTAAGCTGGAGAGCGTCCTCTTCTCCATCGACACCGACGCCCGCAAGTGCGTGGGTGTGGAGCGGCTGGATGTTCGTGACTGATCGCCCCTGTGACCTTCCCCCCTCAGGGGGGAAGGTGGCCGGCCTCAGGCCGGACGGATGAGGGGGTGTCTGTACACCCTTTGGAATCCTGTTGGAAAGGAACACAAAACCATGTTAACCATCATTCACGGGGCGGACTTTCATCTGGACGCCCCCTTTGCCGCCCTGCCCCCGGACAAGGCAAGGCAGCGGCGGGAGGAGCAGCGGCAGCTGCTGGACCGGCTGGCCGATCTGGCCCAGGAGGTGAGGGCCGACCTGGTGCTCCTCTCCGGCGATCTGCTGGACTCCAGCCAGACCTACCAGGAGACGGTGGAGGCCCTCTCCCGCACCCTGGGCCAGATCCAGGCCCCGGTGTTCATCGCCCCGGGCAACCACGACTGCTACGGCCCCCGGTCGGTATACGCCAACACCGCCTGGCCTGACAACGTACACATTTTCTCCACCGTGTCGGTGGAGTCGGTGGCCCTGCCGGAGCTGGGCTGCACCGTCCACGGCGCGGCCTTCACCACCCCTCAGGCCGACCGCTCCCCCCTCATGGGCTTTACCGCTCCCCGGGACGGACAGGTCCACCTGATGGCCCTCCACGGCGACGTGGACGGCAAGGGCCGCTACGGCCCCATTGATCCCGCCGATATTGCCGCCAGCGGCCTGACCTACCTGGCCCTGGGCCATATCCACGCCTGCTCCGGTTTGCAGAAGGCGGGGGATACCTGGTGGGCCTACCCCGGCTGTCCCGAGGGCCGGGGCTTTGACGAGACGGGGGACAAGGGCGTACTGGTGGTCACCGTGGGGGACGACCCCAGCGATGTTACCGCCCGGTTCGTGCCCCTGGCCGGCCGGCGGTATGAGATCGTGGAGGCCGACGTCACCGGGGCGGATACCGCCGCTCAGGCCCTGGAGGAGGTACTGCCGGCGGAGCCCCGCGGCGACTGCTGCCGCATCCTGCTCACCGGCCAGCGGTCCTTTGGGCCGCCCGACCTGGCGGCTCTCACCGCCCAGGCCCAACCATACTACTACAGCGTCACCATCCGGGACCATACCAGACAGCTGCGGGACCTGTGGGAGCGGGCGGGGGAGGACTCCCTCACCGGCCTGGTCCTGCGCCAGCTGAAGGCCCAGGGCGGGCCGGAAGCCGAGCTGGCCGCCCGGTTTGCGTTGGCGGCGCTGGAAAACGGGGAGGACCCCTGCCCATGAAAATCATTCGTATGAAAGCCACCTTCGGCGGCCTGGACCACCGGGAGCTGGAGCTGAAGGAGGGGCTGAATATCATCGAGGCCCCCAACGAGGGGGGCAAGTCCACCTGGTCGGCCTTCCTGCGGGCCATGCTCTACGGCATCAACACCAAGGAGCGGGACAAGCAGGGCTATATCGCCGAAAAGAACCGCTACCAGCCCTGGAACGGCGGGGCCATGGAGGGCGTGGTGGAGCTGGAGTGGAAGGGAGAGCAGATCACCCTTCGCCGCGGCCCCAAGGGCAACACCCCCTTCGGCAAGTTTGAGGCGGTGTATACCGACACCGGGGAGCCGGTGGGATACCTCACCGCCGACAATGTGGGGGAGACCCTCATCGGCGCGCCCAGAGAGGTCTTTGAGCGCTCCGCCTTTGTGTGCCAGGGAGGGGCGGCCATCGACGGCGCTCCCGCCCTGGAGGCCCGCATTGCCGCCCTGGCCTCCAGTGGGGAGGAGGACGTGTCCTACTCCCAGGTGGAACGCCGCCTGCGGGACTGGCTCAACCGCCGCAAGCACAACAAGACCGGCCTCATTCCCAAGCTGGAGGAGGAGCTGACCCAGAACGACGAGATTGCGGGCCGTCAGGCCAAGGCCTTCCGGCTGGCCCAGGAGGCCCGCCGGGAGATGGACAAGCTCCAGACCGAGCACAAGCGCCTTCAGGCCGAGCGGGATGCCCACCTGGCCCGGGCCATGGCAGCCCGCCGTCAGCGGTGGGAGGAGGCTCAGAGCGCCCTGGAGACGGCCAGGGGACAGGTGGACACCATCGAAGCGGAACTTAACCGCTATGGCACGCCTCCCGACAAGGCCACTCTGCAAAAGGCCCAGGGGGAGCTGAACCAGCTCAACGCCCTCCACACCAGCCGCAAGCAGGCGGAGGAGCGGCTGGAACAGGCTCAGACCCAGGAGGCGGAAGCTGCCGCCGCGGCGGTGGACCCCCTGTTCCCCGATATGACCCCCGACCAGGCCTGGGAGCAGGCCAGCGAGGACGCCCAGACGGCGGGGGAGGTGCCCCGCTGCGGCGGACTGTATGCCGGGGGCGCCGTTGCCCTGGCGCTGGCCGCCGGGTCCCTGGTGCTGGCCTTTACCGGCGTGCTGCCTGCCCTGTGGATGGGCGGCGCGGCCTGCGGCGTGCTGGCCGTGGCGGGCGTGGGCCTGTTTGTGTCCGCCGCCCTTCGGAAGAAAAAGGCCGGGGCTCTGGCGGCGGAGCTGCTGGAGCGCTATGAGGCGGAGGACCCCCAGGGTATCCTGAACCGGGCCAGTGCCTACCGGGAGGCCTGCGTGGTGGCCGGACAGGCCGCCAAACAGCGGGAGGAGGCCCAGCAGGCTCTGGACGCCCTGCTGGCCCAGGACGAGAACACCCGCAAGGCCCTGCTGGAGCTGGTCCACCCCTTTGCCCCCACGGTGAAGGATACCTTTGGCGTGTCGGCGGCCATTTCCCGTGCCCTCCAGCTGGAGGAGCGGCTGGCCACCGCCCAGGTGAAGCTGGAGGGGGCGGAAAAGCTGGCGGCCAGCCTGCCCCGGCCCGAGCCGGTGGCGGCCGATCCCGGAGTGGAGCCCCGGTTTGACCCCACCGAGACGGCGGCCCGGCTCAACGCGGCGGAGGGGGAGCTGTCCCGGCTCCGCAGCGGCCTGGCCATGGCCCAGGGCGAGCTGAACACCCTGGGGGACCCGGCGGAGCTGGAGCTGCGGCAGGAGGAGGCCAGGGAGGAGCTGGAGCGGCGGCAGACCGAGCACGCCGCTCTGGAGACTGCCCTCAAGGCCCTGGACGCCGCCCACGCTGGGCTTCAGGCCCGGTTCTCCCCCGCCCTCAACCATCTGGCGGGGGACTATCTGGCCAGGCTCACCGGCGGCAAGTACGACAAGGTGTCTCTCACCCGGCAGTTTGAGGCCCTGGCCGAGGAGGCCGGCGGCCTCCAGCCCCGGCGGGCCCTGGCCCTGTCCCAGGGGACGGCGGACCAGCTCTATCTGGCGGTGCGGCTGGCGGCCTGCAAGCTGGTGCTGCCTCAGGAGGAGCCCTGTCCCCTGGTGCTGGACGACGCTCTGGCCAACTTCGACGACAGCCGTGCGGCCCTGGCTCTGGAGTGCCTGGAGGAGCTGGGCGGAGAGCGGCAGATCCTGCTCTTCACCTGCCACAGCCGGGAAAGAGCCTGGCAGGAGGGCCGCTGACGCGAATTTCCCTTGCAATCGGGGGAATTTGATACTATAATCAATCTATCAAAAAATCGCTCCGGTTAAAGGATTCGGAGGGAAAGATAGTGTGAAAGAAAACCGTCAGGGTTGTCTTTCGCGTCCAGTCAAACACTTTTTGAAATTTCAAAAAGTGCTGAGCTTGCTGAAAAAACTTTTTCGGCAAGCTCTATAATGTGGCATATTCCAAGCATATGGAGCTGATGGCATTGGCAAAAGAAAAGACCCAGGAGCAGGAGCTGGAGGGGAAGGACGCCCTGAAGGTGGACCTCTACTTCTGGTTACAGGCCCTGGTGATGGTGCTGGTGGCCTTAATCCTCATCTTCACCTTTGTGGGGCGCATCATCGGCGTGGTGGGCTCCTCCATGTACCCCACCCTCCACGACGGGGACCTGCTGCTGTTACAGAGCATCGGTTATACCCCCAAGCAGGGAGACGTAGTGGTGCTCACCAAGGAATTTGACGCCTCCGAGGGCCCCATCGTCAAGCGGGTCATCGCCACCGGCGGTCAGCACGTGGTCATCGACTACGACGCGGGCACCGTTACCGTGGACGGCGAGGTGCTGGACGAGCCCTATATCAATCCGGAGGAGGTCATGCGCCAGCCCGGCGGGGAGACCCTCACCGACGTGGTGGTGCCCGAGGGCTCCATCTTCGTCATGGGCGACAACCGCAACCACTCCTCCGACAGCCGGGACGTGACCCTGGGCACGGTGGATGAGCGGTATGTGCTGGGCCGGGCCCTGTGGGTGATTCTGCCCTTCCAGAATTTCGGGCCCATCGCCCACGGCTCCGAGGCATAAATGCAGAAAAAGGGCCTGTTGCAAAATAGCTGTTTTGCACAAGCCTGTCATTGCGAGCCAGTGCGCACACTGGCGTGGCAATCCGTTTCCTCGGCAAAAGGGGCGGATTCCCACGAAAAACGGCCGCCCACCGGGCGGCCGTTTTTCTCGGAATGACGGGTCTTTGTACGAGCTGCGCATTTTGCAACAGGCCCTTTTTGCATCTGTCAGAACAGCCAGAACAGCAGCTCCTCCGACAGAGTCATGCCCACCTTGCGCTGGAGGGCCAGGGAGGGGTCGTTGTCGGCCCACACCTGCCCGTAGGGGTATATCCCTCGCTCCAGACAGGAGGCGGTCATGGCCAGCAACAGGGCCTCCCCGATGCCCCGGCGGCGATACTGGGGCAGCACCTCCAGCATCCCCATGGACCCCTCGATGTGGGTGGCGATAAACCCGGCGGGCTGCCCGTCCACAAAGGCCCCCAGCATCCCCCGGTCGATGGCATCCTCCATGTAGGAAACTCCGCCGAAGGAGTGGCTGTAGTGCTCCTCCGTCCACACCGCCCAGCTGCGGTCCAGCCACCGGAGCTCTCCGTCAAAAGAGGGGACTACCGGCGGCTGGGGGGACAGCCAGGCCGACTGGCGGCAGATCTGTTCGGTCTGAAAGCCGAAGTGGGCGGCCAGCTTGTCTTTGTACCACATCTGATGGCCGGTGAGGATGACACACCCATCCAGCATGGGGAGCATCTCATCCAGGGCGGCGGGGGTTTCCGCGTCCAGGAACCACACCTCGCTGGGGGGATCGTAGAGCAGCACCCCGTCGGGTCCTGCCCGGCGGATCTGGGCGGTTCCCCGGCGGAGCACCTCCAGCATATCGATGTACAAAAGCCGGTTGCCCGTCAGCCGGGCCAGGGCGGTCTCTTTCTGTGTCATGCCTTTCCTCCTCGGTACAGGGGCAGGGAGATGATGAAGCTGGTCAGCTTGCCGTTGCTCTCGCAGCGGATGGAGCCGCCGTGGAGCTCCACGATCTCCTTGGCGATGGCCAGACCCAGCCCAGCCCCGCCGGTGCGGGTGGAGCGGGCGGCGTCCAGCCGGTAGAATTTCTCAAAGATGTTGGCCAGCTCCCCCTCGGGGATCTCCAGCCCTTCGTCCTGAATGGTGATTTCTGTGTAGGAGCCCATGGCCTTGGCCACCACATCCACCGTGCCCCCGGGGATGGAGTAGCTCACCGCGTTGCGCAGCACGTTGTCGAATACCCGGGCCAGCTTGTCCGGGTCCCCCCGCACCACCAGATGGGGTTGGATGTCGGCCACGCAGGTGAGGTTCTTTTCGGCAAAGAGGGGGTAGAACTCGTCGGCCAGCTGCTCCAGCAGCATGGACAGCTGGATGGGCACCTTCTCCCCCGCTCCGCTGTCCAGATCCATTTTGGTGATGTCGAAGAACTCCCCCAGCAGCTCTTCCAGCCGCAGGGCCTTGTCCAGGGCAATGCCGGTAAACTTGGCCCGCTGCTCCGGGGCCAGGCCGGGGTCGTCGTGGAGCAGGGTCAGATAGCCTACCACGGATGTAAGGGGGGTCTTGAGGTCGTGGGCCAGAAAGGCCACCAGATCCCCCCTGCGCTGCTCCGCCTCCTGGGCGGCCCGCTCCCGGGCGGCCAGCTGGCGGCGGATGGCGTTCAGGTCGTCCTGGATGGGGGAGAGCTCCCGGGGCAGAACCACCGGGTCCTCCCGCTCCTCCACCAGGCGGCGGGTGGCCGCCCGGATATCCTCCAGCCAGCGGGTAAACCGGCCCATGGCCAGATAGAAGGCGATGAGCATGAGCACCATGATGCAGACGGTGAGGATCTCCTGCTTGTTGTCCCGGATCAGGATCTGATAGAGGTGGGCGGCATCCTCCGGGCTTTGGCCGAAGAGGGTCTGGGCCGCCCACAGGAAGAACCGGGCGAAGGGGTCCTGAAGCACCCCGTCCACCACCACCTCCAGCAGGAAGATGCCGGCGGCTCCGGCAATGAGGGTGCCCACAATGACCACCAGCAGCATTTTCAGTTTGAGACGGGTGTATTTCCCCTTCACGCGGGCCCCTCCTTTTCCTGGGCGTGGCGGCGGGCGGCGGAGCGCTTGGCGAACCGGCCCACCGACCAGGCGCCGCCCAGCAGCAGCACCTCCAGGAAGGAGGCGAACCGCCACAGCACCATACCTACTGCCAGATGTTCCCCGAAGATGGGGCCCATGAACAGGTAGAAGCTGCCCTCCGCGCCGCCGGCATTGCCAGGCAGCATGATGATGCGGGAGAGCACCATCACCAGACACTGTACCATCACCAGCTCCCAAAAGGAGAAGCCGGTGAGTCCCAGCCCCCGATAGAGGAAGAAGGGGATGGAGAACAGGGCGGTAAGCTCCACGAACATCCCGGCGTACAGCCAGACCAGCAGCCGTTTGTTGCCCTGGAAGGCCCCCAGCTGCTGGCAGAATTCCTCCACCTTGTTCATGCCCTTGTCCACCATGCCCTCCTTGGCCATCACCTTCCAGTGCCGGGACAGGAAGGTGAGGATGCCTCGGATGAGCCGCTGGATGGGGGCGGGACGGAGGGCGGTAAAGACCGCCAGGCCGCACAGGAAGAGGTAGAGGGCGATGAGCACTCCGGCGCCGGCTACGGCGGCACCCAGGCTGGCCTTTCGCCAGATCAGCTCATAGGCCAGGGCGGCCACGGCATAGCCGGTGTACACCATGGTGTTGGCCACCGCCTTCCAGGTGTAGATGGAGGCGGTGTAGGTGGCGGACATCCCGGCGTCGTACATCAGCTTGAGCTGGACGGGGGCTCCGGCGGGGCCCAGCTTGTAGTAAAATTCCCCGATATAGGCCGCGTCAAAGCAGCCGGTCAGCTTCATGGGGCAGCCGGCGGCCTTGCCCATGCCGTAGAACAGGATGGCGTCCACGCTCTCGCTGAAGGGGATGCACAGGGCGGCCAGCAGCAGCCAGCCGGGCTGTACCTGGGCCACCAGGGTCCGCAGATCCATGGTGTGCTTTACATGGATGATGAGAGCAATGAGAATGATACCGCCGATGCTCAGGCCCGCAATGGAGAAGATACGGTTGAACAGGGCGGCTTTGCTGTGCTTTTTCGTAGTTTTCACTCCATTCTAATACGCCCGGCGCAGAGTGCCGCCGCAGGCGCAGCGGTAGCGCTCCGGGTGGGCCACCAGGGGGGAGCGGCGGGCGCGGGGGAACTGCCGGCCGCACTTGGTACACACCACCAGATGGCGGATGGGACGGATATCCTCCACCCCCAGCTGGTCACAGGTGCCGGTGCGGGAGATGGTATAGCCGTAGGCGGCGTTCATCTGCCCGGCGTAGGCCTTCCACCGGACGCCGTGGTCCCGGCAGCCGGGGCAGGTGTGGAGCACCTCGTGGGCCAGGGTCTGGAGGCAGGCCTCCTCCGGGGCTTCCAGCAGCCGCTGGGCCAGCTCAATGCGGTAAGTGCCGTCGGCCTGCCGGATGCAGCAGCCGAACCGGGTCACCGCCCGGCGGTTGAGGCGTACCTGGGGGAGGATATGGGGAGAGACCGGGATGCCCAGGGCTTTGGCCTGGGCGACCACCCGGGCCAGCAATGTATCTGCGTCGTGCATGGAACAGCCCTCTCTCTGGAAGAATCAGAATTGTGGCTTATATTGTACCACCAATGGAGGCAAAAGTCACCACCGGCGCTCCGGCCAGGCCCATCTTATGATTTTATTACATTTTTTCCGCCGGCTTGACGAAAATACGGCCGGACCGGTATAATCGTGACAAAAGGAGGGATGGCTATGGAGGCCAACATTCTGGTGGTGGACGACGAGCCCGAGATCGCCGATCTGGTGGAGGTCTATTTGCAGAGCGAGGGCTGCACCGTCTACAAGTGCAACACCGGCACACAGGCCCTGGCGGTGGTGAACAGCCGGTCGGTGGACCTGGCCATCCTGGACGTGATGCTCCCCGACATCAGCGGCTTTACCTTGTGCGGGGAGATCCGCAAGGACCACCATTTCCCGGTGCTCATGCTCACCGCCAAGGCGGAGGATATGGATAAGATCACCGGACTCACCATCGGGGCGGACGACTACATCACCAAGCCCTTCAACCCCCTGGAGCTGATGGCCCGGGTGAAGGCCCAGCTGCGCCGCTACACCCGCTACAACGAGGCCGACAAGGGGGACAGCAAGGACATTCTGGACTTCAACGGCCTGGTCATCAACCGGGCCACCCACGAGTGTACCCTGTACGACAAGGAACTCAACCTTACCCCCATCGAGTTCGACATCCTGTGGATGCTGGCGGAAAACCGGGGGCAGGTCATCTCGGCCGAGCGGCTCTTTGAGAGCGTGTGGGGGGAGAAGTACCTGGACCGGAACAACACCGTTATGGTCCACATCCGCCGCCTGCGGGAGAAGATGGGGGAGCCCTCCCGCAACCCCAGATTCATTAAAACGGTATGGGGCGTGGGATACAAGATTGACTGAATCCTCCGTCCCCTCGGAGAGCGGAGGGGGGCCCGCGGGGGGAACTGGTTCCCGCCCGCGAGCGCGGCTTGGCGCTCTGCGCCGGACTTCCCGCAGGAAGTCCCCGCGCTTGTGTAGGCTACAAGATCGACTAAAACCCCCGTCTGAAATTTTTTGAAAAAATGCGAAAAAGCTGTTGACAAAATGGGACACTTCGGATATACTATCTCTTGCCCTGTTCGTCCGGGTGCAAATGGCGGCATAGCTCAGGTGGCTAGAGCATACGGTTCATACCCGTAGTGTCCCCGGTTCAAATCCAGGTGCCGCTACCAGACCCAAAAGACGGCACGTGCCGTCTTTTGGGGTCCCTTTTCCGAGCGTTCGGCCCGCTTGGGCAACATGGCCCGTTGGTCAAGTGGTTAAGACACCGCCCTTTCACGGCGGTAACACGAGTTCGAGTCTCGTACGGGTCACCAATATGGAGGCGTAGCTCAGCCGGTAGAGCACTTGCTTCACACGCAAGGGGTCACAGATTCGAGTTCTGTCGTCTCCACCAACAAAAAAGACATCCGTTTGGATGTCTTTTTTGTTTTGTTTGCAGAAGTCCGTCCGCTTGACAAAGCGGGGATGCTCATGCTATAAAAATAATATCATATGACTGACGGATAATGTGGAGCCTACCACATGGAGTATGATAGTAAAAAGCCGACCGTCTGGGCGAGAGAAGCCCGGACTGCCGGCTTTTCTTCATGCAAAAAGGAGGTATGGTTCCCTATGACACAGGGGAGGGTCCACTCCCTGGAATCCATGGGGCTGGTGGACGGCCCCGGCATCCGCACGGTGGTCTTTCTGCAGGGCTGCGCCCTGCGCTGCCGCTACTGCCACAACCCGGACACCTGGGCTGTGGACGGCCCGGCGGACGCGGTCACGCCCCGGCAGCTGGTGGAGCGGCTGGTCCGCTTCAAGCCCTACTACGGCAGCACCGGCGGGGTCACCTTCTCCGGCGGGGAGCCCTTGCTCCAGCCGGAGTTCCTGGCCCAATGCCTGGCGCTGTGCCATGAGGCGGGCATCCACACCTGCCTGGACACGGCGGGGTGCGGCCTGGGGGAGTACGAGGCCATCCTGGCCCACACCGACCTGATCCTGCTGGACGTGAAGCACTACACCCCGGAAGGCTGGCGGCAGGTCACCGGCGGCTCCATGGCGGCCTTTGACCGCTTCCTGGAGCAGGCCCAGCAGGCTGCCGTCCCCCTCTGGGTCCGCCATGTGGTGGTGCCCGGCCTCACCGACGGGGAGCCCCACCTTGCCGGGCTGGAGGCCTATCTGAAGGGGCTGAAGCACATCCAGCGGGTGGAGCTGCTGCCCTACCACACCCTGGGAGTCCACAAGTACGCGTCCCTGGGTTTGCCCTATCCTTTGGAGGGGGTGCCTCCTATGGACGGGGCGGCCCTGGAGCACTGGAATGAACGCCTGAACCGCACCTGCGTTCAGGTCTGAGAAAAGGAGTCGTCATATGAGCATTGATGTAAATTGCACCGCCTGGCAGGGGTTTCGCACCGGCGAGTGGCGGCATTTGGTGAACGTCCGTAATTTTATCCAGAAGAATTACACTCCGTATTCGGGAAATGGGGATTTCCTGGCCCCTGTTTCCACAAAAACGGCGGCAGTGTGGAAAAAAGCCGAGGCCCTCATCATCGAAGAGGTGAAGAAGGGCATCATCGATGTGGAGACAAACGCCGTCTCCGGCATTGATAACTTCGCCCCCGGCTACATCGATCAGGAGAACGAGGTCATCGTGGGCCTCCAGACCGACGCCCCCCTTAAACGCATCGTCAACCCCTTCGGCGGCATCCGCAACGCCACCTCCGCCCTGGAGCAGTACGGCTACCAGCTCAACCCGGAGATCGAGCGCCACTTCCGCCTCTACCGCAAGACCCACAACGAGGGTGTGTTTGACGCCTACCCCAAGCGCACCCGCCTGGCCCGAACGGCGGGCCTGCTCACCGGCCTGCCCGACGCCTACGGCCGGGGCCGCATCGTGGGCGACTACCGCCGGGTGCCCCTGTACGGCACCGACTTCCTCATTGAGGAGAAGAAAAAGGACCTGGACATGATCGACGGCCCCATGACCGATGAGCGCATCCGCCTGCGGGAGGAGGTCCAGATGCAGATCCGTGCCCTGGAGCAAATGGCCTCCATGGCCGCCAGGTATGGCTGCGACATCACCCGCCCGGCGGAGAACGCCCATGAGGCGGTACAGAACCTGTATATGGCCTACCTGGCGGGCATCAAGGAGAACAACGGCGCCGCCACCTCTCTGGGCCGGGTGTCCACCTTCCTGGATATCTACATCCAGCGGGACCTGGATAACGGCGTGCTGGACGAGCAGGGGGCCCAGGAGCTTATCGACCAGTTCGTCATCAAGCTGCGGCTGGTGCGCCACCTGCGTACCCCGGAGTATAACGAGCTCTTCGGCGGCGACCCCACCTGGGTCACCGAGTCCATCGGCGGCATGGGAGTGGACGGCCGCACCCTGGTGACCCGCAACTCCTTCCGGATGCTCCACACCCTCACCAACCTGGGCACCGCCCCCGAGCCCAACCTGACGGTGCTGTGGAGCCCCCATCTGCCCCAGGGCTTCAAGGACTACTGCGCTAAAATGAGCATCGACACCGACTCCATCCAGTATGAGAGCGACGAGCTCATGCGGCCCATGTACGGCGATGACTACTGTATTGCCTGCTGCGTCTCCGCTATGGCGGTGGGTAAGCAGATGCAGTTCTTCGGGGCCCGGGCCAACCTGTCCAAGAGCCTGCTGTATGCCATCAACGGCGGCGTGGACGAGAAGAAGGGCATCAAAGTGGTGCCCGACATTCAGCTGGACACCGACGAGGTGTTGGACTACCCCAAGGTGCTGGGCAACTACAAAAAGGTGCTGTCCTACGTGGCGGAGCTCTATGTGGACACCATCAACATCATCCACTATATGCACGACAAATACGCCTACGAGAGCAGCCAGATGGCCCTCCACGATACCCTGGTGGAGCGGCTGGCCGCCTTCGGCGTGGCGGGCCTGTCCATTGCAGCCGACTCCCTGTCGGCCATCAAGTTCGCCAAGGTGCGCCCCATCCGCAATGAGAAGGGCATCGCCGTGGACTTCGCAGTGGAGGGAGACTTCCCCAAGTACGGCAACGACGACGACCGGGTGGACGACATCGCCGTGGAGCTGGTGTCCTACTTCTCCGCCGAGCTGAAAAAGCACCCCCTGTACCGGAATGCCATCCACACCCTGTCCGCCCTCACCATCACATCCAACGTGATGTACGGCAAAAAGACGGGTGCCACCCCCGACGGCCGGAAGGCGGGGGAGCCCTTTGCCCCCGGCGCCAACCCTATGCACGGCCGGGACAAGAGCGGCGCTCTGGCCTCCCTCAACTCGGTGGCCAAGATCCCCTACCGGGCGGTGTGCCAGGACGGCGTGTCCAACACCTTCTCCATCGTGCCCTCCGCCCTGGGCAAGAGCCAGGGGGAGCGGGTGGACAACCTGGTGCATATTCTGGACGGCTATTTCCTCCAGGGAGCCCACCACCTGAACGTCAACGTCATGAACCGGCAGCTGCTAGTGGACGCCATGGAGCATCCCGAACAGTACCCCACCCTCACCATCCGGGTGTCGGGCTACGCGGTGAACTTCTCCCGCCTGAGCCGGGAGCAGCAGCTGGAGGTTATCAAGCGCACCTTCCACGAACAGATGTAAAAAGACCGTAAAAAAACCGCCCTGCTTCGGCAGGGCGGTTTTTCGTTCATTAGAAGTACTTCTTGATGCCTTCGGTGGCCAGAGACTCGTCAGCGCTGATGGTGACGGTGAACTTGATGTTGTTCTTCTCGGAGAAGCTGTTCAGCCAATCCAGGAACTCCTCAACCGCGTGGTCGGTGACGTCGGCGGTCACAATTTTGGTCAGGCTGTCGATGAACACGTGGGTAATATCGTAGTTGCCGGCATAGAGGCCGCTGATGAAGCCCTTCATAAAGTCGAAGTTGCAGACATCAAAGTGGCTGGCCTCAACCAGGCGAATCTTATAGTGAATGTCATAGGTCAGCTTGGGGCCGCGCTCAATGCAAACGACGTTGCCATTCTCGCTGTGAACAGCGGAGTTAATGAGCTCGATCATCTGCTTGGTCTTACCGGTGCCCTTGACCCCCATGATCACTCTCACCATAATTATCACTCCTTCTTAGTCCGCCGGGACCACCCCGGCCTGGTGCATTTATGTTACCATTTTTACCGTGGGATTGCAACTGATTTGCTGAAGTTCACAAAAAATTCCCACAGGCCACCCCTGGGTGACCGTCAGGTTTACTGTTAGCCCAGCCGGGCCTCCAGCTCCGCCTTTTTATCTTCGTAACCAGGCTTACCCAGCAGGGCGTACATATTGTTCTTATAGGCCGCCCCACGGAACTACAGTTCCGTGGGGACCCCAAAGATTTGATCTGCTCGGGCGGAATAAATCCGCCCGGCATCAAGGTTTTGCCTGCGGCAAAACGCTTGTTGTGGAGGCCTTACAGTCTGGCTTCCAACTCAGCTTTTTTATCTTCGTAGCCGGGTTTACCCAGCAGGGCGTACATATTATTCTTGTAGGCCTCCACGCCGGGCTGGTCGAAGGGGTTGATCTCCAGCAGGTAGCCGGACAGGCCGCAGACGTACTCAAAGTAGTAGATCAGCGCGCCCACGCTCTTGGCGCAGCGGCCGGGAGCGGTGACCATCAGATTGGGCACGCCGCCGTCCACATGGGCCAGCAGGGTGCCCCGCATGGCTTGCTCAGCCACGAAGGACAGGTCCTTGCCCGCCAGGAAGTTGAGCCCGTCCACGTTATCGGGGTCGTGGGGGATGGTGATGGCGGGGCCGTTGCTGTGCTCAAAGCGCACCACGGTCTCCAGCATGAGGCGCTCGCCCTGCTGGATGTACTGACCCATGGAGTGCAGGTCGGCGGTGAACTCCACGCTGGCGGGGAACAGGCCCTTGCCGTCCTTGCCCTCGCTCTCGCCGTAGAGCTGCTTCCACCACTCGCCGAAGAAGCGGTAGGAGGGCTCATAGCCCACCAGGATATCCACCTTCTTGCCGGCGGTGTACAGGGCGTGGCGGGCGGCAGCGTGCTGCCAGGCGGGGTTGGCCTCGCCGGGCACAGCCAGGGTCTCCATCTCCTCCCGGGCGCCCTCCATCAGGGCAGCAATGTCCACACCGGCGCAGGCGATGGGCAGCAGGCCCACGGCGGTGAGCACGCTGTAGCGGCCGCCGATGGCGTCGGGCACCACGAACTCCTCATAGCCCTCGGCGTCGGCCAGACCCTTCAGGGCGCCCTTGTGGGCGTCGGTGGTGGCGTAGATGCGCTTGCGGGCCTCCTCCTTGCCGTACTTCTCCTCCAGCAGATTCTTGAAGATACGGAAGGCCACGGCGGGCTCGGTGGTGGTGCCAGACTTGGAGATCACGTTGATGGACCAGTCCTTATCCTTGATGAGGTCCATCACCTCCAGCATGGCGTCGGTGGACAGGCCGTTGCCGGCGAAGTAGATGGCGGGGCCGTCCTTGTGGGTCAGGTTGAAGTTGGGAGAGTTGACCAGCTCCACCACGGCCCGGGCGCCCAGATAGGAGCCGCCGATGCCGATGACCACCAGGGCCTGGGAGGTAGCGCGGATGCGCTCCGCCGCCGCCTGGATGCGGGCAAACTCTTCTTTATCATAGTCCCGGGGCAGGTGGACCCAGCCGGTAAAGCCGCCGCCGGCACCGCTGCCGGTCTCCAGCTTCTGACGGGCGCTCTCCAGCGCCTCCAGACGGCTGGTGAGCCAAGTGTCGGGCAGGAAAGAACGGGCGTTGGAGGTGTCGATTTGAATCATGGTGACGTCACTCCTTTTATGTTTCACAAAGCCAGAATCGGCTGATACCTCTATCATACACCCGGGGACCGGCTTTGACCAGAGGAAAAAGCCAATTCCCGGAAAAACCTTTAGGCCTTACGGACCCAGATGGTGTTGTCGTTCATGGTGGTGGCCTCGCCCCAGTCGGACAGGCGGTCGTGGGTCAGGCAGTTGACGGTGTTCTCGCCGGGATAGACGCCCTCGGCCACCACCGTCATGGGAGCCACCGCCCGGTCCAGAGCCAGGGTGCAGGTCATCTCGCCCAGCTTGTTATAGCACACCACCTGCTCCCCCTGGACCAGGCCCAGACGGGCGGCGTCCTCGCTGTTCATACGCACCGTCATTTCCCCCCGCAGGTCCCGCAGGGTGGAGGACTCATTGAAGGAGGAGTTGAGGGTGTGGACCGCCGGGGCGCAGATCAGGTGGAAGGGGTCGGAGCCGCCGTGGGGCGGGAACCAGCCGATGATAGGATCGTCCAGATGGACCTTGCCATCCTCGGTCTGAATGGGCAGGGGGAAGGGGGATTCCAGCACCACCGGCTCCCCGGCAAGTACCTTGTCCTTCTCCTCCCGGGAGAGGGCCCAGCTGTCCTCCACCATCTGGCGGCACAGCTCCTCCGCGGTGCGGCCCTGGAAGGGATCGTCCAGACCCATGGCGGCGGAGAGCAGGGTAAATACCTCAAAGTTGCTCTTGACCTCACCGGGGGCGGGAACCACCGCCGGGGCGTACTGGATCTGCCGGTACCCGTAGGGGGTGTACAGGTCGGTCTGTTCCACCATGTAGGGGGCGGGCAGGATGATGTCGGCGTATTTGGCGGTGTCGGTCATGTACCGCTCATGGACCACGGTAAACAGGTCCTCCCGGGCCAGGCCCCGGCGGACGGCGTTCTGGTCGGAGGTCACTGTGGCCGGGTTGGCGTGGTAGACGTACAGGCTGTGGATGGGGGTGGAGAGTCCCTTGCCCTCCAGGGCCCGGCCCAGCTGGTTGATGTTGATCATCTGGGTGTTCGGCCCGGCCAGGTCGGGACGCTTGACGGTGGACTTGTCCACCAGATCGGGGGAGGAGCACACGCCATAGGTGCCGCCGCCCTTCTTGGCCCAGGCGCCCACAGCAGCGGGCAGGGCGGTAATGGCCCGGGTGGCCTCGCCGCCGTTGCCCGAGCGGGAGAAGCCGCTGCCCAGCACGATGCAGGGGGCCTTGGCTCTGCCGTAGGCCCGGGCCAGGTCCCGGATCACATCGGGGGCCTGACCGATGAGACACTGGGTCTCCTCCGGGTCCCACACATCCAGAGTAGCCCGAAACTCCTCCCAACCAGCGGCGTGCTCAGCCAGCCATGCCTCGTCGGTGAGTCCCTCCTGGTCCAGCACCTGGAGCATGGACAGGGCCAGGGCGCCGTCGCTGCCCGGCTGGATCAGGATGGTCTGGTCGGCCAGCTCGGCGGAAGCGTTTTCGTATACATCAATAAGGATGATTTTGGCCCCGTTGGCCTTGGCCTTCCGCAGGATGGGGGCCAGGTGGGCCCGGGTAGCGGGGATATTGGTGGACCACAGCAGGATCAGATCACTGTGCTCCACATCCCAGGGGGCCAGGTCGCAGGAGCCCCCCATGACCTTCTGCCAGCCGGTGGACTTGGCGGTGCTGCACAGGGTGCGCTTGAGGCGGCTGGCGCCCAGGGCGTGGAAGAAGCCCTCTCCGCAGTTGCGGTGGACCACGCCCATGGTGCCGGCGTAGGAGTAGGGCAGAATGGTCTCCGCTCCGTACTGGGCGATCAGGTCCTTCCAGCGGGATGTGATCTCTCCGATGGCCTGGTCCCAGGAGATGGGCTCAAACTCCCCGGTCCCCTTGGCGCCGGTGCGGCGGAGGGGAGTGAGGATACGCTCAGGGCTGTTGATGGCCTCCGGCAGATTGCGCATCTTGGCGCACACCCAGCCGTCGGTGAAGGGGTTGGCCGGATCACCGGTGATGGAGGTGACGGTATTGCCCTCGGTCTCTACCAGCAGAGAGCAGCCCTCAGGGCAATCATAGGGACAGGCAGAACGACAAGTGGACATGATGATAACCTCCTTTTGAAAAAGGCCGCCCGTGGGCGGCCTTTTGCGAGCAAAACAGGAATCATTTGCGTAGGGGCCGACGCCCACATCGGCCCGGTACCTTAGTTTTTGAGGCTCTGCATGGGAGCGGGGATACGGCCGCCCCGGGCCACAAAGGCCTCAGCGCTCTCGGAGTGGACGGGCATAACGGGGGCGGAGCCCAGCAGGCCGCCGAACTCCACGGTGTCGCCCACCACCTTGCCGGGGGCGGGGATAATGCGGACGGCGGTGGTCTTGGAGTTGACCATGCCGATGGCGGCCTCGTCGGCGATGATGGCGGAGATGGTGGCGGCGGAGGTGTCGCCGGGGACCGCGATCATGTCCAGACCCACGGAGCACACGCAGGTCATGGCCTCCAGCTTGTCCAGGTGGAGGGTGCCGGCACGGGCGGCGGCGATCATACCCTCGTCCTCACTGACGGGGATGAAGGCGCCGGACAGGCCGCCCACATGGGAGGAGGCCATGACGCCGCCTTTCTTCACCGCGTCGTTCAGAAGGGCCAGGGCGGCGGTGGTGCCGTGGGTGCCGCAGGTCTCCAGACCCATCTCCTCCAGGATGCGGGCTACCGAGTCGCCGATGGCGGGGGTGGGGGCCAGGGACAGGTCCACAATGCCGAAGGGCACCCCCAGACGGCGGCTGGCCTCCTGGGCCACCAGCTGACCCATACGGGTCACCCGGAAGGCGGTCTTTTTGATGGTCTCGGCCACCACGTCAAAGGGCTGACCCTTCACGTCCTTCAGTGCGTGGTGCACCACGCCGGGGCCGGACACGCCCACGTTGATGATGCAGTCGGGCTCGCCCACACCGTGGAAGGCGCCGGCCATGAAGGGGTTGTCCTCCACGGCGTTGCAGAACACCACCAGCTTGGCGCAGCCGAAGCCCCCCTTGTCGGCGGTGAGCTCGGCGCACTCCTTGATGGTGCGGCCCATGACGCCCACGGCGTTCATGTTGATGCCCGCCTTGGTGGAGCCTACGTTGACGCTGGCGCACACCAGATCGGTGCGGGCCAGAGCCTCAGGGATGGCGGCGATGAGCTTCCGGTCGGCCTTGGTGGCACCCTTCTGCACCAGGGCGGAGAAGCCGCCGATGAAGTTGACGCCCACCGCCTTGGCGGCGCTGTCCAGGGCCACGGCAAAGGGCACGTAGCTGTTGGTCTCGGAGGCGCCGGCCACCAGGGCCATAGGAGTCACCGAAATGCGCTTGTTGACAATGGGAATACCGAACTCCCGCTCAATGGCCTCGCCGGTGGCCACCAGATGCTCGGCCTGGCGGGTGATCTTGTCGTAGATTTTGCGGCAGGCCGCGTTGGGATCGGAGTCGGCGCAGTCCAGCAGGGAGATGCCCATGGTGATGGTACGCACATCCAGATGCTGCTGGTCGATCATGTGGATGGTGTCAAAAATTTCGTTGGTATTGATCATAACGCTTTACCCTCAAATTCTGTGCATGGCGTTGAAGATGTCCTCCCGCTGGGCACGGATGGACAGGTCACGGTCCTTGCCCTCCTGCTCCATCAGGGCGGCCAGATCGGCAAAGGGCATATCGCAGTTGCCGGCGTCCACCAGCATGACCATGGTGAAGTAGTCCTGGAGGATGGTCTGGCTGATATCCAGAATATTGACGTTGTGCTGGGCCAGCAGGGCGCAAACGGCGGACATGATGCCCACACGGTCCTTGCCCAGAACGGTGACAATGGCTCTCATACTTGATAACTCCTTTATTTCTTCTGTCTCTATGAAAACGGCGCCGGTCATTCCCGGCCCATCTCATCCAAAGTCATGCCGAAGGCGGGGAGGAAATGCTCCAGAAAGTAGTCCACCTCGGGCAGGTTATAGCCTTTCAGCGCATCCAGCGTCTGACGAGCAGCCTGCTGGAACTCGCTGTTGCCCGCCTTCAGCTCCTCCAGGCACTTGATGTGGGCGGACAGCTTGTCCGCGGCCTTCACCAGAGCCTTGGTATCCGGGTCATAGTCCTCCCGCAGCAGGGGGGAGAAGGCGGGGCGCAGCTGCTCCGGCAGCATGGCCAGCAGCTTGCCGGCGGAAAACTCCTCCACCTTTTTGTAGGCATCCCGGATCTCCGGGTCGTAGTACTTGATGGGGGTGGGCAGATCGCCGGTGAGGATCTCAGGGGCGTCGTGGTACAGGGCGGCCATGGCGGCCAGCCCGGGATCGGCCTCTCTCCCGAACACATCCCGCCGGATCACCGCCAGGGCGTGGGCGAGCACCGCCACCATGTGGGAGTGCTCCTGAATATTCTCCTGGAAGGTATTGCGCATGAGCCCCCAGCGGTTGATATACCGCATCCGGGACAAATAGGCAAAAAAAGGATGTTGATCCACAAAAAATGCCTCCCATCCGTCGAAACAAGTTATTTTACCATAAAAGTGGGGCGGTGTAAACGGCAGGCGGTTAAACTTCCTGTCCCAAAACAGGAACAAGGGCCGGAAAAAATGAACAGGAAAAATGATGCAAAATTTCCCGTTACAGGGCGAGTTGTGCTATACTGGTATCACATAGAGCCGCACTGTCGATTTGGTGCGGATGCAGGAGAAGGAGGAACACACATGGCTAGCAGGAAACGACGGTTTGTGAGCATTTTGGCAGCCCTGGCGCTGTTGCTGGGCTTGCTGCCCGCTGCCTCTGCCTCGGCGGAGGACGGCGGCTCCTACAGTTCTTCGATTCAGTGGAGTTTCAGCGGGGATACGCTGAAGCTCACCGGTACCGGGCCCATGCTGTACGGTACCACCACACCGTGGGACAAGTATAAGTCGGACATCCGCCGGGTGGAGGTGGGCTATGGCATCACCACCCTGTGCAACAATGCCTTTGCCGGCTGTACCAGACTGACGGATGTGGAACTGCCCGGCTCTCTCCAGAACATCGGCGACAACGCCTTTGCCGACTGTACAGCCCTGACCTCCATCGAATTTCCCAAATCCCTGGAGTTGATCGGCAATGGGGCCTTCCGCAGCAGCGGCCTGACCTCGGTGGAGTTCCCCGGCTCGGTGGACTTCCTCTATAGCGAGGCCTTTGCCTACTGCGACGGACTGACGGAGGTGGTGCTGCCAGACACCATCCATACGGTCAACGCCCAGGTGTTTTACGGCTGCGCCAACCTGACCACCGTTGATCTGCCCGCCATCTCGGTGATGGGGGAGTATGTCTTTGGGGAATGCCCCAAGCTGAAAACCGTGTACTGGCCGGAGTATATGAGCGCCAGCTACAACTATTTTAACGGCTGCAACCCTCTGACGGTCTACTATGAGGGCAGCCGTGAGGAGTGGGAAGGCATCGCCCAATGGAAGGGACAGCTGGTGCCCGCGGGGTCCACCATCTACTACGGCAGCGGAGGCTCGGGCACCGAGACCCCCACTCCGGCGCCCACGGTGACGCCCAAGCCTACGGTGACACCGACGCCTACCCCCACGCCCACACCCACCCCTACCC
>NZ_NFHC01000027.1:0-42099 GCF_002161245.1 Flavonifractor sp. An9
CTCGATTACGTTACGATCCATTTTCCCGCGTTCCAGCATCTTTCTCACCACCTGCTACTTATTTTACCTCTTATGAACGAAAAAGCCCAGCTTATGCTGGACTTTTTCGACAGACTGAGGTCCAGCCCATTGTATGGGCTGGACCTTTTTTACTGCTGATTTTGCCAGTCGGCGGGGTAGACGAAGTAGAGGAACCGGGCATGGCCGGTGACGGAGAACTGGATCTCGCTTCCCTTGGGAATGTGGATCAGCTCCCCCGGCCCGGCGGACACCTTTTGCCCATTGCAAAGGATGTCCAGCCGCCCCTCCACCACATAGTCCATCTCGTCGTAGTTCAGTGTCCAGGGAAAGGTGGTGTCGGTCATCTCCATGATGCCCACCCCCAGCCTGGGGGATTGCTCCAGGGTGAACAGGTCCCTGGTATACACCTTGTCACCGGGGTTGCCGGTGTTCATCCGGTGGGCCTCGGTGACGGTGAGGGCAGGCACCTTCACCGCCTGCACCCCGCCGCCCAGATGCTCCAGCAGCACCTGGCGGATGATGGTCTCCAGCTGATTACGCTCCATGCTGCACCTCCTTCCGGGTAAGGAACATGGCCACCGCCACGGCGGTGACACCGCCCACCAGCTTGCCCACGATCATGGGAAAGATCATGGTGGAATCAAAGCCGGCGGTAAAGCCCAGATGGTCACCGAACACAAAGGCCGCCGACACGGCAAAAGCCACGTTGATAATCTTGCCCCGGCGGTCCATGTCGCCCATCATCTGAAACATGGGAATATTGTTGGCCAGGGTGGCCACCATCCCCGCTGCCGCCACGTCGTTCATGCCCAGCAGGCTGCCCAGCTTCATCAGGGGCTTTTTAAACACCTTGGTGATGACATACACCAGGGGGAAGGCCCCCGCCAGCACAATGGCGATGTCACCCACAATGCCGATGCCCTCCTCAATGGAGTTGAGGCCGGGGATAATCGTCAGGGGCGTCAGAGCCTCGATGATAGCGGCGGCCAGCCCGATGGTGATAATGATAACGATAATGCGGCCAAAGACCTGGAAGCCCTTCACCATGCCGTTAGGCACAAAGGCCAGCCCCAGGGCGATGAGCACCGCGAAGATCACGATGGGCAGCAGGTTGCGCAGCACCATCATCACCGGGAATCCCGCCACCAGGCCGCCCACAAAGCTGCCGATGGGAATGGTGATGACACCGGCCAGCACGCCGGTGGCCAGAGCGGGCCGGTCTTCCGCTTTGATAATGCCCAGACCCACCGGAATAGTAAAGACGATGGTGGGGCCCAGCATTGCCCCTACGATGAGGCCGCCGAACTGGCCCGCCTCCTCCGTCAGGGCCAGCTCCTGAGCCAGGGGGGCGCCCCCCATATCGTTGGCCAGGATGGTACCGGCAAACATGGCCGGGTCGGCCCCCAGGGCCTGATAGAAAGGCACCACCACCGGCCGCAGCAGGTTGGCCAGCACAGGGGCCAGACAGATGATACCGATCATGGCCAGGGCCAGAGAGCCCATGGCCATGATGCCCTCCTCAAACTTCTCCCCCAGGCCGAACCGGTTGCCCAGGATGCGGTCGATGGCCCCCAGGGCCATAAAGAGCACCATCAGATAGACGATGATCTCGTTGATGGACATAAACTGTCCCTCCCTTTTGTGAAACGGGGCGGCGGGTGGGCCGCCCCCTTATGGATCAATGATCCCGATGATGGCGGCGTCCACCGGCACATTTGCCCCGGCGGCGATGCGTGCCGCCCCGCCGGTGGCGATGAGGACCCGCTCGCCCTCACCCGCCCCCACGCAGTCGGCACACACCATCAGTCTGTCCCCCACCTCCACCGTCAGAAAGGTCTGGCCGGTGAGGTTGGAGGCTTTTTTTGTGGCCCATACCTTACCGGCCACCTGTCCCAGCAACACAGATCCCCATCTCCCTCAGCTGCCGCTCCAGGGCCAGGCAGCGGCGATAGATTGACGGCGGGGCGGTGCGGCGGTAGAGCCGGTACTCCAGGGCCTTCCGCTCCAGACACACCCGCGCCCCCGCCAGCAAGGCAGCCAGCACCTCGGTCTCCCCCGGACTGGCCGGGGCCATAGCGGCCAGCCGCCCCATGGCCCCCACCGGCAGCCAGGTAATGACCAGGGTACGCCCCCGCCACTCCAGCCTCACGGCAAAATCAGGGCCCGGTCCCCTTTTTTGAACCCGCAGGCGTTGGCCTCGTCGTAGTCAATGTGGGCGAAGGTGGCGAACTGGGGAGACACCCGCACCTCCACCCCCTCCAGGGTCAGAGGCCGCTGGGTGAGGCACTTGAGCCGCACCTCCCGGCCATTCTCCACTCCAAAGCGGGCGGCGTCCTCCGGGGTCATGTGGATGTGCCGCTTGGCGGCAATGAGTCCCCGGTCCAGCCGCAGCACCCGGTCCCCATTGCGCAGGGTGATGCCGGGGGTGCCAGCAATGTCCCCCGACAGCCGCACCGGGGGCGTAATGCCCAGCACCACGCCGTCGGTGAGGGAGATCTCCACCTGGCTCTCCTTCCGCTCGGGGCCCAGCACCACCACGTTGGGAATGGACCCTTTTGGCCCCTCCAGGGTGACCCGCTGGGCGCACACGAACTGCCCCGGCTGGGACAGGTCCTTCACCCGGGTCAGCTGAACGCCGGGGCCGAAGAGGGTGTCCAGATCGGCCCGGGACAGGTGGACGTGGCGGCCGCTGGCCTCCACCTCCACCGTCAGACGGCGGACGATCTCTTCCGCCAGGACCTCGATATTGATGGTATTAAGCGTGTTCATATTGTCCCGCCTTTAGCTTGATCATCATGATCCACATGAGGGAGGACAGCCGGTTTAGGGCCAGAATGATGTCCCCCCGGGTCACGTTGCCCTCCACGTCCTTGAAGGCGGCATAGGCCGACAGCTCGGTCTGCCGCACCAGAGTGCGCACCTTGTTCACCGCCAGCAGGGCAGGCCCGTCGGTGCAGGCGGGCAGGAAGTGGGGCTGGCCCAGGTATTTGTCCGGGTAGTGGGAGTATTCCCGCAGCTGCCCGGCGTCGTAGCCGCACAGGCGCAGCTCCCCCACCGGCTCGTCCAGCACATCGCACCGGATGAGCCGCCGCACCAGGGCCAGGGCCTCCTCCAGCTCCTTCACCAGAGCCGGGTACTCATGGGATGCCTGCTGGGCCAGCATGAGTTCCCCCTCCAGGGCGTCGATCATGCCCCGGAAGGCGATGCGGGGGTGGTCTTTCCGCACCAGGATGTTGCCCTTGAGGTGGGTCATATGCTCCGGCTTTTCGTTCAAAGTGGCGCCGAAGAGGGTACGGTATTTACCAGGGGCGGGTGCGCCGGCATCCTCCCGCCCCTGAGGAAACACCGCCTGGATCTTGTGGGCGGCCAGCCAGTCCCGGGCCCCGGGGGTCAGCTTCTGGTCCTTGTTGACCACCACCGGCCCCCGGGTGCCGTTGTCCGACATCCGGCGCACATCCTCACGGGTGAGCAGCTCCATTTATTCCCCCATCCCCTCGCCGCCGTGAGGCAGGATGTGGTCCACCTCGGCGTGGGGGCGGGGAATGACGTGGACGGAGATCAGCTCGCCCACCTTCTCGGCGGCGGCGGCGCCTGCGTCGGTGGCGGCGTTGACGGCCCCCACGTCCCCACGGACCATGACGGTCACCAGGCCGCCGCCCACCTGCTCCTTGCCCACCAGCTGCACGTTGGCGGCCTTCACCATGGCGTCGGCGGCCTCAATGGCCCCCACCAGTCCCTTGGTCTCCACCATACCCAGCGCGTTCGTATTTGCCATGTTCTGTTTCCTCCTGTCAGTTGTCTGTTTCATAGGCTCCGCCGGTTGGGCGGAAGTCGGTTTGCTTTTTCTGCCCCGGCCCGGCTGGGCCTTCTTTCTGGGAGCCTGCCTGGGCGTATCGGCCACCGGCATATGGGGCGCTCCCCCCGCCTCGCCGGCCTCCTCCCCGTTGCCGGCCTGGACATCATGCTCCATGTCCTCCTCCAGGCCCTGGGGGCGCTCGGCCATCAGGGAGTTGGTCAGATTCTGGGCCTCCTGCAAAATGGCCTCATGGGGGTTCAGCAGCACGCCGTCGGCGTTGACCTCGCTCATCTTATCTCAGCCTCCCCATGATCTGCTCCACCAGCCGGTTGAGCAAAGCCTCGTCCACGGTGCAGGTTGCGGAGGAGAGCGGGCTGCCGCCCCGCAGCTCCTCCAGCTCCTTCACGCCCCAGGCCACCCGCTTGATGTTGATGAGGTCCAGCGGCCCGATGTTGTTGGAGCTGGACGACCCGCCCACCGCGCCGCAGCCCAGGGTGAGGGCGGGGAACAGGCAGGTGGTGGCCCCGATGCCCCCCAGAGCGGAGGGGGTGTTCACCAGCACCCGGCTGGCGGGGACGGCGGCGGCAAACCGCTTGGCCACGCTCTCGTCCTCGGTGTGGATGGAGAAGGTGTGGCCCGCGCCCTCCCACTCCAGGATCTCGATGCAGCGATTCAGCACCGCCTCCTCGTCCTCCTCCACAAAGCAGCCCAGGATGAGGCCCAGCTTTTCGCTGGAATAGGGGTGGCCCTTGCCCACCCCGGTCTCTTTGGCCACCAGCACCCGGGCGGAGGGAGGCACCCGGTTCAGGCCCGCCAGCTGGGCCACGGTGGACACGCTCTTGCCCACGATGGCCGGGTTCATGGTGCCGTTGGGCCGGAGAATAAAGCGGGAGAGCTGGCGGGTCTCCTCCTCGTCCAGCAGGTAGGCTCCCTGGGCACGGAGGGCGGCCTTCACCGCCGGTTCCATCCGCCGGGTCATGATGACGCTCTGCTCGCTGGCGCAGATGGTGCCGTTGTCAAAGGTCTTGGAGTCCAGGATGCGCTTTACCGCCTGCTCCACGTTGGCGGTGTGGTGGATATAGGCCGGGCCGTTGCCCGCGCCCACGCCGATGGCGGGGGTGCCGGAGGAGTAGGCCGCCTTCACCATGGCCGCGCCGCCGGTGGCCAGGATGAGCCGGGTGGTGTTGTGGCGCATGAGGGCATTGGTGGCCTCGATGGTGGGGGTGGTGATGCAGGAGATGGCCCCCGCCGGAGCCCCCGCCTCCTCCGCCGCCCGGCGGATCACATTTACCGTCTCGGAAATACAGTTGACCGCCCCGGGATGGGGGGAGAACACGATAGGGTTGCCCGCCTTCATGCAGATCATGGCCTTGTAGATGACGGTGGAGGTGGGATTGGTGGAGGGCACCAGCCCGGCCACCACACCCACCGGCACGCCGATATCCACCGTCCGATGCTCCCTGTCCTCGGCCAGGATGCCGTGGGTCTTCTGGTCCCGGATGGCCTGGTACAAGGTCTCCGCCGCAAAGCGGTTTTTGATCTCCTTGTCCTCTTTCCGGCCAAAGCCGGTCTCCTCCACCGCCATGTCGGCCAGCCGCCGGGCGTGCTGAGCCCCGGCCCGGGAGATGGCCGCCGTGATGGCGTCCAGCTGCTGCTGGGTCATGACGGCCAGGGCCCTCTGGGCCTTTTTCGCCTGGGCCAGCAGGTCCCGGACCTCCTGAACCGATCTCAAATCTTTATCAAATTCCATAGGATCACACCTCCTTGGGATGGGCGGCCACCGCCTTTACCGCCTCGGCAAAGGCGGCCGCCGCCGCGTCGCAGGCACTCTGGGTACCGGTGAGAAGGCCGCCGCCGAAGTTGGTCTCGCTGGGTGGCTCAAAGAGGGTCACCAGCTCCACGTCGGAGGCCTTCATGGCCTCATCCAGACCCACCATGGCCTCCAGAGGCGGGGCAATGAGGTAGGCCAGGGCCTCCCCCTCCCGTACCCCCGCCACCTTGGACAGGTAGGTGCCGGTGCGGGAGACGGTGTGGGCAAAGTAGATAACCGAGTCGTCCTGATTGGCGGAGCGGAACCCCGCCCCGCTGTTCATGAAGTCCACGCAGGCCCGCAGGCCGGACTCCACCTCCGCCGGGTTGGGCCCGGCCAGAATGCCGATGACCTCACCGGCCAGAGCGGTGGAGGCATTGGCCGCACCGGCATACAGGGACTTGCCGTACACCACCTCCACCGCCGCCGCCTTGGTGGCCTCGTCCAGGGCGCAGTAGGTCATGTCGTCGCTGTCGGCGGTGATGAGGCCGATGGAGCGGTACTGCCGGGGCAGGCCCAGCTTTTTGGCTAAGGTCTCGCTGACGTTGGCAATAGTGCGGGTGGCCAGCACCTTGGCCGGGATCAGATCGCCTGTCATACCGTCACCCCCTCAAACTTTCCCCACGGGGCAGGCCCCGCGGGGACCCCAAGTGTATTTTCATCTGCTCGGGCGAAGTGAATTCGCCCGGCATCAAGGTTTTGCCTGGCGGCAAAACGCTTGTACGTGCTGACGCGCGCCCCGCCGTGCGGGGCCCCGTTGCCGCTGCTATCCTCAACGCAGGTCAATTCCACTCGCCTTCCTTTCCAGCATGGTCTTGATGAGTTCCGCAATGTGCGCGCCCGCCTCCACGGCGGTGGTGCCCCCCTTGTGGATGTTGGAGATCACCGTCCGCTTGGACTCGGGGATGCCGATGTGGGGCTTGTAGGTCAGGTAGGCGGACATGGACTCGGCGGTCACCAGGCCGGGCCGCTCCCCCACCAGCATACACACCACCTCCGCGCCCGTCAGATCGCCAATGTGGTCGGAGGCGCCCACCCGGCAGTACTTTACATAGAGCACCGGGCCGCCCTCCAGGCCGTAGGCCTTCAGGCCCGCCCGCACCGCCTGGAGACAGTCCACGGCGTTGGCCTCGATGGCGGCGGAGCTGAGGCCGTCCCCCACCACCAGGGCAATTTTCGGGTCCTGCCCAAAGGTCTTTTTGATGATGGCCTGGTTCTCCTCGTCGAACCGGCGGCCCCGGTCCGGCCGGGTCAGATACTCGTCCTTGGTCTGGCACAGGGTTTGGACGGGCACAAAACCGTTGTTCACCGCGAACTCGTCGGGCACATGGGAGAACACCGAGTCCTGGGCGGCGGCGTGGTCGGCCCGCATCCGCAGCATGGAGATGGTCCTGTATCGGGCTCCCGCCCGTCCCAAACCCAGCCGGGCCGGGGTCTTTAACTTCAGGTCCTGAAAGGCCTGGCCGCTGCGGGGGTTGTCCACCAGGTACTGCCGCCGCAGGTCAATCTGGGTGATATCCTCCAGGCAGCCCTGGCTCACGTCCTCCTGCCGGGGGGCGGGCCGGGTCGCGGTCACGGCAGCGGGCTTCCCTGCCAGCTCCAGCACCATCCGCTCCACCATGGAGCGCAGTTCTTTTTCATCCAAATTCAAAACCTCCTTACCCCAGCAGCACCGACGCGTCACCCGCCAGCGGGGTCAGTTTGCCGTTCTCCACAAAGCCCATGTCCTCCAGCCACCGCTGGAAGGGGGGGATGGCAGTGAGGCCGAACATCTCCCGCAGGGCGGCGGTCTCGTGGAAGCCGGTGGTCTGGTAGTTGAGCATCACGTCGTCCCCGTGGGGGATGCCCATAAAGTAGTTGCACCCGGCGGCGGTGAGCAGCACCGCCAGATCCTCGATGTCGTTCTGGTCGGCCTTCATGTGGTTGGTGTAGCAGGCGTCGCACCCCATAGGGATGCCGGTCAGCTTGCCCATGAAGTGGTCCTCCAATCCAGCCCGTATTACCTGCTTGGAATTATACAGATATTCCGGCCCGATGAAGCCCACCACCGTGTTTACCAGGTAGGGCTGGAACCGCTTGGCAAAGCCGTAGCACCGAGCCTCCATTACCACCTGGTCGGCACCGAAGTGGGCCTCGGAGGACAGCTCGGAGCCCTGGCCGGTCTCGAAGTACATTACGTTGGGCCCCACGGCGGTACCCTCCTTCAGGGCCAGCTGCCGGGCCTCCTCAATGAGCTTGCCGTCCAGGCCGAAGGCCTCGTTGCCCTTCTGGGACCCGGCGATAGACTGGAAGATCAGGTCGCAGGGAGCCCCCTTGCGCACCGCCTCCATCTGGGTGGTGACGTGGGCCAGCACGCAGATCTGGGTGGGAATGTTCCAGCGGTTGCGCACCTCATGGAACCGATCCAGCACCCGGCGCACACTTTCCACCGAATCGTCCACCGGGTTGAGGCCCAGCACCGCGTCCCCCGCCCCGTAGGTCAGGCCCTCCAGCAGGGAGGCCAGGATACCGTCGGGATCGTCGGTGGGGTGGTTGGGCTGGAGCCGGCAGGACAGGGTGCCCGGCAGGCCGATGGTGGTGTTGCAGTGGGCGGTAACCTTGATCTTCTTGGCGGCATAGATCAGGTCCATGTTGCTCATCAGCTTGGCCACGGCGGCGATCATCTCCGCCGTCAGGCCACGGCTCACCCATCGGATGGCATCGCCGTCGTGGTTCTCCGCCAGCAGCCACTCCCGCAGTTCGGACACCGTCCAGTTCTTGATCTGGTCGTAGATCTTTTCGTTTACGTCGTCCTGAATGATGCGGGTGACCTCGTCCTCCTCATAGGGGACGGCGGGGTGGTTGCGCAGGTCGGCCAGAGTCAGGTTGGCCACCACCACCTTGGCCGCCACCCGCTCCTCGGCGTTCTCGGCGGCAATGCCCGCCAGCCGGTCTCCCGACTTCTCTTCATTGGCTTTGGCCAGGGCGTCCTTCACCGATTTGAATTCATAGACGTGCCCCAGCAGCTTGGTCTTGAGTATCATGTGATCGCTCCTTTGCGGCTACGATTTGTGAAATACAAGGGTCTTGATAACGATGGGTAATACGGCGCCCCCGGCCACCGGGGCGCCGATGTCGATATAGTCCCCGTTGTCCATCTCCACCCCGTCCAGGCAGAGCAGAGGGCCGGACAGCAGGGCGGCCAGGGCCTGACCCAGCACCTTGGCCTGGTCGGCCTCCACCGCCACGATGGGAACAAAGCCCGCCTCCACCAGGGGGGCCAGGCCCTCCGCCACTCCCTGGGCCAGCTCCTGAATGCGGCTGTAGGAGGGGTTCTTCTCTCCCCGCAGAGCCAGGGCCAGCTGCACCAGCCCTCCCTGATCCTGGTACCAGCTCAGCTTGTCCTGAATACACCTTGCCAGTTCTTCCGGCGGTCCCCCCTCCTCCCCGGCAGCCAGCTTAAGGATGGGGATGTTTTTCAGGGGGAAGGTGATGTCCCGGTAGAAGATGGTGGAGCCGGACAAATCGGTGGCGTGGCTCCCCGCCCCCACCACCGTGGCCCGGATGGTCTCCGCTCCCCGGAAACGGCCCGCCTTCTGGAAGGCCGGGGAGGCGGCAATGGCCCGCCCCAGCAGCACGCCCATGTCTCCAAAGGCCAGCCAGTCAGGCGGCGGGTCATAGATGCAATCGGCCACCCCGCCGGAGAAGGACACTACCGGTACCTCCTCCACCGTCCAGCTGGTTCCCTGGGTGAGAAAGGCGTCCAGCTTGTCCCGGCCGGGCCGCAGGCCCGCTGCCTGCTCCAACGCCTCCGCCATGATTTGAAGGGTGGGCTGTAAGCTCTCCGGCGTCACCCGATCACCCACCGCCGGGGCGGGACATCCCGCCCGTGCAAAGACCGGCGACACATAAGTGACCTGTCCACCTTTGTCCACCTTGATGAGCCGCCCGCCCACGTCCAGGCAGCCGGTGCGCACCAGCTCTCCATTTTGGTACAACGCCAGGTTGGCGGTGCCGCCGCCGATATCAAAGTGTAATACCGTCGTGTGATGTTCCTTTGCGTATTCGTCCGCACCCGCTCCCCGGGCGGCCAGGATGGATTCCAGGTCGGGCCCGGCGGTGGCCACCACGAAATCCCCGGCGAACTCCGACAGGGCGGAGAGTACCTCCTGGGCGTTCTCCTTCCGGGCGGTCTCCCCGGTGATGATGACCGCCCCGGTGTCCACCTGGGACTTGTCAAAGCCCGACTTGCGGTACTCCTCCTCCACAATGGCCCGCACTCCGGCGGCGTCGATGACGGTGTCGGACAGCAGGGGGGTAAAATGGATGGCGGAGCGGTAAAGTACCTCCCGCCCGGCGATGGACACCCGGGGTACCGTAAAGGGGGTGGCCCGGTTCTCCAGGGTCAGCCGGGACAAAATCAGTTGGGTGGTGCTGGTTCCAATATCAATTCCAACGGATAGTAACTGCTCCCCCATTACGCCAGCTCCCGCAGAATGGCCTTGATGTCCTGAGGCGTGACAGGCCGGGGATTGGAGGGGGCGCACAGGTCAGCCAGGGCGGCGGCGGCGATCGCGTCTCCCTGGTCCCGCACCGTCTTTGCGTCCACCCCGCACTCCGACAGGCGGCCCGGCTGCTCCAGCCGTCCCCGCAGCCGCTCGATGGCAAAGGCCAAGCCTCTGGCCGTGGGTGTCAGGCCGCAGGCCTTTGCCAGGGCGGCGTATCGCTCCGCCGTCTCCCGCCGTGCGGCGTTAAAGCGGATCACATGGGGCAGCAGCATGGCATTGAGCCGCCCGTGGGGAATGTGGAACCGCCCCCCCAGAGCGTGAGCCATGCTGTGACTCAGCCCCAGCCCGGCGGCGTTGAAGGCCATACCCGCCAGGTTGGAAGCCAACAGCATACGCCCCTTGTCCTCCTGGTTCCCGTTAAAGGCAGCGGGCAGGCTGCTCCAGGCCAGGGCAAAGGCCTTCTCCGCCAGGGCGTCGGTGTACACATTAGCCCCGGCGGCCACATAGGCCTCGGCGGCGTGGGTCAATACGTCCATGCCGGTGTCCGCCGTCACCTTGGCGGGCACACCAGCCAGGAATACCGGGTCCAGCACCGCCCGGTGGGGCAGCAGAGCGTCGTCCACCAGGGGGTACTTCACTCCCTTCCGGCTGTCGGTAAGGACGGCGAAGGAGGTGACCTCCGAGCCGGTCCCGGCGGTGGTGGGCACCGCCCAGAAGGAAATCTCCCCGGCAGCCCCCAGCTTTTTGCCGTACTCCACCATGGCCTTGGCGCAATCCAGGGCGGAACCGCCCCCAAAGGCCACCACCGCCTGGGGCTTGAAGTCGGCCAATGCCCTGGCTCCCCTGGCCACCACCTCCAGAGGCGGGTCAGGCACCACTCCGGTAAAGGTCTCCACGGTGCAGCCGGGCAGCCGGGCTTTCACTTTGTCCAGCAGGCCGGACTTGGCCAGAAAATCGTCGGTGACCACCATCACCCGCCCGCCGGCCAGCTCCTCCAGGGCAGCCAGGGCGTCCTTTCCAAAGGAGACGGCGGTTTTCAGCTTAAATGTTTCCATGCGCGTTCCCCTGTTTCTTCCTTGATGGCCTTAGTATGGCGGCGGCGGTCAGGAATATACCAAAAGCCTGCGAAAGAAAAGCTTCATCATTCCTTCAGAATCTGTTCACAGCCTGTTCACCATCCCTTGGCGAAAAACGGATATGATAACAGCGTCAGGTACAAATGACAAACCATTCTCCTCTCTCTTACCTCTCTGTTCAAAACAAGGAGACCCGCCCAACGGCGGGTCTCCTTGTTTTTTGTGTTGGGTGTATGCAAACGTACAACAAATGCCCCTGTTTCACCATAGGTAAAAGGGAGGGTAGCCATATGTGGGATATGGATGGACAGGGACAACAATTTTACCATCTGCTCCAGCTCTTTGCCGCCCAGCTGGAGCCCGCCCGGGCTATGGAGGTGGCCTGGGTCTATCCGGAATTCACGCCCGGCACGGTGTATCAGACGGGAGACTATGTCCGCCAGGGTTTCAATGCTGTGGGGGACCCCCAGCTCTATCAGGTGACCCTGGACCACCGCGCCAGCGCCGGTGTGGTACCGGAGCGCACCCCGGAGCTCTATGAGCCCATCGGGCTGGATGGGTCAGGTGTACCCCTGTGGAGCCGCCCGGCAGGGGACCGGGACGGTTACGCCGTCGGAGACGTGGTGTCCTTCCGGGGGATCAGGTATCGCTGTCTGGCAAACGTCTGCCTGTTGAGCCCGGAGGAAGCCCCGGGCCAGTGGCAGGCTGCAGCCTGTGAAGACGCAGAAGAGCCGTCGGTCGATTGACCGACGGCTCTTCCACGTTGTTCAGAGCGGATCTCTGTTGATGGCGTTTTACTTGCCGGACATACCGTTCTCGTAGGCCTGGATCATCTTCTTGACCATCTGGCCGCCCACGGAACCAGCCTCACGGCTGGTCAGATCGCCGTTGTAGCCCTGCTTCAGGTTGACGCCCACCTCGGCGGCGGCCTCCATCTTGAACTTGTTCAGGGCCTCGCGAGCGCTGGAAACCACGGGCTGATTGCTGTTGCTGTTGGACATGATGTTGCATCTCCTTTGCAATCGTTTTGTTGGATCGGTGATCCGACCATAGCTTTGCCTCAGCCCGATTTTCTATGCGGATTTTTTCTTTCCAATCCATGGAGGCCAAAAATGATCCATTTTTGCACTTTTTTCTCTGCATAACAAAACAGGGGCGCGCTGCTAATGCAGCGCGCCCCTGTTGGCGTGAATGTTTACTTCTTCAGGTTCTGCGCAAAGTTGGTGAAGATCTGCGCCACTTCCGCGCGGGTGGCGGTGCCGGTGGGATCCAGAACGTTGCCGCCCTTGCCGGACAGCAGCTTGGAGCCTACCGACCACTCCATGGCCTCAGCGGCCCAGGAGGAGGTCTTGGCGCCGTCGGTGAAGGTGGTCAGGTCGCCCTTGGCGGACACATCGTAGCCCTTGCTCTCAGCATAGCGGTACAGGATGGTGGCCAGCTGCTCGCGGGTCACGGTGTCGTTGGGGGCAAACACGGTGTCGCTGTAACCCTTGACGATGCCCTCGGCAGCCGCCCAGCGGACCGCCTCGGTGTACCACACGCCGCTCTCCACGTCGGTGAAGGACAGGGTGGCGTCGGTCTCAGGCTGGCCCTCCAGCCGCCACAGGATGGTGACGACCATGGCACGGTTGGTGGTCATGAAGGGAGCGAAGGTGGTGGAGGAAGTGCCGTCCATCAGCTTGTTGTCATAGACGTACTTCACAGCCTCATAGAACCAGTCGTCGGCCTTCACGTCGGTGAAGGGCAGGCCGGTGTCCACGGGGGCGTCATCCTTGGTGAAGGAGGCCTTCACAGTAACGGCGGAGGCAGGCATGGTGAAGGTGTACTTGCCGTCGCCCTTGTCGGTGAGCTTGATCTCGCTGCCGCTCTTGTCGGTAACGGTAATGGTATCCAGCTTGTAGCCCTCGTCGGCCTTTGCGGTCAGGGTGACCATCAGGCCCTTGGAGGCGCTCTTGCGGCTGGAGGTCACAGTACCGTTGTCGCTGTCCTCCACAGTGATGGCGTAGGAGGTAGCGCCGGTGGAACCGCCGGAGGAGGTGCCGATATCCATCTGCTCATCAGAGAGCATCTTGGAGTAGATGGTGTTGGTAGCAAACAGATAGTCGTCCTGCTGGTGGGCACGGTTGACGATGGAGTTGGCGAAGATGGTGATGTCCATCCCGTCCTGCTCCACGGCAATGGCCTCCACGCCGCCGTCGATGCTGCCGCCGGCCATGCAGCCCACGATGAAGCTGTCCTTATCGGTGGCCTGGATCAGAACCTGGGCATCCTCAGGATAGCTGGTGAGCACCGTGCACTTGTAAGAGTAAATTACGGTATCGCCATCGGCTGTCTGGCTGGCAGTAGTGAGGCTGTCGGAGGGATAAACCACATTGTGGAGCGCTTCCTGGCCATTGCTCTGATAGTTCAGGTCAGTGACCAGGTTGTTCTTGATGTAAGACAGAGTGCTGGAACCGGTGGCGATGTAAGGAGTGCCCGTCTTGACTTTCGCAACAGCCTGCTCGCCGTAAGCGCCGCTGTTGAGGGCCACGGAGCCGATGATAATATCGGCCTGGGCAGGATCATCCACCACGGTGAAGCCCAGCTGCTTCACATAAGCCATCACATCGTAGTTGGAGGTGCCGTTGTTGTGGATATTGTCGTAGTTGATGAAGCCGTAGCCATCGGCAAACCACTCGGTGTAGTAACCGGAGGTAACCTTGTCGTCACCGAAGTCGGCATAGCGGCCGGTGAGGAACAGGGTGGGCTTGCTGATCTCATAGGCTACAGGCATGGTATTGGTGCGGGTAACCACCAGGGTGTAGTCGGAGGCGATGGTGGCATAGTCGTCGTAGCTCAGTACGAAGTCGCCCTTGTAGCTGCCCTCGGTGACCATGCCAACCGCCTTGCCAGCGTCCAGCAGAGCGTTGACGGCCCGGACGGTCTCATCGCCGTTGTTGGACAGGATGACGATAGAACCGCTGCCGGTGACCTGGCTGGAGGCGGTGACCTCAGTCACTTCCTTCAGGGCGCCATCAAAAGCACCGATGGTGTCAATGGCGATGCAGTCAAAGCCGCGCATACTGGGGAAGCTGGCCACGGACTCAGAGTACAGGGAGGGGAAGCCGGAGGCAGAGGCGTCATAGCCCAGGTTGAGCAGGCAGTTGGCGTAGTTGCGCTTGGCCTGGTACATATTGACAACCAGAGAACCGGCCTTGTAGGTCACACCGTCCACCGTCACGTCCTTGGTGAGGGTAGAGACCTTTACGCCGTTGCGCATGAGGAACTCAGCCATCTCATAGGCGTCGGCGGGGTCACGCTGGGACTCGGCGTCCACAGGCAGCACGTAGTACTCGGGGAAGTACTTGTCGTTGCCCTCATAGGGAACACGCCAGGTGTCGGGAGCCAGCTTCTGGTTGCTCATGTTCACATACCAGGGCTCCATCTCTTCCCGGTGGTCCTCGTTGTTGATGCCACGGCGGAAGAACTCCAGCTGGGCCTTGTAGCAGGTGTCCTTACAGTCGGACAGGAACTGCCACAGACCGTAGGCGCCGCACTCCAGCAGACGGACACTGGACTCGCCGCCGGAAGGAGTCTCAATGGTAAAGCCCATGGAACCGCAGTTTAGCATGGCATAGCTGGGGGTATAGTTGGTGCTCAGGTCATCCCAGGCGTCCCAGCCGGTTTCGGCGTCATAGCTGTCGCGCAGGGGGGTGTAATAGGTCTGGTACTTGGTCTCGAACTCGTCCTTGTGCTGGACAGACATGGTGGCCAGGGCGGCATTTCCGTAGGCCTCGGCGCCCAGCAGGAACTGCTCCACAAACAGGTCATACTCCAGGTTGGGCTCGTGAGGAGGCGTACAGGGCTCTACCAGGAACTGAGCGGTAAAGCCGTGGAACTCCACAAAGGCCACCGGGTTCCACTCGCTGATGAGCTTGGTGATGTTCTGGGTCTCCACCTGGGTCTGGTTGGAGGCGTCGCGGTTGAGGTCAAAGCCGTTGCCGTTGGGGCGGGTGTTGTAGGTGCGCCCGTCGGGGTTCTCGTCGGGGGTGACGATGATGATCAGGTTATCCAGGATCTCGTCCACCACCAGGGTCTTGTCCTCGCTGAAGGTGTAGTACTCGCTGGCGTCGGTGCGGCCGTCATTGCCGTTGCCGTTGATATCGGTGGCGCTGATCTTCAGGCCGTAGCCGGTGAAACCGTAGTCGGTATCGCCGTCATCGCTGGTGATCTCAAAGTCCACGATCTTGGGATCGTACTGGCTCTCATCCACAGTCTTACCACCGGTCAGACCAGTGATGGTATTCCAGGTGATGGTATCTTCGGTGGCCAGGGTGCGCAGCAGATTCATGTGGGCGTCCACGGCGCCGGCCTCGTCGGGGTGGACGTTGTTCATCATGATGGGGATGCGGTAGTCCTTGCCGCCCTCGATCTCCGCCAGAACGGCCTCGGGGTCGGTCTGGGCCAGGGCGTTCATCTCCTTGAAGTCCGCCACGGACTGGGCGCTGTCGGACACCACCGCGTACCACTGCTCGTAGCCGTCGGTGCTGGTGCCGAAGGACTGCACGTCGAAATAGCGGCCCTTCGCCTCGGCCAGGGCCTTGATCTCCATCAGCTCGTCATAGATCTCGTCCTGGCGGGTGTTGCTCTCATAGACGTTGATCTCCATGCCGGTGGAACCCAGGACGGTCCCGCCGTCTTTCGCAGAGAGCGTATAGTTGCCGATGAAGCTGGGCCACACGTTGCGGGCGTAGCGGAAGGTGTTGCTGCCGATGGCCTGCAGGGCGTTGGTCACCTCGGGCAGGCTGTCATCCTTCATGTTGAAGAAGGTGCCGTGGGTAAAGGCCTGGGTCACCGTGGCGGTGCCGTCGGCCACATTCACCACCGGCTCGGCCAGGGTGAAGTACTTCTCGCCGTCCGAGCCGTGCTGGTTGATAGTGCCCCAGCTCATCCAGTTCTCCAGGTCGTCGCCGGTGTAGATGTTGGGGTAGAGCTCCGGGTCCTGCACGTCGGTCTCACCGCGGGTCAGGCTCCAGGTGAGGCCCTCGGCCCAGGAGGCCCAGGCCTCGTCGTCCCAGGACGCCTGCTCATCAGAGACGGGGACGGTCAGGGTGGCGGTAAAGGTCTCCTCGCTCATGTCCAGGGACAGCAGGTCGTCGTCCAGGGTCAGGGCGCCCAGGCCGTTGAAGACGGCGTCCGCATAGGCCAGGGCCTCCGCCTCCAGGGCTTCGATCTCTTCCAGGTAGGCCGCATAGCTGTCCGGGTCGGCCGCGAAGTATTTGCCGCAGCTCTCGATGGCCTCGCGGTACCAGGTGCCCCACTCGGTGAGGACCTCCACCTCCAGCTCATAGGCCGCCTCCGCGTCGCTGCCGGTGGCGTCCGCCCACTCCTTGTGGGCCTGGGTATTGTACTGCATCTCGCTGTCGAAGCGGGCCTGCGCCGCGTCCACCAGGATCTGCATCATATCGTCGCAGTACGCCTGGGGGTTGGCGGCAAAGTAACCGGCCGCCAGGGAGGTGATGCCCACGCTCTCCAGCTCGTCGGCGCTGGCCATGTACAGGGTGTCCACGGTGGTGTGGTACACATAGTCGGTGAAGTGCCAGGTCAGCACCGCGGGGATGTCCCGGCTCAGGAAGCGGGTGTGGTCGCTGCCGCCCTCGTAGGGGCAAACGTCCACTTCAAAATCGTACCCCAGGGAGTCCTTCACCACGCCCTGGGTGCTCTGGGCGGCGGCCATATACAGATCGTTGATGAAGATGCCGCCCAGGTCATAGTTCTCCGGGCTGCCGGCGCCCCACAGGGTGTGGGAGTCGGGCAGGCGGACAAAGTTCCCGTCGGAGTCGCTGCGGTCCTCGTCGTAGTACAGGGGGTCCTCAGGGATGTTGTCCAGGGTGTAGTTGTAGTAAGCGGAGGGATCGGGGGCCTTCTCGATGCGCATGGGGCCGCCGGTCTTGGCCGGGTCCTCGCCCACCATGTCCAGGTCGATGCAGCAGATGATATTGTCCCACTGGCTCTGATGGGCGTCCAGATACAGGTCGGAGAAGGACATCTCGTCGCCCCACATGAACACGATGGTCCGGGCCGGGCGCTCGATGACCCCCGCGTCGATCATCTGCTTCATCTTCACGGCCAGCTCCAGGTTCAGGGCCACGCCGGTGGCGTTGTCGTCGCAGCCGGGCTCCTGCACGTGGGCGGCCAGCACCACCCGCTCTTCCCGCAGCTCGGGGTCGGCGCCCTTGATCTCCGCAATGGCGGTGAGCTGGCCCTGAGCAGCGGGGATCTCAGGATCACTCATGCCGTACATCTCGCCCACGGAGGCCACGTTCATCTCCACAGTATAGCCCTGATCCAGCATGGTGCGCAGGGCATTGTACTGGTCGGGAGAGATGTTCCACTCCACGATGGGCTTACCAGCTTCCATAGCAGCCAGGTTCTTGGCGGAACCGGCGCCGCCGGCGAAGCGGGCGGAGTTGGTATACCACTCGTTCTCGCCGTCGTACCACTGCTCGTACCAGTTCTTCATCTCGCCTTCCGGACCAAACCAGTTGTCTTCCTCAATGGGGTTGCTGTAGTTGTCCAGAGAGGCAGTGGTCATCACGGAGATGGCGCCCACTTCCTGAGCAAAGGTGAAGTTGTTCCGGTTGGAGGAGTCGCACAGCAGCACCTTGCCGGCCAGAGCGGCAGTGTCGCCCTCATAGCTGTTCACATCGCCCACATACACCACTTCGCCGGTCTGGCCCTTAGCCAGCTCGCTGACGTCGCCCGGGTTCTCCCGGATAGCGGCCAGCTCTTCATCAGTGACGTTGAAGCTGGTGTTGGTAGCCAGGTGGGCACGCTCATTCAGATGAGCCTCCTCGCCCCGGGCTGCACCGGGTTCTTCCCCATCGGGGAATACCTTGGTACGGTTGCCGGAGGCATCCTTTTGGTTAATCCAGCCGGACATGGCCTCGATAAAACCGTCATCGTCACCCACGGTGGCGTTCAGGCCGTATTTCTCAATGTAGTGAGCCTGATAGACATCACTGGTGGGGTCATAGGAGAAGGACTCCACATCCACGACTTCCTTCAGGCCGTAGATATCGCCCTCGGTGACCTCCTGGCCATCCTTCTTGATGGAGGTGATCTCCATCCGGGCATACTCAGGCGCCCACACCAGAGAAGTGGACTCATCGTGCTATACCCAGAACTGGTCACCGTTGTCATAGTCATGGGTCCAGTCAGAGAAGTTGTCTCCAGTATAGGAGTCGCCCTTGTCCTCGTAACCGGCAGCAATGATGGTGTCGCCGATAAAGTCGTTGATCACATAATTCTGCCAGGGGCCGCCGGTGGTACGCCAGCCCAGGAACACGGTTCCCAGGTAATCAAAGGCGGACTCGCCGTCGACACCGTTTTCGCCGCTCAAAAGCTCGACGATGGCATCCAAATCCTCGGGGTAGGTTTCGACAGGTTCTTTGGCCGACGCAGGTGTAATAACCAGGGAGAAAAGCATGGAAAATGCCAACAGCAGTGACAAAACTGAGCGGGAGCGTTTTTGACGTTGTCGCATTTATGGTTCCTCCTTATGAAATTACTTGTTTTTCACGCGCGGGCACGATACCGGACATAAAATGTACCCCCTATCCTCCTTCCTTTTCAGAGCTCCGGTACCGTTCGAAAGTACTGCTTTGCGTGGATATATCCCCATATATCCCGCGTCAGTTCTTTCAGATATATTTAAATTATACTATGGGTTCCAGAATACCACAATACGGATAATCTAGCCAAAGTTAAGCCCATCTAAATTGTGCATAACATCGAATAACTTGCGTTTTTTCTATATTTGGCAGCAGGAATCTCTTTTTACATTGTACTGCAAAACCATGCAATCCCCGCTTTCATTTTTCAGACTTCATGCACTTCTCCGAACCCCCACGGCAGACAAACAAAAAAAGACTTGAAACCGAAGTTTCAAGTCTTTTTGGTGGAGATAAGCGGGATCGAACCGCTGACCTCTTGAATGCCATTCTCTCCCCCACCCATTTTTCCAGAAAAACGGGCCGGAAAGGGCCCGTTCTCCCTGGTTTTTTGCCCCCTTTCGGAGGGGCTGTGTGGAGCAATTCCACTCGGATTCCACTTTTTTCGGGGGCCTTTTCAGGGGTGAGAATTGCAATCAAAATTTCCCCCGTTTCCGAAGAGTGAGTCGTCACGCAAAGCCTTGCAGAATCAGACTTTCGAGGTTTTTCCGAAAAGACAGAATCCCGATATTTTGCCGAGGGTATTTCGGAATTCGGACAGTCTGACAGCGGCATCAGTAGAGCGGACAAAATCCCGACATTTTACGGGTACCATTTCAGCCGCTGTAGTCACTCTGTTCAGTGGCCGAAAAGTCGACAAAATCCCATCATTTTGCAGTGGGTAGTTTACAGGATTTCGTACGCTGTATATGATGGAAATCCTGTAGGAATATTGCTCTCATCGCATAAGCGGCAAAATCATTCTTGCACAATAGCACAACCCAAAATCCAGTGTACCGTCAAGAACATCCGAAGAAAGGGCAGGAGTTTATCGAGGAAACCGGCGTAAAGGCTAGACTGTCCAAAACTTTGTGTAAACCTCCTGTGTGATGGACTGACCCAGCTGCTCCATACCCTTCAAAATTTATAGTATAGCAACAACCGGGGAGAGCCGTGTATACGGCTCTCCCCGGTTGTTTACAGCTGATGGGCAAGAAGCCACACCAACAGATCATCATATTCTTTTTCTCCAGCAGCTACCTGCAGAATGATATCCGACAGCTCCTGCTGCGTGTAGGATAACTCCAGCCCGTTGACAGCCAGGAAAACCAGCATGGCGTGGGCCCCAATCCGTTTATTGCCGTCAATGAATGGATGATTTTTGACCAGACCATAGCAAAGGCGTGCCGCCTTCTGCTGGAGGGATGGATAGGCACTGGTGTCGCCAAATGTTTGGAAGGGAGCGTTCAGAGCCGAATCCAGAAGGCCCTCATCCCTCAGGCCTGGACTGCCGCCAGTCTCATCAACCAAATGCTGATGGAGCATTAGGATCTGGCGCTTATTCAGGATTTTCATTTGGCCAGTTCCTCATAGGCCGCCCGATTTTGCTGAATGAGCCTTGTGGAGATCTGCATGATGTCCTCGTCCTGGGCCGCCTGCATCTGCTCCACCTGGCTGAACTCAATGACAAGGTAACGGGGCACATTGTTCTTCAGAATAACGGCGGAACCCTGCTCATCCACCAGACGGGCTACCTTGGAAAAATTCTGATTGGCCTCTGTGATGGAAACCATCGTATTGGAATTGATCATCATGGGATCACCCTCCTTCTGAATCTATTATACTCCAAAATAGGATAAATTCAACCTATTTTATAGAGAGCGTGACTCTTCCATAAGAGGATTCCCCGCACTCGAAAACACATGATTTTGATTGCAGGGTTAAAGGACGCTCATATTTGTCTCTCTGTATTTCATGTGCTTCTGTATGTTTGCTTACAGGTGCTTTTTGAATGCTTGCTTCATTTTCAACATCACATCTATCAGCCAGTCAAACTGCGCTGTCCACTGGCCTTTGTCCTCAAAGGATACATTTTTTGAAAGAACGATGCGGCTTGCTTTGCGTTCCGGCAGTTCTCTCCATTCAAATGTCAGCCCAGCATCCGCTTCAATACTGTCTTTCTGTTGAAACAGGGAATGAAACAATTCCTTATCCTCACTGATGTACAGTTCCACATACAGTTCATTGCGCTTCTGAATTTGTGATACGGCAATGTGACAAGCGGAGGACCCGATACTGAAGTTCATCCAATGGTCCAAGGAAGGTTTTCTGCGGTTGAAGTTCTTGGCAAACTGCACATTTTGAAACGCATAATCCTGGAACGCCACCCAATAATCATACCGCTGCTGCTGTGTGCTGTTGCCCGTCTCATTTTTCTTTACTTCTTTTGCCCAGTCGTTGGGTTTTTCAATTACTTCAAACTTGACGGCCGGTTGGGAATTTCCAATCTGATACAACTTGATTTCACAAAGGAAGAAGCCGATTTTTTCATCGGTGTGATTGTTCAGCCATTCGACAGCGGCCCGGTGTTCCTCTCGGGCGTGTTTCACAACCCAGATAATGACATCTGCCGATTTTCCGGAAGCATATGTAATGAGTTTTCCCAAGTGGTCATGGTTTGTATCTTCCAGCTGGTTTTCGATAATAATTTTTCGGTCTGTGCCCGTTTCCGATGCATAAATGTCCACATTGAAATCACCAACTGCCGATTCTGTTTCATCAACCGTAATATCAAGACCGACCGCATCTGCAAGGAGCGCTATATTATCATCCTGTGAAAGCCACGGTGTAAAATCCAACGCCTCGTGGGGCCACACAGTCCGCAAGTCTTTGATTTCCACCAGCTTACCTAAGCTCACCATATGTCAAGTCCTCCTTGCCGCATAGGCATTTTCATTATTATATCATATAAGGAAAATGTAACACAAGGAAACTATAGCTTGCTTCAATCCCTATTGCTTAAGGCTCCAGAACAGACAATGTACCGGATATCCCATGCAGGCACGACAAATCCAGTGTACTGTCGGCCTTGACTGCCACCTCTATCTCCAGCAGATTCCGTTTTCTGGGGTCCTGTGCTGGATAGACGCCTTCGCCAGACAGGCGCGGCACGGGTTCACAAAAGAAGCGGCGATCCCGTGCCAGGGCGCGGTAGAGCATTTCCTGACCGGATGGGTCCGCAAAGTTATGATAGTGGTCGGAGGTTGTATCGCTGGCCAACGAGCGGCCCAGGAGGAATTTCACAGCGCCTGAGGTCGCCTGCAGACCGCAGTGGGTCACCAGACGATGTTCCAGGTTATCCCGCAGCAAATTCCACCCGTATGTACGCTTGTCTGGATTATCACCCGGAATGTTCAAGGCCATCAGCATCCGTCGAATGTAGAGGTCAATGGCATCACGGGCAGTGGGCTCATTTCCTGCGCCGCACACATAAATATCGCTTAGGTCAGCGTCTGGATTTTGCTCCACCAGATCATCATACCACCGCTTCATCAGGCGCGCACAGAAGGGACTCAGCGGCACGGTATAATCCTGGGTGGCTGAGCCCGCATAAAAGCGGACACGCCGCACATGGACGCGCAGGGGCTTCTCACAGATCATCAGATGCCGCACCTGCAATCCGGACAGTTCTCCGGGGTTTAGCGCGGCTTCTTTGCACAGCAGCAACGCCCGACCCAGGGCATTTTGCCAATTGGCTTCCAGATATTCGTTCAGTCGCTGCTCTTCCTCGTCTTTCAGCATGACCTGTTTAGAAATGCTGCGCTCGGCCGCTGCCGCGTTTACCGCTTTATGCTTTCCGCCCTTCAACAAGTCTGTGATAGGATTTTTACCGTCAGCAAGCTGATTCCCGATACAATAATCCCAGAACTGCTCTGCCCGACGGAAACGCTGTTTTACCTTCTCATCATTTCCCAGGTCCGACATACACTGACGTACCATAACCGGCGTGACCATATGCATGAGGTGTCCGGAGAGCTGCAGTGCAACGCCCTGAATACTTCTGCGAATCTCGTCCTGATAGCGTTTGCTGCGGGTCGCATATTGAAGCATAAAGGATTCTCCCACCAGATCCCATGCGGCAAGCATTGTCACACCGGCACGCTTGCCACTTCTGTACTGCTGGTCGCGGATGGCTTCCCAATGTTTTTGGCAAAGCTCCACCCCACACTGGGCGATATAATGTTTGATTTCCTCTTCAGACTCCGCGTTGCTATGAAGAAGCATGGTTGCCTTCATGGCCTCATTGCTTTTACGCTGAAAGTCCTTCCATTTCTTTTCCGGTATGCCATCCGGATAAGCTTCACGGAGCTTTGCCTCCTTTTCATCCCAGTGTGCCTTCATCGCATTGTACAAATCGCCCTTCATCTCCAGATAATACCCATTGGCGCCCTGGATTCCCATGACGCCCCGCCAACGATAGTCCCGCTTTTCTGCTGCGGGTTGAAAATTCAGTCGAAATACGACAGCAAATGTTCCCACCATATAGCGGCCGATATATTTGTCCGGGTCGTCCGGCATATCTTTGGGCAACGGCGTTATGTGGCTTTTGTCATTATCCCAGCCCTCATTGGCCGACTCATACTTTTTTGCCATATTTAAAAATCTCCTTCCATATTTTCTCGACTGCCCCACGGACTTTTGCGGACTCCGCTGCAGTGATTGACTTCTCATACCATCCCGGTGACGGAACATTGGCAAGCAACTGGCGTGCAGAGCGCTCGGCCGGCAAATCCTCCAGCGGCACCTGTTTTTGATGCAGCACTTTGCCGTCAGAAAAATTTGCTTGGATGATCTGTCCGGCATCCAATGACAGGAGATTCAGCCGAATCACAGTATCTTTCTTGAAGAACAGCCGAGCTTGCGTCACCGGCAACAGGGTAAGATCTTGTGTTCCGTCCACAACAATCGGCAAAAAGGCGGGGTGTGCCGTATGTTTTGGGTCAAAAATATAGTTTTCCAGCTTTTGACGAAAGGTAGACAGAGAAGGAAGGCTGTAAAAAGCACGCTTTTCCACAGCCGAGCATCGGATCTTGTGACCCAGAGCAAGATCCAGCTCCCGTTCTGTAACACCGCAGCTGTTGGCGGCCCGGGATGCGAAATCCCGACGCAGTGCATATGCGGTAATATCCCGGAGCTTTTCACCGTCCTGGGAGAGATCCAGCTTGCCGGACATCAGATCCAGCATATCCTCCCAATAGGAAACTGTGCAGCCGCTGGCCAGGAGCAGGGCGCGTCCTGCGGCCGAAATCTGACTGATGGGAACAAAGAGCTGGGATGTTCCGGGCTGATAACTGATGGGCAGGTTGTCAATGGACAGGTGATCCATTGGCTCCTCCTTTGATTCCTTCTCCGCTGTTTCCTTTGCATTTTTCAGTGTTTGAAGATATGCTTTACGGGTCGACACCATATCCTGTAAAAATTGCACCAACGGTAGACGACGGTAGGAACTCTCTGTCTTCAAGGTCGGAGTTACGTTGGTGCCGGACAGCTGCTTTTTTACCTGGACAGTCCAGGTTTCTCCGGATGTGTGGATATCGCCGAAGGTCAAGGCGGCGCTCTCCGCAGTCCGCAAACCACAGAAAAACATAAACCCAAGACAAAGGGCGACACCTCCGTAGGGCGACTCCATCTGCTGGCGCAAAATGGCTGCAAAGCGAATGCGAACTGGGTCGGGCAGTGATTTGCATTGTTCCACATTTGGTACCGCCTCGCCCTTCATGCGAAGATTCAGGTCCGGCAGATTTCTCCACGGCAGCAGAAGCTGAAGCTGGCGATACAGAATATCACAGCGGCGCATTTTGTAGAGAAGATTCTGCCGGATTTGAGAGACAGCTTCTTTGCTGAGCGGCTCGTCCTGCGGTTTGCCCGTAACAATCAGATCTACCAGTTCTTCCTGCATGGCCTGGATCTTTTCCGGGCCGGGATTCACACCAAGCTTATCCAGTCTGGGAAGCACCCGGTTGCACAAATAGGTATAGGTGCCGCGAAAAGTGCTGGTAGCCCAGTTTTCCCAGTTCAGATGCTGTTGCTGTTCCTCTGGCGTTGGATAGAAACTGCAGAACTCTTTCAGCGCATCCGTGTAGGGATGCTTGCCGGGTGTACCGTTGCGGGGGAAAAATGCTTTCTGATATTTTTCCATCAGTTTGCTCTTTACGAAGTCCTTCGCATCACCCACGGATTCCTTCGGGCGAATCTTGTGCTGTGCATTCTTTACCCCGAGGATCGGCAGACTGTCTTTGTCTGTCAGGGTCCCCACTACAATCGTGTTATGTTCCCGGAAGCTATAGCGGATGTATAGATTTTCACCGACCTGTACCGTTTCATTTGTAAAACAGTCTGCCATTTACCTCACCTCCTGTTCAACCGTGTCAGCACTTACTTGTTGCCCGCTTCTTCATCGCCTTTTGCCGCAGAGGTTTCTGCGCAGTGAATCAGAGAGAGAATCTTCTTATCAAAATTCTTCGTTGCGAACAGGTTTTCACACCCCAGTTCGTCGCAATAGAGTTCCACGCCCAGCGCTTTCAGCTTAGGCAGCAATTCCGCACCGTCGGCGATGTGAATGGCGATGGAGGCCAGGTTGGGGACAATGATTGTGTCGATCTGGAGGTCGATGATCATTTGAATGATCTCATCCCAATAAGCGCTGGGATCTCCATGGCCACAACGATAGTCGACCACTTCGCAATTCAGCAGTTGGGCCAGTTCCTCTGCGTTGAGATAAGCCACCCAGATTTTGGGCAGGGGGTATTTGGAATACTTACTTGCAATGCTGACAATGAGAACCCTTTTCATATCGGTTCCCTCCTTTCAAATGATTGCAGGAAGATGTCTTCCTGTATTTAGTATGGAAGAAATCGATTGAAAAAAGTGAAACGAAACGATACCGGTCTTCGCGAGCCTCTTAAACTCGCTCATCCCGGTATCGTTTCGTTTCACATTATTCTTCGTTATATATATGGCTGTTTTTCACGCCAAAATTTTTTCTATATGAAAAATCCAGTAAATTTTTTGTGAATTTTCTTGTTTTAAGGGCAAAAATACAAAATCAGGGGTACTCTCATGCCGAGAGCACCCCTGTGTTTCTCATTTAACTTACTGGTCACGGGACTTCCATTTATCCCCCAGCCAGATATGAACTGCCTTTTCCAGTTCAAAGTCGAAGCAGGGCTGAGCGGTGCGTTCCTTCAGGTAACGCTCCAGCTCCTCCTGGGGTACCACCTCCTCCAGATAGTCAATCAGCTTCAGATAGTCCTCACAGGAACCGTTATCGATGGTTCCGTCCATCAGGAACACCTCGCCGTCCTTGTGACAGATGTACGCCGCGGAGTGGCGGCAGCCATCCCAGGGCGTACCGTACAGGGCCAGCCGCATACAGCGCCAGGTCTCGTTGCGGGGATACTGGGGCTCCGACACCTCACCCAGGGCCAATGTCAGCTGATAGGTCACCAGACACTGCAGGATTTCCAGCGTCAAGGGATAATTGCGGGTCTTCTGCAGAAGCGAATCCAGCGTTTCGAAGAAAAGTTCCTCCGCTTGCGCCATCGTTTCGGGGACATTCCACCACTTGGGGTACACCTCGGCCGAAAGAAGGGTAAGATCCCAGTCCTCCAGAGTGGGGCTGTCACAGACGGTACCCTCGCGGATGGCTTCCAGAATATCCGCTTCGTGGAGCGCAATGTCCACGGACTTGTGCACTTCTCCCTCCAGCTGCATCACAGCGGCGTCGGCTTTCAGGGCGGGATAGGCCTCATACTGCAGAACCTGCATCAACGCCGTATCGCCCTCGGGTGACTGGGCAAGCAGCCGATGGAGCTGATGGAGAGCCGCCGTGACGGCCGCCCCCTTGGGGGCGGTCATCACGATACGGACCAGGTCGGCAACGGCGGGCAATTCAAAAAAGCTCATAGCTTAAACCTCCTTATAATACTTGGAAAGATTCTCCCGGAAGCGGGGCAGCTCCCAATAGCTGCGGAATTCGTCCCGCTCCGTCCATCCGAACATGGCGTAGAGAGCCAGCAGTTCTTGGGTGTCAGCATCTTCATCGCCGTGATCCATCAGGCAGCGCACCTTCAGGTCCAGCAGATGATAGAGACAGGTCACCAGGCGGTCGTGGTCCCAGGGAATGTCCATCTGGTGGAGCCGAGCGATGATGCGGGCGGTCAGATAGAGTTCCTCCACGGTGGCATCCGCCGTCAGCGTCCAGGGAGAGAGAATCCGCAGCTTCATGCCGTCGAAGCAGAGGAAGTAGATGGCATAGGCCTCGGCGCCGGCGTCGATACAGTTGGTAAGCTCCGTCCAGACGCGGAACTGATGGGTGGTCACCGGGTCAAAATTGGACTTCTGCATCTCCGGAACCGTGGCATAGAACAGCAGTTCCGCCACCTTGGAGCGGAGCGTCAGCGCTGCTTGATTTCTCGCCGCCTCCGGGAGAGCGGCCAGCCCCGCCAGCAGGTCATCCCGACGCTCCAGATAGTCCTCTACGCGGTTCAGTGCGGAAATCTCGGTCAGCAGTTCATCGGCCTTGGCATCGGTGCAAGGGCCGGGAGCCACAGGGCAGTCCAGGCGCTTCCAGTCGTCCAGAAGCTGCTTGCGTTCATCCGTGTCGGGTTGTTCAGCCAGGAATTTTTCCACCCGATCCAAGAGGAAGCGTTCCAGTACATCGCGGAACTGGCGGGCCAGGGGGACAATGCGCTCCCAGGGGGTGTCCCGGAGGAAGGTGCGCAGCATGGCGAGAGCGGAAGTCAGCACCTGCACGGAAATGGCGCTGGCCAGGGTCATGAGCACGGGGAGAATGCTCCATCGTTTATCTTTCATAGATATCGTTCCTTTCGATGTAAAATATAGGTTTGGCGTAATGGGATGAAATATCCTGTGGCGGACCACGAGGGCTGGATGCGGCATTTTTCATGCGGGAGCCGCCTCCTCCCGGGTGTCCGACTCATCCAGCACGGCCACTGCCTTTTCCAGGGCAGCGTTCTGGATGTGAAGATACCCGTCGGTGGTGGTGACGCGGCTGTGGCCCACCAGGCGGGCGATGGTCTCCATGGGGACGCCCTTGGCCTGGAGCATGGTAATGTAGGTGTGGCGGCAGCAGTGGGGCGTCAGAGCGCGGACGCCGGGAACCTGCTTGAGGGCCCCATAGTAGCGCTTGCGGAAGCTCTCGATGGTACAGGGGGTTCCCAGCAGCTTCTTGGCCCGAAGGACAAACAGCTTGCCGGCCCGTTTCCGAAGATCCACTGCGTAGGGACGAAAGCGGGGCGGAATGGGGATGGTGCGGATGCCGCGGCGGCTCTTGGGCGGGCCCAGAACCGGCTTGCCGTCCACCATCTTCACTGCCTTGTTGATGTCCACCCAGGAGCCATCCTCAGCGATGTCTGCCGCCGTCAGTGCTACCAGTTCCTGAATCCGCATACCGGAACCCAGCAGCAGGCGGATAGCGTTGCCGATGGCGTCGTCGGGAAGGTCCTCCATGAGACGTTCCACTTCTTCCGGCGTGAAGGCGTCCTTGGGCTGAGGGACCAGCTCCCCGGTGACGGCCTCGGCACGGATGGCCTTGGCCGCCCGAGCAGGATTGCGGTCCAGCAGACCATTGACCAGGGTGCTGTCCAGAATCTGAATCAGCATGGCGCGGCACTTGCTGATTTTGGAGTGGGAAAAACCCTTGTGCAGCAACCCCGTCAGATAGTCGTTGATGTCCATGGGACGGATGGCCGTCAGCTCTGCCTTGCCGAAATGATCCTTCAGATCCTGGAGGGTATACTTGTAGTTGGAGTAGGTGGAGGGCTCCACTTGGGTGCGGTAGTCCTCATACCAGCGGTCGGCCCACTGGGAAAAGGTCATGGGCGGTGCCTTTTTCTTCTGCTCCTTTTCAAGCTTGTAGTTCTGGATTTTCTGGAGGACTTCCCGTTTGGTTGGCGCGGTGAAGGAGATGATGTTTCGCTTGCCGGTGATTGGGTCGTTGCCGTCCATCAGTTGTCCGCGCCACTTTCCGTTGGGGGTCTGGGTAATATACCCCTCCCCGTGTGCGCGTTTTCCTGCCATGGCGCCACCTCACAGAGAGGCCATGTAGGAACGCAGATTTGGCGAGATGTGGGTTTTCATGTCCACCCAGGCCAGGAAAGCCTCCTTAGGAATGCGAACCCGGCTGCCAATGCGGAAGACGGGAAAATCCTGGCTGTGGGTCAGTTCGTAGACAGCGGTCTGGCTGACACCCAGATAGTCGCTGACTTCGCGGACGGTGAGATAGGTCTGTTCATTTACTTTACTCATGGTCGTATGTCCTTTCTGTTTTGGATTGAAAACAGAAAAACACCGTGCAGGTGAGTTCCCCTGCACGGTGTTGGCCATGAGTCTATGGCGATCCGCCGCCGCAAAATCCGAGTTTTCCGATTTTCCACTTGCGCCAGCTGGGAAAAACGGGTATACTGATCCTGCGGTGCGGATTTATATCCGTTGCATGGGTGCGCTACCACCTATGTAGGCATGCGAGAGCTGCAACTCTCGTATGCTACCGTGTTTTTTTGTTTTCTGTAATTAGTATAGCACGAGAAAATTCGTCTGTCAACACTTTAAATGTGTTTTAGCAAATATTTTTTCGCGGCAGAAAAATATAATCTTGTACTTCCCACATTGAAATGATAAAATGACAGCAACGGAGGGATAAAGATGTCTTGGAATTATGCACCCCTGTGGAAAATTTTGATTGATCGAAATATGAAACGCACGGATCTGCTTTCAAAAGCAAAAATCTATTCGCAGACATTGGCCAAAATGGGAAAAAACGAAGCTGTTTCTATGGACGCTTTGGGCCGCATTTGCCAGGCCTTGGATTGCAGAATTGAAGATGTTGTGGAGTTCGTACCAGAGAAAAAGGACAGCTGTAATTAATTTTCAGGCTTTATTTGTTAGGAGGTTCTCTCGTGGCAGATTTAAAGGAACTTGACCGAGAACTTGCCGCCATTTTATTAGAAGCAGTGCAGCGGCGCGAATTTAATGTGACATATAAGGAAGTCGCGGCTCGCCTCTCCCAAAGAATCGGTCGCAAGATTAATCCGCATTTTGGCCTGGCAAACGCATTAGGCGCAGTATCAACCTGCTGCTTCGAGTTAGACCTTCCGTTGATTTCTGCGATTGTGCGATACTCCGGCACAAGCAATAACATTCGGCCGTAGGCGAGGGCTTCTATCCCCTTGCCTGTGAATTGAAGCCGAAATATCGCGAGATGGATCCGACCGCCGCCTGGAAAGCGGAACTAAATCAAGTCCGCCAATGCGCAGAATGGTCACGCTTATCGGATTATTTGTCGGGCAAATCGGAGGTCACTCCATAAATAAAAGCCCCTGCAGTCAAAGCTCAGACCTTTGATCAGTGGTTATCATCCACTTCGACCTTGGCAGAAAGCTCAATTGGAAAATATGTGGGTGCTGTCGGTACCATCTCTCGTGATATGCTGTCACTGGGCGTTATTGCCAAACCGCTCGAGGATATGAGCATTTTTGAACTGGGTCGTGCTATATCGTCGATTCTAAATAATGCATCCTTCATAAATAAAAACAGCCGCGGAAACCATATGTATAGCAATGCTCTGAAGCAATATCGCTATTTCATGAAAAGCACTTGCGACACCCGTGGTCTCTCCGATGCGATTGCAACTGTCGAACAGGATAAGACGCTTTCCGTCACAGAGCGTCAGGCAATTGTACAGGCAAGAGTTGGACAAGGTGATTTCCGTAAAGCACTCATGGATAAATACAACGGCACTTGCGTCATTACCGGAATCAACCTTCCGCAGCTTCTTGTGGCAAGCCATATCAAGCCTTGGTCTGTCAGCGACAACTCTGAGCGTTTAAGCGCTAGCAACGGTCTTCTGCTCAGCGCCACCTATGACCGCTTGTTTGATAATGGCCTCATCACTTTCGATCGTACTGGGCAGATCTATTTGTCAAATGCGATTGGCACGGATAATTTAAAAAGGCTCCACCTAGAAAAAGGTATGCGTTTTGATTTGGGCATCTGTGGTAATATGCTTGAGTTTTTGGAATACCATAATGATGTCGTATTTGTAAAGTAGCGGAAGATGCCTATATCTATAGCACGACCTATCTATTGCCACCTTACGCCAGACACAACAGAGAATCTGAAATTCTGCAGGTATACTCACACATCAATAGGATTGAATACTTTTTGCATGGTACTGTTATGGAAATGGGAGATGCTGCTGTCTTTCGCTGTTTCGCACGCAATCCAGAAGCTGCCGGTGTTATGCCACGCCTCACATTCGGGTGTAGCGCGCCTGCTTTGGGAGCAGGATGCCGGGAGTTCAAGTCTCCCCACTCGGACCATGCGGAGTATCATTAAAGGATCTGAAAAGGTCTGCTGATGATACTCCGCATTTTTATTTCCAAGTTTATATAGCGATCTGTGTGGGGGCGTAGCTTAATGCTACGCCTTTCCTCGTTTCCAGCAAAATATCCCGCTCTGGGATTTTCCGGCGATCTGGCACCTCAAAGGCTCCAATGCAGTTGTAGTGGATTGTCACCCGCTGATTGGTAACACCGTCCTCCTTGACCGCAGGATAGACCTCGATGTACTGAATGAGCTCGGCAACCATGCGCTTCGTAATAGTGGTAGCGTCGGTGTATCGACGCACCGTTTCCAAGAAGGTGTCCACATCCATTCGCTTGTCTTCCAGCTTTTTCAACTCCAACCGCAGCGCCTTGATCCGTCCGGCGTTCTCGCCCTGCTCCTGCTCATATCGCTTGGACATTTTGGCAAACCGGGCATCGTCGATCTTGCCGGACACATTGTCCTCGTAAAGCCGCTCAAAGAGCATATCCAGCTCCCTATCCCGGGCCAGCAGCCCATCCAGCTCCCGCTTCTTGCGTACCCGGTCATTTTCCGCCACCTTTGCCGAGCGGCCCACCATCGCCTTGATAAAGTCATTTTCATACTCATTGGCGAAACAGGCCAGCCGGTGTACCTCGTAAAGCACGACCTGTTCCAAGAAGTCCAGCCGGATATAGTGGGTAGACGAGCATTTGCGGAGCCCAGAATTGTGGTTGTTGCAGCTAAAGAACTTGATGTCGTGGTTATTCTGGTTAAAGTGGAAAGTCAGGTTGCCGCCGCACTCCGGGCATTTCAGATAGCCGCAAAAGGCGCTGGACTCCTTTGTTACGGTAGGCCGCCTACGCCGGGTGGTTTGCAGGCTTTGCACCTTTTCCCAAGTCACACGGTCAATGATGGGCTCGTGGACATTGAGGAAGATGGCCCGGTTTTCTTCCGGGTTTTCAATCCGGCGCTTCATCTTGTAGGACTTGGAGTAGGTTTTGAAGTTGATCACATCGCCGCAGTATTCCTGCAAGGTGAGGATTTTTTTGACGGTGGTGTGGTTCCACTTGGTAGGCTCCAGCGTACTTTTGGAGCCGCCCTTGCTAATCCCCTCGCTGGTTCGATAGGCCGAGGGGTTCAGAGCCCCCATCGTCCCCAGCGCCGTGGCAATCTGCAAGGGGCCGTTGCCTTCCAAGGCCAGACGGTAGATGCAGCGCACCACCTCGGCGGCCTCCGGGTCAATCACCCAAAACCGGGGATCGTCCGGGTTCTTCATGTAGCCATAGGGCGGCGGAGAAAGCGGAATACCGGCGTTGCCTTTCATCTTATTGACGATCCGGTGTTTCTTAGAGATGTCCTTGGCGTAGTATTCATTCATAATGTTCTTGAACGGGGTGAAATCGTCCTCGCCCTCGTCGCTGTCCACGCCATCGGAAACGGCTACCAGCCGCACATCATGGAGCGGGAAAAACTCCTCGGTGAGCTTGCCCACCTCAATATAGTTCCGACCCAGCCGGGAGAGGTCTTTCACGAACACCGCCGAGATGTATCCGGCCTCGATTGCGGCGATCATTTTCTGAAAGCCGGGGCGTTTCATGGTGGTTCCGGTGATACCGTCATCCACGAAAAAGATGGTATTGGTATAACCCTTGTCCTTGGCGGCCTTTTGGAGAATTTTCTTTTGAGAAAGGATTTGTAAAGGGTAATTTCTGCAAATAAAACATTATATAAAAATATAAAACCTATCTTAACGAGCTAACCGTCGTTGAATTTACAATAATTCAACGATGGTCAGCCCTTACACACATCTCTACATATCGCCATCGCAATCCACTTTATGAATCATGCCATAAAAGATGCGACTCTCGCAATCGGATGCGATTATATATTGACAGAATGCGATTTATGGAGATATAATATAAATTGTTCAGCTAAAACAACATTACGTATGGTGGATAACTATGGCTATTTCATATAACAAACTGTGGAAACTGCTAATTGACAGAAAAATAAGCGCGGCAGAGCTACGAAAACAGGCAGACATAGCGCCTAACACTATGACTCGGATACGTAAAGAACAAGAAGTAACAATGCAGGTCCTATGTCGTATATGTGCCGTGCTTGATGTTGATTTTGGGGATATTATAGAATTTATTCCCGATGAACCACACATAAAAAAATAAAACTGGCTGAGTTTTTCATTTGGCTGTCGTTGTAAATCCCGAAAGGGAAACATCCCAATAATAAATGGAGGTTTTTACCATGACGAACGCCAATGAAAAAATGAATTTCTTGATTTCTAATGCAAAAGCAAATGTCAATCTTGCTGCAGTCTGCTTTCAGTTGATTAAGTCGGCTCCTGTCGATGAGCGTCCCAAGCTGTTGGAAGATTTTTTCGTAGGATATAAATCTACTCCGACAACGGGAGAACTCAAGCTTCCTATTACTATCTCCGATGAGGAAGAGCGCAAGTACATGATTCGTTACGGAAAGCTTGTTGACACTCACATGGAAGAACTCCAAAAGCAGAATCTCTCTGAGAAGGATTTCTACGCACAGCTCTGGACCTTCATCTGCGAGAGTCCGGTTCTTCCTAACGACAAGGCACGAATCATCGCTTTGTTCGACTGTGCAATCGATAAGCGCTTGCCATATTTTAAGCTGGATCGTGACCGTGTTCTCTCCATGGAGAATGAGGAGTACCAGGATGTCTGTAAGCAAATTGGCGATGATACGTTTGCTAAGCTGGAATTCATTCTCAACGGAGATTTTGACCAGAAAACGGAACAGGCCAGTCTTGTTGTTCAGATGATGGACAAGATGCCGGATTATACTCAACGTTGTGTCTTCCTTACCCGGATTATCGCTCATTACAAGCACGAACTGCTGCGGATGCACTTGAAGATGTCTGTGGATGCTCTCGCGGATGATTAAATGCAAATCCGGGGGCTGACCGCAATCAGCCCCCGGAATGATGGACTTTTCACTTCTGAGAACACTTCTTGCTTGCGCGAGTAGCACCCATCTTCCTGCAAAGCTTAACTGCACAGTTGTTGGAAGCCTTGGAGATCTTATCGCACAGCTCCTCAATAGAGGAATAAGCCGGCACATAATCATTGGTGAACTGTCCGAAGTATGTATTGTAGGAAATATCGAATACGGAGGATGCAGTTTCGAAGCAAGCCTCAGATACAGCATCCAAACCGATCTTATCAATTGCTTCGGCCAAAGCGCGGGTCTTCATGCAGCGATTATTGCTGTTAGTAATTACCTTAGTAGCCAGCAGGCTCACAAGCTCAAAGCGAGAACAGGCAGAACTGTTAGCCAGTGCCTTGAGAACAGTAGCGCGGTTTTCGCCCCTGTTCTCCTGGCGGATAATATCCGCCTCAATGTCGGTATCATCGGCAATCAGGCTCCACGCAACATCATCCAGGAAGTTGAATACGGAATTGTAATCAGGTTCCTTCGTGTCCACCGGAAGATCTCTGTCATTAGAGGGCTTAACGCTCTTCTTAAGAGACGGGTATGTTCTCTCCCACTTGCGGCAAATAGAAACCACTTCATTGTTGACCAAGGTGATGATGAAGGGAATCACAAAGCCGTTTTTGCAGGCAAGGATAGCATCCAACTTGCGAAGAATATGCATCGTAATGTCATCAGCGAACATATCAAAATCGTATCCGGTGGCGTTGATGAGATTACGATTGCGAACGCTCCGAAGAGCAACTTTGCTCAGGTATTCGAAGGTTTTCTCTGCAGCATCGTTGTAAGTAAAGTAATCGTTCTTAATAGTGGCAGCCGTAAGATTACGGGTTTTCAGAGAGTTAAGGAAATCCTTGTATTCCTTCTCAATCTTGATAGTAGCATTCATATGTATGCCCTCCGTTTTTGTATTCGAGGGCGATTTATGAACGATTTTGTTATCCCTGCCCTCTAATAATATTTTGAAACATGAGGGTAGAAACGCCGATAAACGGGCAGAAGTATATACTTAGAATGCGCATAGAGAAAAAGTAGAAGTAGAAACATCGTAGAATATGCATCGAAAGGAGGGCGAACGAATGACTACTGTCACATCAAACGGAAGAGTACGGCAGATTGAATGTGATCAGCTAGTAATTCCCGGAAAATGTATTGTCGATTTTCAAGAGCTAACCGTTCGGAAAGTGTCTAGTAGTTCTCCTGAGGATATTGATCCTAGACTTGCAATTCTTCTAGACATTTTCTATGTTCATCACGATCAGTTCCTCACGCTTGAGCAATTAGCTGATTTGCAATATGGATACACAGAGAGCGGTGTCACTGGATCGATAAAGGCTGATATAGGTAAACTTCGTGCCCTAATTGGAGATCAAAAACCTTTTTCTGCCATTGTGCATAAGAGCGGAAAAGGATACAAATTTGTGTACGGCGAAAAATCTCCAGCTAAACATTTAACGCTTGAAACCATTTTCAAAAGACTATCTATAGCAGGAGAAATTAATGTTATTTGCGTTGTATCGAGTGATGGAACCTTAATCATTGAAACAACCGCGAAGCCGTCTGCCAATGTTACTTGCGACTTTCTTATGCCGGATTCTGTTTTCGCCTTACCGCTTAGAAATTCTGACAAAGAAGAGTTTGTCTATGGAAAAATCAAATCTGCGAAGCAACAGTTGCAAAACTTTTATTGGCATTCCGCTATGCTTATGGATAAGATATGGGATATCTGCCACGAGAATGTTCGTGAGCGATTAATAAGAATTCAAAAGCTTAAAGGTATCACGGCCTTTTCTGCACCTTTACCCCATAGACTAGAAGATTTAGATGCATTTCCGCTCGATGCAAATAAGATGCTCGACTTGATACTAGAAAAACTCATTCTAGAAATTGAGAAGATGATATTTGAGCCTACTGTTATTCAATCGTTCTTTTCAAACACAAAGGTCGTATTGTCCAAAACAAATGCGATAGATGGCATTGTAGCGTCGTCTTTGATAGCAATGTATTTTTTATCTTTCGGATACGACCCGGAGCTCGACGAGAGCTTTTTGCGGGATGCAGATAGATACAAGAGTGCACTTCAGAAGAAAATCCGGGAAATATTTTTTTCAGAGACATCTCCTGACGCTTCCGATTTGGATGTATTCATCGCTTTGTGTAAATTAGCAAAAGAAGCTATGAGTGAGGTTTTGTCCGATCTTGATGACAAAAGAGAACGGATGAAAGATTTTGATAAGGTATTTGTTGAGAAACTAAATCTCAGTGAGATTTTGAGGAATTCCGGCATTAGATTATCAGATACATCTAATACTAGTGAAAATCAATCTCCTATTAAGTCTCGGTAAGGAGCAAGATTATGATAAATATCAACTCATCAGACTTTGAAAGGCCACAAGTTGTCTTTCAGAAGCATTCACATTTTGATCTTGAAACACATCGGTTCGGGGGAAAGGCTTCTTTCGATGGCCAATTGGGCGGTATCCCTCTCCTTTACGACAAGGATAAGAAAGCATTGGCTCTGGATCCATCCGATAGCCACACTATCGTATATGGCGCAACCGGCAGTAAGAAAACAAGAGCTTTTGTGATGCCCGCAATCAAGGTTCTAGGACATGCTGGCGAGTCGATGGTCATCAATGATAGCAAAGGTGAATTGTTTACAAGAACAGCCGGAGACCTGCAAAAAGAAGGTTACGATATCATCACGATTAATTTCAGAGATCCTGCGGTCGGCAATTCTTGGAATCCACTTCAAATTCCGTACCAGTATTATTTGGCGGGTGATATGGATAAAGCCGCAGAGTTTGCAAACGACATCGCAAATACGCTCATGCTGGCAGAGGTTTCTGACAAAGACCCATATTGGGATTATGCCAGTAGCGATGTTTGTTATGGTTTAATTTTGCTCTTGCTAAAATATTGCAAGGAGTACAATGCTCCTGAGGGATCTGTAAACATTGCGAACCTTATGGCATTGCGTCGTAAGCTTTATGCCAAGGGAACTATGTCTCAGAATACGCCGTTGTGGAACTGGGCATCTCAGGATGAGCTGGTTGCCGCAAGTCTCTCCGGCAGTGTTATGGCCCCCAAAGACACGATGAACAGTATTCTCGCCGTGTTCGACCAAAAGATGCGAAGCTTTACGATCCAGCCCACTTTGCTGGACATGCTTGCAAATAACAATATCGAGATCGAAAAAATCGGCGAACGAAAAACAGCCGTTTTCCTCATCACGCCTGATGAAAAAACTGCCTATCATCGTCTAGTCGCCCTGTTCATATCGCAAAGTTATCAATACTTGATTTATACGGCGATGCAACAAGGTGGTCGAGTTCCAAATCGGATTAATTATATTCTTGATGAATTCAGCAGTCTGCCTGCAATAGGCAGTGACTTTCCGAGCATGATAGCTGCTGCTCGTTCGAGAAATATACGTTTTTCCATTGTATGCCAGTCAAAAAACCAATTGGTTCGCAGATATCGCGAGGAAGCTGCTACCATCACAGCTAACTGTACAAACTGGATTTTCTTTGCATCCAGAGAACTGGATTTGCTGCGAGAATTATCTGAGCTTTGTGGGCAAAAAAAAGATCATACACCGAATGTTTCGGTATATGATCTGCAGCATTTGTCTAAAGAAAAGAATGAAGCTCTTTTGTTTACAGGTAGAATGAAGCCATGTTTGGTAAGTTTCCTAGATATTGATCATTTCCCCGAACGGAAATATGTAGTCATTGATATGGATACGCCTACCCGTATACAGCGAGCCCGTCTTGACTTTGCGGCGCTGAACAGTGAAAAGAAAGAACTGGAATGGGGAGAATTGATTGATTCCAATTCCCCACCAATGACTCCACCCACTGCACCGCAGCCGCACGGTGTTGACAGTTTGATTGCAAAGATTGATGCAAAAATTGCAGCGTTAGAAGCTGAAGAAGCAAGGGAGAAAAAAGGTGTTACACTTGGTGATAAAACAAGCCATACCGAAGACGACGAGAGCATGCCGACATTTGATATCGATAAGCTGCTGACTGGAATCAGCACCGAGAGTACAACATCTGATGAAGAATCATCTCAGATGTCTAGCTTAATGGATGCTATCATGAAGCGAAAAGACAGCATTAATATTTCCGATGAAGAGTAAGGGGGTAAAAACATGGCATATGAAGTAACAATCAATGCTTCTGGTGAAATGGATGCTGCCGAAGTATCTGCATCGACTATCGGCTATAGCCTCCCTATCTCCAGAATAAATCAAATAGTCCAGACAAAGCTGGCTGAAATTTCCGACGAGGACGTATATCAGGCCCGTGCAACCATAAGCGAAGTTGCTGAATTGGTTCATGAAGTTCTGAGTCAAAGTACCCCCCCCGGAACTGCTGATGACTGGCATAATTTTGCTGTCGATATAGCGAGGAGCGATTTGTATGACCTCTGCTGCGACATAATTGAAAAAGGACTGGAGATCTTCCCCAAGAACACGGACCTTTTGGCCGACTACCTGCAATATGGTATCTCTTGTGGCAGAATTGACCGTTGCAAAAATCATTACAAGATCCTCAGCAAAATCCCAAAGGTTCGTTATACTTGGCGTGCTTACAGCTTTTCCGTCAATTGGCTACAGTACCTTTGGGAAAGAAGTGATTCTGAAAAAGAATTAGAAAAACTGCAGAAAGATATGCAGGATTTAGTGATAGCTTTCCGCAATAATATGCCAGAAGACGAAGAAAGTTATCGCTGCGAGGCCGATATTTTCAAGCTCATTCACAACAGAAAAGAAGAAGAACGTGTTCTTAGATTGGCGCTTACAGAGCTAAAAATTGCCCCGAAGTGTGCGCTGCGTCTGGCTGATATATTGTTTGATCGTGGTGACTACGAGGATGCACTGATTCAAATTCAGCGAGGAATAAATGACGCAAATCAAACTCAAGCTTCTGTCAACGAGGGCTACCTTTACTATCTGCTTGGCTTAGCAAAAATGGCTGTGGTAATGCGCAACGGTGCCTCTTTTGATGAGGCAACTGCCAATGCTATATACGAGAACTTTGATATGGCTTTGCGAATGGATAAACGCGCAGCGTATCGCAAGACGATGGAAAATAAGACAAAGGTGGTTATCAGCAAGTCTAGTATTCCTGTGGATGAGAAATACGAAGAACTGGCATACCTTGTGCAGTAATTTCTGGAGGTGCCTGGATGCAATATACAGAAAGAGAAATTCTGGAACGAACAAATAGATTCTGCGAAAATCCCAAACCTTTTTTTCTCTCCGATGAACGTGAGTTTTTGCAGAATCTTGTCCTGGATTTATTGCACGAGAATGATCCCACAAATAAAGCTGGTTTGTTCGTGAGTATTTTCAAAATAATTACCGCTTCCAGTGCAGACAAAGATGATATAGCAATGTTATTTCGATCTGTCGGCTTTACCGCATACGAAAATGAGGAATATGATATTGCAGAAGCAGCATTTAAGGGAGCGGTTGCAATAAACAACGAACTTGCTGACAGAAACAACCTTGCGTACGTTATGCGCAAAAGCAAGAATCTTTCTGGTGCTCGCATTAAAGAAGTTATAGATTTGCTTTCTGATGGTATACAAATCAAAGAGCCTTACTGTCTTATCAATATGGCCCTCGTGTTTTCTGTTGCGCTTGGTACTGATAGTGACTGGGAAATTGCTGATACGTTGATTGCAATGGTTCAGACTGACTCTTCGGCTATCAACTGGTGGCAAGAGTTGGGAGAAAAAGATGACACTGAAGGATATCTTGTTCATCTGTGGTTGAATAGGCACAAAGTCATTGCTGAAAGCGGATTGGGTACAAGACAATTTTTGTGGGAAAAAGTCAGCACAGCGTATCCAAATGTTCCTGTTTGGTTGAAAACCGATGTAGATCAGGAGCCGGAACCTGCGCAAGATTCTGAACAAGACTAGGAAAAATCGAGTATTTTGATGGAGATTATTTCCCACTCCGCGTTGTATTAATCAGAAGGCAACTTCAAAATACAACTAGGAGGTACATATATGGGATACTTTAAGCCGTCTTCTTACACGATTGAGAACGCACTCCGGGAGGCCGCAAGGTACGAGGGCATCTATGTTGGCAACAACTATGTGACCAAGGACCATGGCAACTACATCGAAGTCTGTATCGATGCCGACAACCGCAAGGGCCATGTAAGCTTCGATCTGTATTTCGATGACAACGGCAAGCTGCTTCGCTGGGAAAAGCATTCTTAATCACAGAATCTTTCGGAGTGGAGCTGTTGCTCCACTCCATTTTTCCTTTTTTCAAAGTGACTGAAACAGGGGGCGTTTTATGATCCATCATATGAAGTTAAAGCCAATTCCTTTTCATCAAATGAAAGGAGGCGCAAAAACAATCGAGCTCCGGCTATACGATCCGAAACGACAACAAATTAGGATTTAACTATCTAATCCTCAAAAACCATTGATTTTTCAAGGCTTCACGCCTGTTTTTCATTCAAACCTTATCTGTTTGCCCTTGTTTTTGCCCTTACGAGCCGAAACAAGGGCAACTTTTTATTCCCCGCCGACCACCTTATCCAGCAGCCTTGCGGAAGTGCGCTTCGCTTCCCTTGTAGAGTGAGCGTAGATGTTCATTGTGGTACTGACATCGGAGTGTCCGAGAAGTTCCTGCACATCTTTCGGCTTTGCGCCGCCGGAAAGCAGATTGCTTGTGTAGGTGTGACGGAGCGTGTGGAAATGGAAATCTTCAAGCCCTTTCACTTTCTTCTTTGCCGCCCTGCACATAATCCCTACCGTACTCGGCGCTTCATACGCCCCGTCTGCTCTCAGGCAGACAAAGGAGATTTCCTTGTAATCCTCCGGGACTTCCTCTGTCCTTTGCAGGCTGTAAACCTCATAATAGGTGCGCCCTTTTTCCTTTACTTCTTTGTAGTAGTTCAGGTGATAAAACTCCCCGTAGCGGAAACGGTTTTTGCGCTGTTCTGTTCTCGCCGCCCGCAGGATTGCCGCCAGCGTGTCGCAGAAATCAACGGTGCGGACTTTGCTCCGTTTTGTCGTTCCCACTTCGGTTGTGTGCCTTGTTCCGTTATAGCGCATGCTTCGGCGTACCGTGAGATATTGTTCCTCAAGGTTAATATCCTGCCAAGTCAAGCCGCATACTTCCCCGATACGAAGCCCCGTGTAGTACGCTATCTGCACAGGCAGCAAGGCGGGATTATCTTTTGCCTTGAGAAATTCCTCCAGCTTTTGGAACTGTTCATGGGTGATAGTAGGAATACTGGAAGTATCTTCCTCACTGTCCGAGAAAATATCCGTTTCCTGCTTCCTGCCCCTCAGCTTCACATACTGCATAGGGTTAAAGGTAATCAGTTTTTTCGGGAAAACCGCAAAGCGGAAGGAATTTTGCAACACCGCCGAGAACAGGAGCATATATCCTTTGCTCATGGGCTTTGAAGTTGTCCCGTCCGGGTTTGTCCCACCGTAGCTCAGAAAATCAATGAACGCCTGCAAATGGTCGGCGGTCACGGTTTTCAGCTTGCGTTTGCCAATGGGATATTGCTTGATACGGTTGACCGTTCCCTGATAGGACATGACCGTCCCGTTGCTTAAGTTGCCGGGTTTCAGTTCTTCCTCTACCCACATATCCAGCATATCGCCTACCGTGATGTTTTCCGCTTTCCCGACAAACTGCTTTTCCTCATAGTCCGCTATCGCTTTGCGGAGCATGGCTTCTGTTTCCGCCTTGCTCTCTGTGCCTGCAAACTCTTTCTGCACTTTTCTGCCGCTTTCATCTTCAATATAAAAGCGTCCGTACCACTTTTTGCCTTTCTTTCTTACAGAACCTTTTGCCATAGATAAAAAACTCCTTTCTATCCGTGGCAATCGGGACTGTGACATATGGTGTGCGTAAAGTAATTGTGTCACTTCCGCCAGTGAAAGTCAACTGGCGTCTTTACTTGTCAACGCCTCATGAAATGCCATCACAGCTGAGAATGAAAATATAGTCTGTGCGTTAACCGAAGGATTTGCTAAACTGAATACAGCAGGCGTAGTCCGGTTGCACCTTGGTGGATTT
>NZ_NFHC01000028.1:0-42077 GCF_002161245.1 Flavonifractor sp. An9
GCTTGGGCGGTGGGGCCTTCTCCACCGGCGGCTGCCGGGTGGCGGCGGCCTTGGGCTCCTTCTGAGTCTGCTCCTGACCGCCGTCGGGGAAGGTGAGCACCCGCCCCGGCTTTTTGGAGGGGGAGGAGGGTCGCTGGCTTTTGGGTACTACCGGGAAGGGTATGGTATCCTCCTCATCCGGCTTTTTCTTTTTCTGCCCGCCGCCGAATTCCGCCAGAATGGATTCCAGGGAGAACTCGTCCCCGCCGGGCAGATCCTCATTCAGTTCGTCATCCCGGTCTTTTGCCATGGGAACGTGCTCCTTTTTTGAAGATCAGTGGTTGTCAGCCCATCCGCTGCCGTACGGCCTCATACAGCAAGATGGCGGCGGCGGCGCTGGCGTTGAGGGAGTTGAGCTTGCCCTTCATGGGAATACGGACCAGGAAGTCGCAGGTCTCAGATACCAGACGGCCCATGCCGTCCCCCTCGCTGCCGATGACAATGGCGGCGGGGCCCTTCAGGTCGGCGTCGTAGAGCAGCCGGTCCCCGTCGGCAGCGGTGCCGAACACCCATACCCCTTCGTCCTTCAGCTCCTTGAGCAGGGCGGGCAGGTTGGGCACCCGGGCCACCGGAATATGGCTCACCGCGCCGGCGGAGGTCTTGGCCACCACCGCCGTCAGGCCCGCCGAACGGCGCTTGGGGATAATGACGCCGTGGGCTCCGGCGCACTCGGCGGTGCGGATCACCGCGCCCAGATTGTGGGGGTCGGAAAGCTCGTCGCACACCACGATGAGAGGGGGCTCCCCCTTCTCCCGGGCGGCGTTCAGAATGTCGTCCACGCTGGCATACTCCCGCACCGCGGCCTGGGCGATGACACCCTGGTGGGAGTGGGTGCGGCTCATAAAGTCCAGCTTCTTCCGGTCGCACTCCACCACCACGATGCCCTTGTCCCGGGCAGCGGCGGCGATGTGGGCCAGGGCAGAGTCGGTCTCTCCCCGGGCCAGGAAAATTTTATCAATGGGCGTGCCCGCCCGCAGGGCCTCAGTGACGGCGTTGCGCCCCTCGATGATGCCGTCTGCCTCGGCCTGAGGGGCCGGTCTGCGCTCCTTCATAATTGGTTCCGCCTTTCTTGTTGATCGCTACCAGTATACCACAAGACCTGCCGCAGAAAAAGATAAAAATTACCCCTTTGAACCCGGCTGGTTTCATAGAAAGTTTACAGCTTTCGGCCTTCCCTTTCTTGTTTTTTGAGGGTGCGTGTGCTATAACTATAATTACTTTCCAAATAGGAATGAATGTACGCTAAGGAGGCGCCTTTTTGAATTTCGATCACCAGAACAACAACCGCGGAAAGGGCGGAGGCAATAACAAGCGCAACATCACCGCCATCGTGTCCATCATCCTGTGGGCCCTGGTGCTGACGGTGCTGGTGAACTATGCCACCTCCATGTTCCGCCAGGCCAACTCGGTGGAGATCAGCTACGGCACCTTCCGGGAGTTGGTCAAGGAGGACTGCGTGGCAGGCGTGCTCATGGAGTCCAACAAGTACACCATTTATTTAAAAGACGGGGTGTCGGTGGACGCCAACGGCAACATCACCAAGACCGCCACCGCCGCCGGCCTCACCGGGGAGCAGGAGGAGACCACCGTGCCGCCCCCCTCCCAGTGGGACAAGAACAAGACCACTTATTTCTGCGCGCCCATTACCCAGGCGGGGGTGCGGGATGACGGGCTGATTGATCTGCTGGAAGAGCACGACGTCACCAGATTCGGCCCCGAGTATGTGGAGGAGCTCAACCCCATCGTCTCCATGCTCATCTCCTGGGTGCTGCCCATGGTGGTCATGGTGCTGCTCTTCTCCTTCCTGTTCCGCAGCATGGCGGGCAAGATGGGCGGCGGCCTGGGCAATCTGGGCAAGTCCAACGCCAAGGTCTATGTGGAGAAAAAGACCGGCGTCACCTTTAAAGACGTGGCCGGTCAGGACGAGGCCAAGGAGTCCCTGGTGGAGATCATCGACTTCCTCCACAACCCCCAGAAGTATACCGAGATCGGCGCCAAGCTGCCCAAGGGCGCTCTGCTGGTGGGCCCTCCCGGTACCGGTAAGACCCTGCTGGCCAAGGCCGTGGCCGGCGAGGCCAACGTGCCCTTCTTCTCCATCTCCGGCTCCGACTTCGTGGAGATGTTCGTGGGTATGGGTGCCGCCCGTGTCCGCGACCTGTTCAAGGAGGCCAACAAGATGGCCCCCTGTATCGTGTTCATCGACGAGATCGACACCATCGGTAAATCCCGCGATAACCGCATGGGCGGCAATGACGAGCGGGAGCAGACGCTGAACCAGCTGCTGGCCGAGATGGACGGCTTCGACCCCACCAAGGGCGTCATCCTGCTGGCCGCCACCAACCGGCCCGAGGTGCTGGACCAGGCCCTGCTGCGGCCCGGCCGCTTTGACCGGCGCATCACCGTGGACCGGCCAAACCTGGCCGGCCGTCTGGCTACCCTCCAGGTCCATACCCGCAAGATCAAGCTGGCGGAGGATGTGGATCTGAAGAAGGTGGCTCTGGCCACCGCCGGCGCCGTGGGCGCGGACCTGGCCAACCTGGTCAACGAGGCCGCCCTCCGTGCGGTCCGTCTGGGCCGCAAGGCGGTCAACCAGCAGGACCTGCTCACTGCCTTCGAGCTGGTCATTGCTGGCGCCGAGAAGAAGGGCAGCGTCCTCAGCGAGTTTGAGAAGAAGCTGGTGGCCTACCACGAGGTGGGCCATGCCATGGTGGCCTACCGGCAGAAGCACGCCGAGCCGGTGACGAAGATCACCATCGTTCCCCACACCCAGGGCGCTCTGGGCTACACCCTCCACCTGCCGGAGGAGGACAAGAACCTCCACACCAAGGACGAGCTGCTGGCCCAGATCTGCGTCTCCATGGGCGGCCGTGTGGCCGAGGAACTGGTCATGAAGACCATGACCAACGGCGCCGCGCAGGACATTCAGGATGCCACCAGCATCGCCCGCAATATGGTGGCCATGTTCGGTATGAGTGAGGAGTTCGGCATGATGGCTCTGGCCTCCCGCCGCAACCAGTATCTGGACGGCGGCTACGGCCTGGACTGTGCTGATGATACCGCCGCGGCCATGGATCAGGCGGTGCGCAGCATCATCGACTCCTGCTACAAGAAGGCCACCGAGATCCTCTCCGAGAGCCGGGAGGACATGGACAAGGTGGTGGCCTACCTGCTGGAGAAGGAGACCATTACCGGCGCCGAGATGGTAGCCATTCTGGAAGGCCGGGACCCTGCTCTGGCCGACCAGTATGCCGAGGCCGAGAAGCGGGAGCAGGAGAAGAACAAGCCGGAGGAGAAACCCCAGGCCATTCCCCTGTGGGGCAGCCAGGAGGAGCCCTCCGCTCCGTCCCAGCCGGATCAGCCCTCTGAGGACAAGACAACAGAAGAATAAGGAAAATCCGGGCGCGCCGTCATGGCGCGCCCGGATTCTGTTTCTAAAAAAATTTGAGAAAAATGAAAAAAAGAGTTGACAGAGCGGGTGACCCGTGCTAAAATACAATTCGTTCGGTCGACCTGGCCAGAACAAAGTGAATATGGGGGTATAGCTCAGCTGGGAGAGCGCTTGAATGGCATTCAAGAGGTCAGCGGTTCGATCCCGCTTATCTCCACCAACTCGAAAGAGTAAAAAAAGACTTGAAACTTCGGTTTCAAGTCTTTTTTTATTTCCCAAAGTGCGAAAATGGGGAATTTCCAGTTTTGCCGGTTTTGCCGGAAAAGTGGAATGAAAGTGGAATCGTATTTTTTCTCCCGGAACAGGCGTCACAGCTGTGCCCTGTGTGGAATCAAAATTCCACTTATCAAAAAGCGGAAGTGGCATACACAGACCAGGTCTCCAGAGGCTGTACCGTTTTCAGATAACAATCACGACACACATCACGAAATTCCTTGCTGTCCCGCAGCGTGGCCATAATTTTCAAAGGAAAGGTGACCTGATCGGTCAACTCTTCCCGCGTCGCACGGGTGAAGAAATAGAACACCGGCATAGGACGGTACGCCTCATCCTGTTCGAAAACAGTCACGGAGAGATCATACACATCATGGGCATTCAGATCTTCCACATCCATCACCTGGTAAACAACCAGGAAATTGATTTCCGTTACATCAGGCCCCAGCCGGAAGGCAAAGGAGCCTGAGTATTCATTGGTATTAGAAAATTCGCGCATTGCAGCGTCTCCTTTCCGCGGACCCAAACGCCCGCGTGTTTTTTGGGTGGGGCCTGCCGCATATGCAGCAGGCCCTGTTCAGTCAGAAGACTTATCAGCTTTCATCAGACTGGTATGTTACGCATTATTTCCATATGCGGAAACGGCTTCTGCAAGATTTGCGGGAAGGGTGTCCATTCCAGACAGAAGAAACGCCAACGCCTTGCAGGCACAATCTGCCGCCACAGCCAGCCATTTCACATGATAGCGGCCACTGGCATCGGTCAGAATGTTATCCAACGCATCAAAATACGCAACGACTTCAGCCGCAGTGCCGCATTCGACAACGAAGGGCACATAGTCAACTGCCCGTGCATCAATGGCTTCATCAGCCTCTGCAGCGGCAGTTCCCTGGAAAGCAACCCGGGCTGCGGTTTCCTGAGCGGTCATGATGGCCAGAGCCATCGTTCCAGCAGATTCCGGAACAGTATCGGTTCCAATCAGGTCAAAAATTTTGGATCCAAGATCCAGAGCGGTGTTCTGAATGTCCAGCATCATGCAATACCTCCTTTTCTCGGTGGGAAAATGAGTCGGACACGGAGCCCTCACCGAAGCTCTCGTGTGCATTGAACCAGTCTGTAATTTTCTTCGTTCGTAGATGGGTCGGTTTCCTGGCCGGGGGTACAAAAAAAGACAGAATACCCCCAATCTACTTGCTTTCAAAGCGTTCACATTGAGAGATTCTGTCTACTTTATTGCGATATAGGAATCACAGTATGAAGTTGCAGAATTTGTTTTCCTGGCGGGACATAAGATTGTCCATCGCAAGTATGCACATACCGATATGTGGCGGCATATGCGTAGTTCTAATTTCAAAAATATTGTGTAGAAATTTTCTGTATTCAATTACTTAGCCAATAAGACTTCTGGCTTGACACTATATTAGCACAGAAACATATAGTTGTCAATATGCGCTATTAATCGAAAAATACAGAGTAATATTTAGATAGAAAGTTGCAAAAACTCGAAAAATTGAAATTTTGTGCTGAAGTGCAATTTTGGCTGAGGCGGTTCCAAAAGGGGTCCAAATACCCCTAAAATGGGGTAAAGTTGTTTTTTTGGAGCTCACATCATTTTTGCCAAAAAAAGTTCGGGATTTTCGGATTTTGCATTTCCTTGATTGACAAATTTCTAAAAAATTTTTTTGAGAAATTTTGCGATATGCGTGCGTTACTTTAATACCTTCGGCTGTTTGCCAGGTTGTACACCGTCTTGCCCTGCCGCCGTGCCTTCTCCGCAAACTGGGCCGCGCCGCCCCAGCTGTGGGTGATGTAGGCCACCACGAAGTCGGCCTGTTTCAGCATCCATTCGTTGCGCCTGGAGATGACGAACCGCGGCGGCACAGTCTCCAGACCTTCCGGAAAGATGGTGTCGGAGAAATCCCAGATCACCTTGTCCATCGGCCCCGGGAGCCGTTCCAGCACCACGGCGTAGGAGATGTGAGGGTAGATTTCTGCCAACTCCCTCAGCACAGAGCGAGCTATGCCGTCAAAGACCCCCTGCCGCCCCACATAGAACTGATCCACGCCGTGCCGCTCAATCAGCTCCACCACCACCGCCCGCAGCTTCGGTTTGATAGACGCCGGACAGTCCCGATGGCCGAAGAAGGTACACGCTAACATAAATCATCCTCCAAATATGGGATATATCGCAATTATAGCAGACTACAAGCAAATTTGCGATATGTCCCATGCGATTTATCGTAATATTGGTTACACTGTTTTTACGATACATCGCAGGGAGGGATGCGAGGATGAACACAAAAGAAGCGGTGGCAAAACGCATTCTCGACCTATGCGCGGAACGAAATATGGCGGTCAATGCATTGGCTGGCGTGTCGGGCGTTTCGCCATCCACAATTTACAGCATGCTGAACGAAAAAAGTCAAAATCCTGGTGTGGTTTCTCTCAAGAAGCTGTGTGACGGATTGGACATCAGCATCCGGCAGTTTTTTGACTGTGATCTGTTCGACGACCTGGAGCAAGAAATCAAATAAGCACGGATAACCGCCAAGCAGCGATTGTCCGTGCTTATTTTTTACTCAAATCCTTTGAAGTGCGGGTTCTTTTCCAACAACGAAGTCAGTTTTGCTTTCAACTCCGTCTCACCAGAATCATCGCATACTTTCAGCAATTCCTCCTGCGGATACCCTACATAGGCACTTCCGAATACCTGCCGGGCAAAGTTCTCATCCTGCTTCATAGCTTTCAGAATAAACCACAGGGAGATAGAGCCGTACCAGATATCGCCCATAAGGTCACACAGCAGATACTCCGCCCGTTCCGGCTCCTGGAGGTGTCCCTGGGCCACATCCAGCACCTTCCGCCACATCTCCACAGCCAGATCAGGGTTCTTCTCATAGGCGGCTCCCAGCAGTTCTTCAGCGCCTAGATCATCGGCTTCAACATAAGAGGCGGCTTCCGGGAATGCAGCTAGCAGCAGATCCCGGATGGCATCCTCGTTGTCCACAATGTCCCACCCGCACACCATGACTTCCAGTTCCTCCGGGGTGAGCTTCTTTGGAGAATCTTCTTCTGGCTCGGTCACCATGACAGTGACCGTCACCGGGGCTGTGTCGTCCAATTTCGCCCGCTCCGACGCCGGAAGCGATGAGAGCGCTCCAAAATCGCCGCACCAACCGCACTCCCACCGGTTGCCTCGAATCATAACCGAGCTTCCGCAGTGCGGACAACGAATCGCCATAGTGCCACCTCCTGGCGGTGTTTCTTATCGTAATTGTACCGAAACTGGTCTTATTTGGCAAGGGCGACCTGTTCTTCCGGTCGGCTCTGAAACTGTGCTGCCAAAGCGGTGATGTAGGCGCTGTCCAACATTGGCATCGTGTCTCCATTCGGCAGATCTTCGGCCTCGATGCCGCCGAGGGCCAGAGCAAGCGCTAATTCCACCTGCATCAGAAGATAGAAGCAGTCCATTTTCCGCTCCCGCGGCTGCCGCTGAATGGATTCCAGCGCCTCTACCAGGCTACCTAAAATATTACGCATCCGGTTCATGGCTACAATAGAATCCGCCGCAGTCCATTTGGAACGGTCTTTCGGATATACGGATTGGCAAATGGTGTCCAGCATTTCTTCCAGTTCCCGCTTGTCCAAAATCATCTGCTCGTCCTGGGTTAGAGGCATACCGGCCTTTTCGTTCAGCAGAAATCTGATGGGCTGTTCCGGGTTTTCCCGGAACAGATAGTAGTCGTGGCCGTCGGCGTCCCGACACAGAAAACAGACCCGGTGGAGCAGTTCGTCCTGCTGCATCTCGCTGATCTCGCCGAACAGTTCCGGCTCCAGTCCGAAGAAATCGCTCAATTGCCGCAAGCGCGCTTCGGGCAATGGTTCCCTGCGGTTTTCCCATAGGTTGATGGCCTGTCGTGTGACGCCGAGCATCTGCGCCAGCTGCCCCTGGCTCAAGTTGCACCGCCGCCGGATAAAGGATAGTCCGTTCATGTGATTCCCTCCTTTTGGCCATATTGTACGGGAACTTGACATCAGGATGCAAGATGAAAGGCGATCTTTTTCCAGTGGCATATGCTTGTTTGGTGAATCCTCGGCACCAACAATATGTCGTGTAGTACGAACCTGCCGCAATTTGCTCCCAAACGGTTGAACTAAATTTTTTCTGGTACTTTCCAATGGCTTTTAACTATTTTCGTTCCATTCCGCTCACTCTTTGGCGCTCTTAATCCCACTGTTTCCGAGTGCTCCGACGCTATCTGTGGTCAAACATGTGGTCAAAGAGCCCTTCTTGACCAGGCGCGGCATCCGCTGCCGCCGCCTGTCCAGAAGGGCTCTTTTTACTGTTCGGGTTTGGGATATTGTACCTCTGTAGAGGCCGAGAAGCAAGGTGTTTTAAGTCAGGCATATCAATTTTTAACACGCCTATACAAAGAATACCGTCTGGCGGGAGGAGGGGTTACCTCACATGCTCAGGAGCCAATAAAGGCCTGCAACGGTACACGCCTATAGTGTTACTTGGGCTCACCTGGAATACCGTGCTAATACGTTTGCTGTTACCTTGAACCTGAGCTTTAGAGTTTCGAAGAAACACATAGTTACTATACAGTGATGATCAACAAAAGAACGAGGATATCCGGCCAAATAAGTTTCTTTTCTTTTGTGTGAATGATGATATTTTCTTAGAATTTGGACAAAAAAGAATTGTTTGAAAATGGTTAATAGACTAAAAATATTAGGAATAGTGCGGCAATAGTCAAATTGATTTTCCGCGAAGTTTGGAGTATAATTAACCCATTTAAGTATGTCATTTTCTGGGATAAGAACGGAGAGATATATGGGTTATTTATCAATTAGACAAACATCTGAAAAATGGAACCTTTCTAAAAGATGGATAAGTGATCTTTGTGCAGACGGGAGAATACCTGGTGCAATGAAAATTGGCTCATATTGGGCAATTCCGGAGGACGCAATAAAACCTGTAGATGAAAGAATTAAATCTGGAAAGTATATAAAAAGCAAGCAATCTTGCAAAAGATAAGATTGTTGAAAGGATTTTATTTTATGGAAATATCTATTGGTAAATTTACATTAGAGTCTCTTACGACCGGAATGTATAACGAACCCGAATCCTGTTTCCGTGAATACATCCAGAACGCAGTTGATTCGATTGATGTGGCTGTCCAAGAAAAACTCCTCACCATTGAAGAGAGCCGTATTGAAATAATTATTGATGACGAGAGAAAAGTAATAAGTGTTAAAGATAATGGAATTGGCATATGCGGAAACAACGCTAGAAAAACACTTTTAGATATCGGGAATTCGAATAAACTCCATACTGTTAATAGAGGCTTTCGCGGAATAGGTCGTTTAGGGGGCCTCTCATATTGCAGACAACTTAGTTTTTGTACAACGGTCAAAGGGGAAGATATTAAAACAATCGTTACATTTGACTGCGAAAAATTGCGAGAATTATTAATTCCTGGACAAGGTGACGAGCATACGCTGCAAAGTGTTATAGAGGCTGTTACTACTGTTAATGTTCTTGAAGAACAAGAAGCGGCACATTATTTTATTGTCAAAATGGAAGATGTAGATGATATTGCAAGTCTTTTGGATTTGGATATGGTCAAAGATTATATATCTCAGGTCGCTCCGCTTCCATATAGGAAAAATTTTTATTGGGGAGGCACTATCAGACAAGATCTTGAAGCAAAAGGGGTTTTGATCGCCGAATATCCTATCTTTATTGGGCGTTCTTTCGAGCACCTAACACAATTATACAAACCTTACAAGTTGACTCTTGATGTTTCAGCAAGAGCTGGCGTTACAAAAGACGAGGTCAATGGTATATCGTTTTTTAATGTCATTGATGACGAAGGTGTAGCGTTAGCATATGGTTGGTATGCGGATAGTGAATTTTCAGGAACGTTGGCAGATGAAAGATTATCTGGCATTAGAGTTCGGCTTGGAAACATACTGATTGGAACCGCCAAAACATTGTCTCCTTATTTCAAAGAGTCTCGTTTTAACGGTTGGGTGTTGGGAGAACTATACATTGTATCCCCAAATTTAATACCGAATGCACGGCGAGACGATTTTGAACGAAATGACACCTTTGCTCAGTTTGAGAATGGCGTTCGAGCAACAGTAGGTTCTGAAGTATCTGATAAAATACGTGCTGCATCTAAGGCACGGAATAATCCTGCAGCTAAAGCAATAAAAAAGGCAGGGAAAGTAATCTCCCAAGCAGAAACAATACTAACCACTGGATTTAACTCCTCGTTTGAGAAGGAACAGGTTATTAAAGATCTCGAAGCGATAAAGAGAGAATTGCGTATCATCCCAAAGTCTGTTGCTCCTGAGGTTACCCAACAAAAAGTTCAGCTCATTCAAACAATAGACGAACTGGGTGAAACAGTAACACAATCGGTAAATTACCGTGCAAAAAAAACTATTACATCTGATTTTTCAAAAGCTGAAAAGAAAATAATCCAAGCTATGTTAGAGGTGCTGACGCGAAACTTTGCTCGAGAAACTGTTGACAGCCTTTATAATGAATTTCTTAATGAGATTAAAACAAAGGGTAAAAAGTGATGCAGATATATCCAGAAAAATACGACAAGTTGGACCTATCAACAAGCGAACGGTCTTTCCTTAGAACCACCGAAAGAGCATTCTCTGAAGAAGAATTAGTATACTATGTTCTTCAGATTAATCCGAGAAAACGTGAGGTTGGTCAAGGAAAAGCCGAACTTTTTAATATGTTGATCGTACCCGAAGGAATAATCTTGCTTCGATTTTTTGATGCGGATGTTCCCTTGGTTGCATCTACCACCATCAAAGCCCTGGCAAATCCTATAGTATATTCCGTTTTAGAAAATGACATTAAATCAAAATTGGAAGAAAGTAATTATTTAGTAAGAGAAAGCGGAAATTTGAGATTTGCGCTAAATATCAGTTTCGTTTTTCCTAATATTGATTTCTCACAGATAGAGTCCGAATTATCAGAACCAGAAAAAGCGTTTTGTTCGAAGCATGTCCTCTGCAAAAATAACATCCATCTTTTGCGGAAAGAGGGCAAGAAAATTCTTTTAGAAAGATTGTCACCAGCTGATGAGATTGAAGAAAAAATAGTAAATAATATCTTCCAGCGATTGTGCCCAGAGATTACAATTCCTAGAAAGTTCATTTTGGACGATCGTAGGACAATTTCTATTAAAGAAGCTGCACTATCACAGATGGATCGTGCTGTTCAATCTTATCGACTTGATATTTGGCAAATTGATATTGTAAATAGGATTAATAAAGGTAATCAGTTAATTCTTGCTTGTGCAGGTAGTGGTAAAAGTGTTTTGCTCATTTCTAAATGTTTTAAGCTTGCAAGTTTAAATCCGTGTGAGGACTTTTTGATTACGTGTTATAACCGTAATCTAAACAATTATTATCAGTGGGCCATTTCACAAGCAGGTTTTATTGACAAAAACGTAAAGTGTACTACCTTTTTAGGCCTCTGCAAACAGTTGCTGGAAAGTAATAGAATCTCACTCCCGACAAGTTACCCACATCAACAAAATGAATACTATGATACGCTGTTCGAAAAAGCCAATAATGCATTAGCAACCGGTCAAATTAAAGAACGATTTTATGGCATTTTTATCGATGAGGTTCAAATTTTCAAGCCAGAGTGGTATAGATTTTGCTTTAACTTGCTAAAAAGCAAGAATGATGATGACCATTATTTTGTGATTGCCGGGGATAAGTCCCAAGACATAAAGAATAATATCAAACACGGAAAAGCCCCTTGGCAGGGTGGTGGAAGCGGTTATCCGGAGTATCGAGGGAAGACGCTCCCTATTGAAACAAATTATAGAAACTCTAAACCAATCAACGATGCTATCGATAGATATGTAAGTTGCGCTAAAGCCATTGGAGCAAAAATTGGTGTTGATTTTACATCTGATCCAGAGCTCTTCCTGCGTGGTACAGCATATCGGCCTGGAAACAAGCCCACATTATCTATGGTAAAAGAATTGAGCAATGAAGGTGAAGCAGAGGCAATTTGTTCTGCAATTCGGGATCTTCTTAAAAAGGGATATAGTGAAGTGGATATAGCGGTAATTGTCTATAACCGACGCCAGCCATACACGACAAAAGGTTGGAAAACGCACTATTATAATCTTCTCCCCCATATAAAGCAAATTTTCTACAAAGAGAACTGGGAAATGCCATCTATTCTAATTCCTGGTGAATCTGAAGGTGCAACATATGGTTCTCGTCGTGGAGTGACAATAGCCACTATTGAAGGATCTCTTGGTTTGGACTTTAGAGCTGTAATCTTAGCAGGACTTAGGCCACTTGGCTCCCATGAAAAAGTACAGGTTCTTGAAGATTTTGATGGTTTAACTGAAGAAAAATTGGAAGAAAAACAGGAAGCTTTCAAAAAGAATATTAATTTCTTGTATACAGGGTGTACGCGTGCAAAAGATGAGTTGACGATTATTTTGTCAGCTCCTAAAGGCGAATCAATATATATGGATTTGCTCCGCGACTCGATGGGAGAATAGATATGATACTGTATGATGATAAGACCAAAGATGCGATAAAAGCCGAAAACCAGTTGATTTTCCCTAATATCAATGAATCCGATGATATTACCTTTAAGGCAAGTTATATTATTTCGGGACATTTACACTGCACCAAGAAAATATTTGCGCTCTTTGACTTGATTGTATTCGGAGATGTTACTGCCGAGGAAATTGATATTAAGGGGCGCTTTGTTTGTATGGGCCGGTGTAGTGTATCTGGAACACTTATTGTTCAAAATGATATTTGGGCTGAGGATATTCAAGCAAAATCTGTAATCTGCCAGGATAGAATCGTGGGACAATCCATTGATGCAGATACGATTATCGCAGATGGTAATATCATCATAGGAAAAACTCTTGCTATAGAAAAGCAGGCCAAAACATATCAGAATGTAATTTGTGGAGAGACTGCATACGGTGCAGGAAAAATTGTAGCATCTAGCATTCTAACTGCGGAACCATTAGATTTAGATGATGGAGAAGAGGCTTTAGAGAGTCCATTTCAATATACCCCACAATCAAGTTATAGTGGCACTACAGAGTTTTCAAAAGAATCGGCAAAGCATGTTAAAAACAATGATTATTCTGGATTCCTTTCAAAACTGATGAAGATTCCAGATAAGACAATGAATATGCGTTTTAGACGTTATCTTACAGTACTGAGAGCAGTTGAGATGGCATATCCAGCATTAATTTCTGAGTTCAAGGATGCTGCATTATTAATATGGCTGATAGAAATATCTAACAGTAATTATTTTAAAGATTGGCCGAAAATCAAGGAGTGGACGGAATCTGTCCTTTCACATTTCAAAGAAATGGCGGATGGAAAAATCTCGGGATTTGATGAACCAAAACCAGCAACAAGCCTTGCCAAAGGCTATACTGTTTTTCACAAGCAATATGGCAGAGGTGTTGTTCGTTCCATACTCCAAACATCTTCCTCCGGAAAAGTATCTCGTATGGCAATAGTCGAGTTTGAGCAACAGGGGGAAAAGAAGTTTCCTTTACCAGATTCCCTTAAGTTTTTCTCAATAATAAGTGAACACGAAGTACCTTCTGCAGATGAGGTAAAATCATCTATTCAATGCAATATTGATGGGTATTCCGAATGGCTATCAGCTTTACAATCAATACATACTCATAAAGCGTATTTGGGTACAAGTTTATATAACACGATCTATAGTCTTTTGCTTTCCAAACTTGGCCTAAAGCCCAAGTTTGTTGAGGATCGTTTTAAGGAGAAGGGGTGGAATTGATGGCAAATAATAGAGAACTGTTAGCAAAAGAAATTGTTGAACGATTTGTTGCCTCAATCTCTGGGACTAATGTTGATACAATCATAGGATATAACCCTAACGACCGAATTTATGTTGGTAAACTGTCTCCACAGAGTGCATCTGATACATTTTCTTCTAGTGTTTTAATAAAGCAAATTGGCGTAAATTTTCGAATCCCCAAGGCGGATATAGAAAATACAGAGTTAGATATTTTTCCACAAGGCAACTTTTTCTTTCGAATTATTCCAACATATGAACAGCAAAAGCAAGCGTTTCTTAAAGACTTCTTGGCTACGTTTACGGATCAAAAAATTGCGACATTTGAAGATTTAATAGCTCAGAAACAGGCAGGAAGTTTATCTAAAGAGATGTTAGAACATAAAGTATCGCTTCTTCCAATATACAAAAAAATTGCAATTGACAGAAAGCAGATATTTCTAACTTTGAAGATTTCTGATATCTACAATGCGGAATTTGATTGTGGCAGTCTATCGCCGGATTCTTCCTTAAAAAAAACATTACACGAAATAGTTGAATCTTTGTGTTACGAAGCCAAGGCATATCCAGGTGCTATGCCTTGTCAATTCCGAGATCGCCTTACTATTGATAACCTAATCACAGAGGATGCCTGGGAAAAATATAAGCGCAAACAAGTTGCGCGTGAAGAGTTCGAAATGTTTTCACGATTTGATTTTGACATTTCTGTTGATGTTAAAGGGGTGGAAGATTGTCTGGATATTACCATCGCATTAAGCAATGAAACAGCATTTGGCGATGAAACAAGCGATAAAAAAATGAAACTGGCAAAGAGTGACCCTTATCGGATTAATACCTTGTTTAATTCTGGAATTAAAGTAAAAGTTCGGAACGGAAAACTAATTCCTGTTGAGTTGGACTATTTTGCTGATGACTATAAGTATGATAAGTATGTTTATGCTCTCGGAAACAATTGTAATGTGGAGTGCTTAGAAAATAATACCGTAATCCAAACCATACATGTACCCGTTTTTATTCAAAATCGTCTTAAAACAAATAATTCTTTAGCAGTCAAATTTGAAGATTTGATTAGCGATCCTGTTAGCACCCTAACCTCTATTCACGAAAAAATGTTGAAAGAATTAAAGTCGTGGGAAGATGATTTTGCGTCTAAGAGTGGACTAACTCCTAATGGAAAGCGACAGTTTGAGCAAGAAATCAGTTCTTTTAGATTGGAGATCAAACGCTTCAAGACAGGCATCGAATTGATTGATAATTATCATATGATACGCACTGCTTTCCAATACATGAACCAAGCATTTAAGAAATCTGCAAAAGGGTATGACAGTTGGCGCCTTTTCCAGATTGTATTTGTTGTTTCGCTTATTCTTGATATTGTAGCAAACGAACCCGAATTGATTTTAGATGATGAGGTTAAACGTAAAGCTAAGACAAACGATGTCGATATACTATATTTCCCTACGGGTGGTGGTAAAACAGAAGCTTTTTTAGGTATTCTGATTTTTAATCTCTTTTTTGATAGATTACGTGGAAAAGAGTGCGGCGTGACTGCATTACTTAAATATCCGTTGAGGCTTCTTTCAGTCCAGCAGGTACAACGAGTATCGAACATTCTTGCAACTGCAGAACGAATTAGAGTGGAGGAAAAACTTGGTGGTGAAACTTTCAGCCTAGGATATTTTGTCGGCGAAGGCAATACCCCTAATAAAATTGATAAAGATTTAAGGAAAACACTTAATGAACTATCCGCTGAAGAAATTGACGAGAAATATCGTTTGTTAGATGTGTGTCCTTTCTGCGGCTCAAATACCGTCCATGTTATTTATAATGAAGAGGCTAACTCTTTGCGACATATTTGTACCAATAAAGCATGTCCTGCTGGTGAAAGTTTGCCACTTTTTATGGTAGATGATGATATTTATAGGTTTATCCCAAGTGTTATTATTTCAACTGTTGATAAAATGACAGCGATTGGACTAAATATGCGCTTTCATAATCTGTTATGCGGCGCTCCTTATAAGTGTCCAAAGCATGGATACACAGCGCGAACAAAATGTTTGGCAGATGGATGTAACTGTATCCCTTCTGACTTTCAGCGTGTTCAAATGAAGGATCCTGCACCGACATTACTGATACAAGACGAGTTGCACTTGATTAAGGAATCTCTTGGCGCATACGATTCACATTATGAAACGCTAATTGAATACTTTATTCGCCATTTATCGGGGTGTAATAGAGGAATCAAGGTAATTGGTGCTACTGCAACTATTTCTGCCTATGCAGAGCAAGCCAGACATCTTTATTGGAAAAATGCAATACGCTTCCCCGCTGCGTCACCGTATCTTGATCATGATTTTTACTCTTTTATCGACAAAAATGATATAGGTCGCATCATTGTAGGTTATGCACCGTTTGGAAAAGCTATCGTGAACAGCGTTGCTTATTCATTGCAATATCTTAAGCGCGTAGTTTATGAGCTATATCAGAATCCTGAGCAAATTCTCAAAATTCCAGGAATGAATTTTGATGGACCACGGGAAGAAAAAATAGTGGCAGCATTGAGGTTACTCGAAGATTATTGGATTATTCTTGAATACAATAATGTCAAAATGGAAAGCAATCGCGTACTCCAAGCACTAGAAGACCCTATTAATACGGAACTAATAGTAGAAGGGATTCAACCATTAATTGCTAAAAAAATGACCGGCGACGATACTTTCCAGGAAGTAAGAGCCACCCTGTCGTCAATTGAACACGCCGAAAGCGCCACCAACGATCTAGACTTTAATATGATTGCGGCTACAAGTATGATTTCTCATGGCGTTGATGCGGATCGTTTCAATTTAATGATGTTTTATGGTATGCCTGGAAACACGGCAGAATATATTCAAGCTTATTCGCGTGTTGGCCGGAAACATACAGGCGTGGTTATTGACATAATGAGGCCGTCTCGCGAAAAGGATCAAAGTTACTTGAAAAACTTTGTTAAATTTCATGAGTATAAAGATATTTTGGTTGATTCGGTTTCAATAAACCGTTGGGCAACTAAAGCGGTTGAAAATACTCTTCCGGGAATATTGTCGAGTCTAATTCTGAACTATTATGAATATGAGTTGCAATTTAGTATTGGTGATGTTAGCAAATACGGCGACCTAAAAAAAGCTTTAACTGTTGGTGCGATTACAGCAGATATGTTGAAGAATCATGCTTATCATATTTATAAGTGCTCAGATAATGATAGTTCTATTGGAAAATTGTATCGAATTACGATTGATAAAATTATCGACAATCTTGTGATATCGTTAAAAAATGGATCGATCGAACCAAGAACTTATCTGACAGAGGCATTTGACCGGTGCTATTGTCATGTCATGAATAGTTTGCGCGACACTGACAAACAAATTATTGTTGAGATGAGGTAATGAGGGAGTGATACATATATGGCAAATGACAAAAAGATGCGCCGAGGCGTTCAACAAGCCCTCTATAAGTATCTACCTGGTAGCTGGGTTGACTATACTCAAAGTGGGGGCGGAGTAACCTACGCTGTCCACGTTGATTATTGGAATAGCATACAACTTTCAGGTATTAACAATAAGAGATTACTCCGAGTGGTTAATCAACGTGTTCATGAATTCATTGCGAATAGCAGCGAAGGCGAAGCGGCTGTTGTTGATTTTGCTCCAAATATTGATGAAGAGACATATGAAGTGCTTACCCCAAAAGTGAGCGATACTATTGGTGCCATTCACACTTCTGTGAAGCCATGGGTTTTTGTATGTAGTTCATGTGGACGAGTAAGGCAGTATTATTCATATGACGAGTTTAAACGTCGAGAGCACCAGCCTTGTGACAACTGCGGAAAACACATGACGCAAATACGAATGATCCGTTTTTGCAGATGTGGTTATGCAGACGGGATTTATGTCCCTAAATGTCAAAACCCTGATCATGGCACGAAGTATATGTACCGTCGAGGCAGCGGAACAGACTTTGTATGTAGTAAATGTGGTAAACGCGCTGTTATATCGCATACTTGTCCTGAGTGTCATAACCAACTGGAGATACGTCCTGCACTAGATTCTTCACACTTTATCCCTGCCACAGTGACTTTGATAGACCTTCTTGATAAGCGAAAAGATATTTTCTTGGATAATGAAACGGATTATCAGGGTGAAAAGGTTGTTATTTCTCAATATCTTGATTTGGTGTCTCCAGAGCAGTATGAGGACGTGGTTGCAAAGGGCAATATCACACGCAAAGATGATTTTGAAAAAACACTTCAAATTGAGGCCGATTCGCTTCGTGCGGCTGGGCTTGAGGATTCAACTATTGCATTGGTAATTGATGCAAAACGACGCAATAATCCTAATAATCAGATTTTTGAGTCTATCGCTAAAGTATCGAACGGATTATCCGTCGCTATTCCGGAGGAATATACCTCTATAGCTGAAGCGATTCTAGAATATGACGAACTGCTTCATGCAAAGGTGACTTTATCGCTTGAGGAAGCCGCAAATGATGCAGAGCTTATTAATGATGGCATAAAACCAAACTATAGAGAACTGGCAAACAGATTTGGCTTTTCAAATGTTCAAATGTGTTCTAGCGTCCCTATCGTATTTTGCTCTTATGGCTATACAAGGAAGGAGCAGTTTGGTGATCGCATCAAATTGAGGGGATTTCCTCGCGAGATGGAAAAGAGAAACATTTATGCTGCCCGCTTGGAAACAGAAGGGGTTCTCTTTGAAATAGACCGAAAGCGAATTATAGACTGGCTGCTGGAAAACCGATTTATTACTGACTCAGAGAAACCAAAATCAGATAGTGAATATGATCTGAAGATGTGGTTCTTGGATAGAATTCAGAGCGGCTTGATTACCCCATTTACAGAAATTGATGATACAAGCGATAAAGGGAAAATAACAAAGGCTGTATATACTTTAGTTCACAGTATTTCGCACGCACTTATTCGCGAAGCTGCAGAGGTGTGTGGCCTAGACAAAAGTTCATTATCTGAATATATACTACCAAATATTCCTGCAATTTTTATCTATTGCGCAAATTCTCAAGGATTTAGCATGGGGGCGTTGTATAGTGCATTCCAGTCACAGTTTGATAAATGGCTAAAACACGCAAAAGAAAACTCGAAGAAGTGTATTTTTGATCCGCTCTGTATTAACCATGACAAGGCTTGCGCAGGATGTCTGTTTTTAAATGAGGTTTCTTGTAAACACTTCAATAAAGATCTGGATCGAAGCTATCTCTGCGGATATTTCGATGTACAGAAACAAGAAAAACTCAAAGGCTTTTGGGAGTAATTAATTATGGCTGTGATGCACCCGTCGGACATAACAAAAAGGAAACACGTCAAATCTGAAGAAGATTTCTTTAATGCATGCAGAGATCAGCTTAGTGAGAAATATCATGTATTCTTCTCTGTACGTTGGTATTCTGAAGAAAACGGAAAAAGAATCGACAGTGAGTGTGATTTTCTAATCTTCAATCCTGATTATGGCTTTTTATGCATTGAATGCAAAGGCGGCAAAGGAATCTATGTGGATGATGACGACACGTGGTTTCTTAAGGAATATGATGAAGACCGAAAGCTAAGATGTTCTCCATATAAGCAGGCTGAGGAAAGCATGCGATTCTTCAAAAGATATTACGAAGATGAGTTGGAAACAGCATATCCTGGAATTTATGGTAATGCGGTAGCCTTTCCTAAATTTGCAGTTTCTGCGCCAAATACAGTGGAGTCCCCTCTCGCTCTAACCATTGACATCGGGGATATGGAAAATCTACAATCCAAAATTGTTGAAATTTTCCGATATTTCAACGTTAAGCGTGGTGGACATACTTCGTTTATGTCTCCTGATGCCCAAAAGAAGTTTATCTCCTTGATCAATAAAAGAGTAGCTCTTTCTGTTGCCGCAGGTGCACTTATTGAGGACAAAGAGAGAGAACTAGCAGAGATTAATCAAACTCAAGATGTGGTTATTGATTTGCTCATGCACTATCCAAGGGCATTTGTTATTGGTGGGGCAGGGACAGGAAAAACATGGATTGGAATTAAGAAAATAAAGCGTTGTATGTTAAGCGGAAAGCGTCCTCTCTATCTTTGTTATAACGCAACTCTGGCTGCTCGAGTAAAAGAGTATGTAGGAATGGACGGAGCGGATGTTTATAGCATTGACAAATTTGCTGAAACGATTCTTGGAACTGCATACGAGACTGCACCACTGGTAAATGGGTGTAAAGAATATGCGAACTTATTGGAGCGGTTACCTGCATTGCAGCAATATGACCTAGTAATCGTTGATGAAGCGCAAGACTTTACTGAGGATTGGGCATATTGCGCAAACCTGTTAGTGAAAGAAAAAGGCTCACTGTATGTATTCTATGACGAAAGCCAGAACATATTTTCACGTGATTTTGGCGATAAGTTTTTTATTGAGGGCGAACCATTTGTCCTAAGATATAATATTCGGAATACATCAAATATTTATCAATATACTTTAGAGCGAACTGCATTGGGAACGGAAACCCTAATAAATCAGATTGAAGGTGTCGAACCAGATGTTAGAAAACTCACAAGGAGACAAGCAGTGATTTCGTTTGTTGATTCAGTCGTTAATAAGCTGGTCAACAAAGAAGGTGTTTCTCCTGAGAAAATTGTGATTTTGAGTAATCTGAGACTAGATCAATCGGCGCTAGATGGTGTAAACTATATAGGAGGATATCCATTAACCAATTTAAATGAAACGATACCTGGTGGAGTAATATTTGCTCCAGTTGAAGATTACAAGGGCTTGGAATCCGATATAGTAATCTTTATCAATCACACTTATAAAGGCGAAGCTAAAACAGAAGAAATTCGTGCTATTCAGTACACTGCATTAACGAGAGCTCGCTTTTATTTATATGTAATAGATTATGAACAAACGCTATAAAACACAAGCTTGATATACTTGTGTTTTGGAGGACCTCAATGGCAGATATTTTATTGCTTGAGCCGGGATACGCAAACAAGTATCCTCCTATTGGCTTGATGAAGATTTCATATTTTCATAGATACATACATCATGACTATGTACGCTTTGCAAAGGGAAAGCTCCCCGAAGCCTTTAACGGAAAAAAATGGGATAGAGTTTATGTGACCACACTATTTACTTTCGAATGGCCAAAAACTAAAGAAGCCATCGAATATGCTCTTAGTGTGGTAAAAGATCCTACTCAAGTATACACTGGTGGAATTTTAGCAACTTTAATGCCCGAATTAATTGCTAAAAATTTTCCAACAGTGAAGAATAATACGGGGCTTTTGGACAAAAAAGGGACACTGGGACTTGAGCACGAAGAATGCATTGATAGATTGACGCTCGATTACGGTATCTTAGATGATATCGCCGACGAATACGTCTATCCTGCACACGATGCGTACTTCACGTATATGACACGTGGATGCGGTATGAAATGTGCTTTTTGCGCTGTTCAAACACTTGAGCCAGAGTACTATCCATATATCTCAATTACAGAGACTATTAGACGAGTCGATGAACAATTTGGGCCTAAAAAAGATTTGTTGCTCATGGATAATAATGTTCTGAGATCGCCTAGATTCGATGAGATTATTGATGAGATAAAGGCCCTAGGATTTGCCAAGGGTGCCACTTACATTAATCCTAAAACAGGAAAGCGTGTACAACGCTTTGTTGATTTTAACCAGGGACTAGATGCCTTTTTACTCACTCCACATAAAGCGAAAAGACTGGGAGAATTAGCAATAAGGCCTGCCAGAATTGCCTTTGACCACATTGAAGATGCTGAGGCTTATAAGAAAGCAATACGACTTTGTGCCGAAAATGGCATAACTCATATGTCGAACTACTTGCTTTACAACGGAGTGGACTTCACCGGGAAAGGACATAGCTATCATGCAGACACTCCAGAAGATTTATATGAGCGTATGCATATTTCCATGGATTTACAAGAAGAATTGATTAAAAGCACTGGTCATAAAGTGGCCATTTTTTCTTTCCCGATGAGATATATTCCATTGGAAGATCTAAAGCGAGGCTTTGTAGGAACGAATTGGAATCCTAAATATCTTCGCTCCTTACAGAGAATGTTGATCCCTACACAAGGAAAAGGTGTTTCATCAAGATCGTTCTTTGAAGCAGATTTTGGAAAAACCCCAGAGGAATTTGTTCGTACATTAGCAATGCCGGAAAGCCACCTTGGATGGCGCGGAGATTTTATACCTCGGAGAAATGAAACCCCAAGCGAAATAAAAGCAAGAAAAATAGTATGGGATGAAAACCAGCTCTATTTGAAAGAATGGAATCGCTTATTTGATAAGGTGGGAGAATCCCGCGAGGCGTTTATTTCTGCAATAGGTGACAATAGTATCACTGTTGACCGGTTTATGTCTTTGACCGATTGTACACAAAAGAAACTGTTTATACATTATTTTACTGTTTCAACAATGTTAAAAGCTTTTTCCATGGAATCAGAGGAGGATCGGAAAGTCTACATTGACTACATAACAAGTGAGTTTCCGATTATGTATCAACGGTTGATCAGGTACATTGCGAATGCAAGAATTCCTTATTCCTTTTTGCAAGGTATATGTCGAGTTATGGGCAAAAGAGCAGTAGCTGATATTCTTAGTTGCCTAGATTACGAAGCTGAGGAACTTCCATTTGTCGTTCATAATCTGTCAAAAGTTCAAATAATGATAAAAAAATCTTTCTTTGATTTTGAACTTATTAAATGCCTGTTCATGTATTCTCGATATGGCATTCTAACTCGAAAAGAGAAAAATAGAATTATTAATTCCATAAAAACCTTAGATGAAAGGACAACTCGAGAGCTTCTTTTAAAACGTTTCGGAAAATTTAAGGAAACGGTAATAAAGAATGCCGTTGATGGTGAAGTTGGTGCTGAGTATATTATCGAAGAACTAAATAAACAGCTTACCAATGTTTACAAACAACTCTCGATATTTGACACATAGTTATGAATCACAAACTTGTAATAGGAAAATATACCTTAGAGTCCCTTACTAATGGTATGTATGCATCCCCCCTTGACCTTTATCGAGAATATATACAAAATGCAGCGGATTCTATCGATACTGCTATTGCGGAAAAACTTGAGAGACCTGAATGTTTTGAAATTGCGATACATCTTGATCATGAAAAAAATATGCTCTCAATTTTCGATAATGGCCACGGCCTGAGCAAAAAAGAAGCAATATCAACACTTATTGATATTGGCAATTCAAATAAACACAGAACTCAAAACCGAGGTTTTCGTGGTATCGGACGTTTGGCTGGTTTGGGATATTGTGACGAACTCATTTTCATCACCTCCTTCTCTGGCGAGAGTACAAAAACGTTGGTCCATTACAACGCAAAATTATTAAGAGAATTATTGCTCACTTCAAGTGAAGACAGCATAAGCGTCAATGATGTCATGAACCAAATTGTTTTTGTCGAGGAATTTGATGAAAAACCAAACCGCCACTATTTCGAAGTGAAAATGCTTGGTGTGATGAGAAATAATGGATTAATGGACGAAGACCTAGTACGAAATTATTTAATCCAGCATTCTCCGCTTCCATTTAGAAAAGGCTTCAAATGGAGAAGTACAATAGAGGAAAAGTTGAGGCTTTCTGGATACACTATTCCGACATACTGCATTTGCCTTAATGGAGAGGAACTGTATAAACCTTACACAGATAGTTTTATTTCGGATCGTGTAAAAAAGATATCGGATAGTATACAAGATATCCATGTGAAGAAATTTTACAGAGGAAATGTCTTAAGCGCTGTTCTTTGGTATGCTCATACTGCCTTTTACGGAACAATAAATGATAACTCTATTAAGGGAATTCGAGTTCGCCAAGGGAATATTCTGATAGGTGATAAATCAACCTGTAATTCCTATTTCAAGGAAGAACGATTCAATGGATGGATTATGGGCGAATTATATGTTATAGATCCTGATTTGATAGCAAATTCTCGTCGAGATGATTTTGAAAAGAACGAAGCTTTTTATGAGTTAATTAAGATGTTCAAGGAATGGGCAGTTTCTGTCTCAAAAGATATTCGTCGGATATCGTATGAGAGAAGTCTTTCAAGAGAGAAAAAAGCGATCTTAGAAGCGCAATCTTTCGAAGATATAAATGATCTCTATTCTGAAGATTATAGCTATGCCGAAGATACTACGGAAAGTGATTTCTTAGATAGTGGTGAATCTGAAGCAGTCGCTGAAATGGATTATTGGGATAAACTATCGTCGTTAATTGATCAAAAGAAAACGCAAACCAGATATCGTGCATTAAATATTAATTTTAAGCTTACAGCGGAGCAACGAAAAGTTTTAGAGCGGGTTTTTGATTTAATTCAGCAAAAATACGAATCGAAGGATGCAGAAAAATTTATAAACATGATTGCTAGTAATTTTTAGTACATAGTCTATCGGAGTTTATGAAAAAGGAAATAAATTGGCGATGGATAAATGACCGAAGTAGTTGCTGCCCTGATTTGGAATCAGAAAAAATTTATGATCTGCCAACGGCCGGCACATAAGGCCAGAGGGCTCCTATGGGAGTTTGTTGGCGGTAAGGTAGAGCCAGGAGAAACCAAGGAACAGGCACTCATCCGAGAGTGTCAGGAGGAACTGGCCGTCACTCTGGATGTTGGTGAAGTGTTCATGGATGTGGTCCACGAATATCCTGATCTTACGGTTCATTTGACACTGTTCCATGCGACCATCGGTGAGGGAATCCCCCAGAAACTGGAACACAATGATATTCGCTGGATCACTGTAGGCGAGATCGATCAATATGCTTTCTGCCCCGCGGATGAAGAAATCCTAACGAGGCTGAAAACTATGAAGTAAGCGGAAAATTCCATGACTATCACTAAGACAGAGAAAGGAAAAGTATGGGATGAACGTTATCGGCTTCGGCGACTCCAATACCTATGGATATGATCCCCGTAGCTATTTCGGCGGGCGCTATGCCTCGGACAACAGGTGGGTGGACATCCTTGCTGCGGAGACCGGATGGACGATCTCTAACATGGGACAAAACGGCCGTGAGATCCCATCCGCTGCTCCTGCCTTTCCTGCCGATACGGATCTGCTGATCGTCATGCTGGGAACCAACGATCTGCTCCAGGGCCGAAGCCCGGAACAGGCAGCTGAGAGACTGGAGCGATTCCTTACGGCTGTTCCGTTAGGCCGAAGCAAGATCCTGCTGATCGCACCGCCGCCGGTGGCTTTGGGAGCTTGGGTGCCAAGCCAACAGCTCTTTGATAACTCCCATACCTTCGCCCGATGCTGTAAAGCCCTGGCGGAGCATCTGGGCATTCGCTTTGCCGATGCGGGAAGGTGGGGCATCCCTCTGGCCTATGACGGCGTACACTTCACGGAGCAGGGGCACAAAGCCTTTGCTACCAAACTTCTGGAGGAACTCAAATGAAACGAATCTTACCCCTGCTCATTTCCTTTTTGCTGTTGCTGGCCGGATGCGGCGGAAATTCCGCCGACGGCTCCTACCAGCAGATCACCCAAGAAGAAGCCAAAGAGATGATAGACTCCCAGGAGGTTATCATCCTGGATGTGCGGGAGCAGGACGAGTACGACAGCGGCCACATCCCTGGCGCTATCCTGCTGCCGGTGGGTACCATTGATGAGGCCACCGCTGCCGAGGTGATTCCTGAGAAGGACTCCACGGTGCTGGTCTACTGCCGCAGCGGGAACCGCAGCAAGACCGCATCCTCTACGTTGGCCGATTTGGGCTACACCAACATCTATGAGTTCGGTGGTATCAATACCTGGCCCTATGAAACCGAGCCGTAAGAAAACACTATGAGGTGTCAGGCATGAAGCAACTGACCTGGGAAGAATACTACGACGGATTTTATGGCTGGTCGCCCAGCACTCAGAAGAGCTACGCCTATCGCCTGTCCGATTATGGCCCCGCAGATGAGGTATGGGAGATTGCGGAGGAACTCGATTTTGTGGATAGTGCCTTTGCCGCCAAATTTTTGGAAAAGGCCTTCTCTGCCGGTGTCCGTTTCACCCCGGAACAGGTGCTGGAAATGGTGGCCATGGTGGACCAGTCCCTCCTGAGCAAAATGGCGGAGCAGACAACTGTTCCCTTCAACCGGGAACAGCTGGAAGAGATCTACCTGATGATCGATGATTCCTCCTTCCAAAAAATCTCCAGGCGGTCACGCATTGATGTGTTTGATGATGTGAAAGAACTCCGGAGACAGGCAGCGGCATCCTCTGCTGCCCGTCCGAAAAAGAAAGGCGGTCTGCTGTCGGCATTGGCGGCCTTCGCAGCCGGAGCGGCAGTCGCCGGTCACCTCAACAAGAAGCATGACGGACACTGCGACGGTGACTGCGCCAATTGCCCGCCCCATTACGGCTATCGCTACGGGCGTTGGTACTACGGAACCGCCCGACCCGCCGGAGGAGAGCCGGTACAAGGTGATACCGTTCGAGAGAGTGGGGTAAAAGAAACAAGGCCCAAGGGGCGAGATATCGTCCCTTGGGCTTCTGCCTTTATGAATGCGTAGAGATCTTAAATCTTGTCTTGCTGTTCTTCATAGTACTGAGTAATATATGCATCGCTTGTTAGGGCATTAACATAAATTCCTTCGTGTTTCAATATGGTCTCTGATTCTTGCTTTGCTTCTTCGCTTGTTTGAAATGCAGAAAAAGAAATATACATGGGTTTGCTATCAGTATCACCATACAAAACCTTTACTGTGCCGTCATCACACTTTTGAATATCTTTCACCAGCGCATTTATCAACAGATTGGCAGTGTGGAGGGTAACGGACTGCTTTAAGAAACTAAACTCAATGCTACCTACGAAAGTTAATGCTATCTTGTCGCCAATACTGAGAGATGTTTCAACATTGTTCATAGTCACAGTTGTCGAACTCGTGGATGTGAGCCTGGCATTCAAGCGGACAACTTTTTTCTCATATAGAAGCAAATAAATATTATCAATGTCTTGTTGCTCTTCTGGAGATAGGGTGTTCAATAAATCTGGAGAAATTGAAATGGCAAGTTTGCTTTCTATTACACTTAAACGCTTAAAGAAAGATTTGTAACGGCGAAAATATTCTTTTATATCCGATAGAGAAATATTTCCGTCTTCAGAGGGGATGTTATCTTCACGACTATATAAATGTGCCAAGAGTGCTGCAGCGATGCTAAAACCGTCAGCAACTTCTCTAATGCTTTTTGCCTTCTCAAATTGCACCTTATAATTGAGGGTATGTTTATTTTTGCCAAGCAGAAATTCAATATTGAAAGCAACAATGGCATCAGGCTCGGAACGCAAAATTACTTTATCTTTAATCCGACTACGCAACAGCGTTATAGTTTTTTTATTTCCGTCTACATCAAGTGTAATAGGCACGGGTTCTACCGCCGGGCCAACTAAGAATTGGGTTATGTTAGTTTTTTCTTCTAATGGGAATTTGGTGCCCAAGTGTCCGACTGTTGTAGAAACTGAAGTAACGCCTTCGACCGGAACGACACGCCCTTCGGCGTATACAATTTCCAAAGCTGATAAGAAGTTCTTATATGCCTCTCCGTCGCTAAAATGCAGAGTGCCGCTCATATTAAACATATCATCAGAAAAAATATCTTTGAGTTTATTTGGCATATTACCAGTCCCTTCTGATTTCTTCCAGCACCAGGATTTTACTGATCAAAACATTTTTCTGCATGAAAATATCGTCTTGGTTTTCGAAACAACTATCAGGTAAATCGGTTATAGTTTTAATAATTTCAATTCGGGCGAGGATATTTGGAACAATGATATACCGTATATCATCATAGGAAAAGTCAAGCCAAAGTTTTTTGTATCTATCCTGTTCTAATCCCTTGCTAATTTCGTCGGCCAAAGGAATTATATAAGGATTAGCAATGATGCTTTCTGTATTCAAAGCAGTAAGAACCTCAACATTCGGAACATATCTCCACTCGCGCTCGTCATGGAAGTTTTTGTAGATTTCAATTGTAGCAGAACTGGAATCGCGACGAGTGATTCTTCTCTTCATAATTCCTCGCAATGGTTTGATGTACGCCAAACGATTGATTACATCTTGAGAATATTCTTCTGGAATGTCATCATCCTGAAAAACTCGACTAAATAGAGCAGAAAAATCTTTTGCATATTGGGAATTTTTGTTAAGATAGTGAACCGGCTGAAGATGCTTTTTTTCACCCCAACTTTTTGAAAAAGCCACTGCATATTCTCCATAATAAGCAAAATGTGTGTTGTTCTTTTCGAGATCAGCCCGTTCATCCTTGCTTAAGGATTCATAAACATCACCAACACCATTTACAGCGAATGAATCTGCAAGTTTGTGAAAAGGAATATCACAGAAGCACGTTTGCAAAATGGCGGCTTCGTTAAATAAGCGAGTGCCATTTCGGATATTTAGGTAGTCTATGGTTTCAATACAATACCGTGGAATTATGGCCCTGCGTAGGAGAATGGAGTTTAGGTATTCTTGCTTTTTCATAAAATGAAAAAGCGTATTGGCACTCTGAGCATAATCATCATATGGTAGATAAATTGGGCTATTGGTAGGCATACCATCATCTCCATCTGGTTTCTAAAGTCAAAAAGCCGCATGGGAATATACCCATACGGCTACCTTGGTGGCCAAAGGCTCACCGTAAAACTATTATAGAGGATAAAGCTGGAAATCTCAAGAATTTGTCGTATTCAAAGAGAGCGTATAGCAGTCATGCCAATTAGGGATGGGTTAGGGATTTGGCTGTTCCAGTCGCTCGTACTCCAACCACTTTTTTGTCTCAAAACCACCACGAAACAGCAATCGTCCAAACTGCAAAAACAAAACTAAAAAACGCAGAAAAACCGCCTGAACAGGCGGTTTTTCTGACAAATTGGTCGGAGTGTCATTTAAGGGTTTAAAAAATCGCGAATTAAAAACATCTATCGGATTGTCGGCAATTAGTATTTCAAATTCCTTTTATACTGCTCCAGTTTTCCTTCTATTTCTGTCACATTAATTAGATCAGTCGCGAAAACGGATAGTTTGGGAGAAACAAGTTGCAATTCAAACTCTGTATTCTGCTCAAGAGGACAAGGGGGAATGGTATTTTCGTTTATGTTGTGGGTTTTTCTTGGTTCAGCATGTGTATTGTTGAGCCATGATATTTCTTGGCGTACAGTATTTTTAAACCATTGACCAAGAACATTTCTATAATAAACCTCGACAACTAACACTGTGCCACGATAAGAGGGTTGACATGGGTTACTTCTTAAACGCTCAATATTTTTCTCATAGTTAATACGCAGATCTTCTACTAGTATGTTTATTTCAAAAGTCTCAAACCGTACAGATGCTTTTGACTTTTCTCCCACTTTGATACACTTTGTGAAATCAGGTAAAAAGTCCATGTTTACAACGGTTAAGCCCCATAGGTACACAATGTGAACCTATGGGGCTTAAGCTATTATGGGGGAAAGAATCAGTGGGATATGGAGTAGCCATATCCCACTGGTTTTGGGATTATATGAGACATAAAGCGGAGGGTGCCGACCATATCCAAGAATAGAACCGGAACATGTTTTGGGATACTGATCTGGCCGGAGGGCGAACCATGTCCTCAAATAATTCCATCTGGATTCCTCTGTCAGTGCTCATCTATCCCTCATCACTGTATCTTCTCCCACTTGTTCTTCCGCTGATTGAACCGATAGCGCAGGTTCAGCAGCTGTGCCGCGTCCTTGTGGCCGTTCCGGGCAGCCTGCTCCAACCAATAGCCCGCCCGCTCTGGCTCATAGGTGGTGAGGGAGGGCCCGCCAGTCAAGGAACCATCCAGCAGACAGCCCAGGTTATACTGGGCTGCAGCCACGCCCTGCTGCGCGGCCGCCTCCCAATAGGCCTCCGCCTGCTGGAAGTCAATCTCCACCCCGGTTCCGTCGAAGTAGCGATTCCCCATCTCAAACTGGGCCCGGGCGCTCCCGGAATCTGCCGCCAGCTTAAAGTAGTAGGAGGCAATGAAGGGATTTTGGGGGACATAGGGAGGATACCCGTGGTCATACTCCACCGCCAGGTTATAGGCGCACTCATAGTCCCCCTCCATGCCAGCCTCCGTATAGACCTCAAAGGGAATCCGCAGGTCAGAATAGGTGCGGTACCCGGTGCCGTCCAGCATGCAGTAGGCGGCCAGGGCCGCCCCCGTGGGGCACCCCTCAAAGTATGCCGCCACCGCCAGCTCCACTGCCATGGTGCCGGCTACCGCATCCTTCTTCCCACCCTCGTCAAATAGCTGCTTCAATCCGTATGCCGCCTGGAAAATCTCCTTGCTGTCCTGTTTCTCAAACAAAACGCGTCCGATTTTTACGTTAATATTATCCTCAAACAGAGCCATAGCCCCTCTCCTCCTCTCAGCAGTAGATCTCCTGGCTGTTGTTGGACTGGTTGATCCAGTTTTCCAGTTGGGTGATTAGGATATTTTTCATGGTGGAGATAAAGGTCTCCATTCTGGGGTTGTGCTTCTCCTTTACCGCAATCACTTTTTTGCACAGGGCCTCATTCTCCATGGCCTTCCCTTGGGCGTCCGCGTGGGAGAGAAGCACCATAATGGTGAAGTGGATGGCGGCGTTGGTGATCTGCTCCCCGGCGACCAGGAAGGACAGCTCCCCATTCCGGGCCGTGGGGTCTTTTGCGTGGATATAGATGGTGGGCATGACGTCTACCCAGTCCTCCACCGCGGCGCCCGCCGAAATCATGGTCACGTCATAGGTGTCGCCAAAATTCCGCTCCAGCTCTTGGGCCACCAGCTGCCGCACCCGCGCGCCGTCCCAGCCAAGGCCCTGGATGCTCACGTCCTTCTGCCACTCGTCCATGACCATGGGGAACTCCTGCTTCTTCCGGTTGAGGGAGAGGTTGTTGAAGTACTGCTGAATCTCGTTGGCTTTCCAGTGGAAGAACCGGTGGTCATAGAGCAGCTCGTCCTCTTTGGCCTGGACGTTCACCGCGCCGTACTCCAGGAAGGCGCCGCCCCTGCCGCCGGAGGCCCCGCTCCCCTTGAGGAACTTCAGCCGCTGCTCCTGCTCCGCCGTGCGTGGCATGTTATTCTTTACCATATACTCCAGGATGATCCTCTCCTGCCCAAAGGCGCCCAGGTGGAAGAGGACGTTTTGCAGTACATCCAGTTGTTCCCGGTCTGCTCGGGGACCGCAGCACTCCAGCCAGTCCTTCAAGGTCTCATCGTACTGGTCGACCGTCCCGGAGTGGAGATGGCGCAGCTCCTCCCCAATCACCATGTCCACGCTGGGGTAGAGCACTACTTTCTCCTCGTTGTCCACGGTTTTCACCTGGCTGAACCCGAACAGCCTGCGGCAGAGCTTTTTGTAGACGTCATACAGCTCCACCGCCCCCTCGTCCTGGTTCTCATCCTGGGCGAAGTGGAGCAGGGCCAGCTTAATCTTGTCAAAGTCCTCTTGCTGGCAGTTCCCGAACAGCCAGAGCTTTACCGCTCCCTTATAGTCCCCCGCATCCAGTGCCTCCACCCCGTCCGAGAAGGCGGCGATAGCGGAGAAAGCCTCATTGATATCAAGCTCTCGGATTTTCTGGAGTAGCCCGTCCACATCCTCACAGCCGGTAAAGATGCTGGCCGAGGCCGTCCTCTCGTCGGACAGGAAGGGCTCCGCCGCGATGATCTCCTCCAGCTCCCCACGTATTTCCTGGAAATAGAGCAGATCTTTTAGGGATTTTATCATGGAGGGGGCCGTGATCTCCCCGTCCCGGAAGGCGCTGGCCAGGAAGGAGTAGTACTCCTTTTCCACCATCTTCAGATTTTCCAGGTATAGCTTCCCGCCCCGGTACTCCTGAGGCATCTGGTCGAAGAAGGAAAAATCCCGCAGCCCCATGTGACTCCCCAGCATCATCTGAGCAAACATATAGGAGACAATGTAGTACTCCTTCTGAGCGAGATAGGCCTCCCGCTCCTGGGCCAGGTACTCCCGAAACCTTGTCTCATGCTGGGGTTGCTCCTCCTGGGCACGCTGGCGGAGGGCCTCCACCTCTTTTTTGATTTTGGCCTTCCGGACGGAGATACCCGCCCCCTTTGCTGCTATATTGGCCACATCACCGAAGAATCCCATCTCACATATCCTCCCTAAAATTTGATGTCAGTCAATTTCTTTGTGACGTAATAGGTAATCGCCTGGATGTCCTTCTCCGCCTTGTCCTGGAACTCGGTATAATCCTTGGGCAGATTTTCAAAGTCCCGCACCCAGTCCTTGTGCTTTTTGACCAGCCGCTTCAGCACCTCCAGGGAGCTGTTCATGCCCAGCTGGTCTTTCATAATCTCGCTGAGGGCCTCCTTTAAGTTCCCGTCCCCCGCCCGATCCTGCAGGCGGTTGCAGTCCGCAATCAGCTTGTCATAGATTTGAGTGGCGGTTTTCCACTCCTCCACCCACTGCATCTGGAGCTTTACCAGCCGGCTCTGGACAGTGAAGAGCATCGCCTTCTGGTGCATCGGCTTGGCTCTCATCAGCTCAAAGAGCTGCTGGGTGTCGGGGGCGTCCTTCGCCTGGAACATATTGACCCGCAGCTTGAAGGGCTTGAGCAGTCCCTCATAGTAGGCCAGGGTCTCCCCCGGCAGATAGGTGGACAGCTCTTCCAACTGCACCCCAGAGGCGGCCATGGTGGAGCCAATCAGGTTCCGGTCGTCCTCAGAGGTGATGCGGTGGGCGATTTTCAGCGTGGTGTTTTTCAGAATCTCCGGGGCCATGGTGGTGGGCAGCTGGTCTGCGATGACGATGCCCTCTCGCAGGGCCCGCACTTCCGCCAGCATCTTCACAATATAGCTGGTGGCCGCCGATTTGGGGTTGGCATCCTCCCCGGTGGTATCGCTACTCTCCGGGGCAATCAGGTTGTGTGCCTCCTCAATAAAGATGACATGGCGCACCGGCTTGCCCAAGTCCCCCTTGGGGTCGGCCCGCAGCGTCTCCCGGATCAGGGTACACAGCATCAGTGTCAAAAAGTTGGCCGGCCCCTTTCCCAGGGACTCCAGCTCAATGATGACCGGGTACTTCGTCCAGTTCTCCGGCATGATGGTGGAGACGGGCACGTCAAACACATTCCCCAAGTCCCGCCGTAGCAGGGAGGATATTCGCATCTCCAGGGCAGACTTCATGTTCCCCCGCACTTCCCCGTCGTAGTCGGTCTTTTCCAACTCCTCCTCCAGTTTTTGATAGAGCTCCGTCATGGTGGGGTACTCCCGCTCCCCGGTGTTGATGTCCTCCACGTCCCAGCCGTGATCCAGATAGACAGCCTCAATGGAGCGATCCAGCAGGGCGGGCAGGGGGGGAACCAGGGGGAAGGCCCCCTCGAACACCTCGTCCAGATTTTGGATGTGCTCGGCCAGAGACATGCCCTTGGGAAACTGGAAGGGGTTGATGGCCAGGGGGAACTTAGAGCCCGCCGACGGGGAGAACACCACCAAATCCTCAATGTCGGTCTGGGCCAGGGCGCGGTACTCCTTTTTGGCCGGCTCTAAGACCAGAAAGGGGATGCGGTACTCCTTCCACAAATTGTAGCACAAGCCCAGCATGGTGTTGGTCTTGCCCGCGCCAGGGACGCCGCACACAAAGGCGTGCTTTTTCAGCAAATCCACATCCAGCGCCACCGGATAGCCGAAGCTGTCCCGGCCCAGGGGCAGTCCTTGGGACAGGTGCTTGGCCTGGGTCTCCTTGGGGAAGTCGATCTGCTCCCCCTCCAGGAGAATAGGGAAGCGGAAAAAGGGGGAGAGCTCCTCCAGAGCGAACAAGGTGGGCCAGAACCGCAGGGACTCCGGTACCATTTTGGCAAAAAACCGATGGGCAGACAGGACATCGTCCAACGGCTCGCACTGCCTCAGACAGGAGATCTCCGCGTTGCCCTCCTCAATCGCCTCCCCCGCCGCCGCCGCCAGCAGTAGCTCCGCTCCGGTGGGGGTCTGGGAGAAAGCTCGGACATTGGCGTAGAAGCAGGGGGACTCGGTGACACAGGTCAAAAACTTTTCATACTCGTCCAAGGTTTCCTCTGCGGCAATGTCCCGGGAGGACGCCTTAACCGTGGTGTCCAGGGACACGCTCTGGGAGAAGCCATAGGAGGTCTTTTTACGCAGATAGGCGATGGGCCGCTCCAGGGCGTGGGACACAGTATCAAAGGCGTTGACCCCCTCGAAGCTGACTACATAGGCCAGGTTCTCCTGCAGGGTGTCCATCACCCGGAGCATATCCCGCAACCGGGCGTCCTCCGCAGACGTCCAACCGGACACCAGGAAGAAGCTGGCGGCGTTGGCATCGGTGGAGGTATCGGAACTGCGTTGCCGCTCGATTTTTTTCAAAATGGCCTCATGGCTGTAATCCCAGGCCAGCTGCTGGCTCAGGGCCTCCGTTTTCACTGGGACGAGGCGGAAGTAGTCCGCCAGGGGGGAGGCCTTCACCAGCTGATCCAGGGCCTGGAGCATATTTTCCCGGACGGTGCTCAGGACAAACAAAAACTTCATCCGCTCCCTGGGTTGGTTCTTGGCGCAGAACTGGACAATCAGGTGGATGCGGGCCTGGGCCAAGATGGTGATGCGGTTCCACTGCCGCAGAAAGGCGTTGTGCCGCCCCACCACTCCGCCCGCATCGTTGTCTCCCAAAGCCTGGTACTTGGCCAGGGAGAGGTCGGGGGCGGCTTCTAACGAATAGCCTAAGTAGACCATGTCGGACACCGCTTTCTGTTAGATTCCCATGAGCTTGTTCCGAATTTCCGCCAGCCTATCGGAGTGCTTCTGCGTCTCCTGGGCAATGTCGGAGAGCTGCCCGCTATTCTCCTGTAGCTCACGGCTTTTGGCATCAGCAAAGGCACCGATTAGGGGTACATCCCGCAGGCCGCTAAGATTTTCCCCCTTCTTTCTCAGGTCATCGCTGTCCTGTCGAGTCTTTTCCAGGGCCTTTAGCGCATCAGCCTGTGCCTCGTATGCCTCTTCCTCCAGGGACTTAGCCTCCGCCTTCACCTCGGACTGGGCTTGCTGGCAGACGGCGTCAATCTGCTGCTGCAGTTCCTCTGGCAGGTCGCGGGGAATCCTGGAGATTCCCTCCTGCAACTGATCGGATTTTTCCTTGAGCTCATCGCTCCTGTCGCTCAGCTCAAAGGCCTTGAGATCCGCTTTGCTCATCTCCTTGATGGCATCGCTGCGCATTTTTTCAAACCGGGCCATCAACTACACCTCCATACTGTCTCATGTCTTTTCCTTAATACTGATAAAATCCGATTTTAATCTTCTCGTTCTTCCGCAGTCCTTCACAAATTTTCTCTCAGCCTCCCAGCGTTCCTTGTTGTATAGCGCGGCCAGATGGAAGTAGAAGTGGCCCTTATCGATCTCAAAGGTCTTGCAGCCCCAGCTGTCATCGTTCACTTCCCGACAATACTCTGTTCAGCGGCGGGCGTAGGCCGCCAGCCGGTTCTTTACGTCCGTGTTATTGGTGCTGACAATGATTTTGGGGTCTTGTTCATCAAACTTAATTATAGTTATTTTCTGGCTTTTTTCAATCCTATTTTTGGATTCTGCGCTCCGTTTCCTCTATTTTTCGGTTTGTTATGCGAGAGGGGCCTTTTTCACTCCTTTTTCCTAACTCTTGAGTTGTAAAAAACATCATTTTTTGCGTTCAAAATGGCCCATACGGGTCATAGTCCATTCCGGGCCGCTGTTATCGCCTAATTTCTGTTTTTTACGGCTCTTAACCGGGATTGCCGCTCCCGTTGGTGAGGAGGTATGAAATGGCCCCGAACAGACTGAAGCGACACGCACGGGGACGGTGTCCCATAGACCTGTACCTATGACCTTGGTAGCGCTGCTAACCTGACACACGGTAGGGGCAGGCAAGACGGCAGGGCGATGCCGGCGGTCAAACATTCAACTGTCATTCAGCCGTCCTAACGTTTCCCACCACGCCGGATACGGCAGGCTGTGCCCACTGTCCAGAGGCTCCCGCCTGGCCCGGTTCACCAGCCGGAACACCTCCCGCCAGCGGTGGAGATCACTTCCGTGGTAGCGTTGGCGCAGGTGCTCCAGAGCCGTCTTTCGCGCCTTGGTCACACCGTCGGGGGTGAGCATCTCCCGCAGGCCCAGCTCGTCGGCGGACAGCTTCTCATAGCCGTAGACGCCGAAGGTGTGGCCCAGGATGGAGCGGTCCTTGGCGCTCAGCGACCGAAAAAGCGGTTCCAGCAGCTCCAGGCACACCTTCCGGTAGACGATCTGCTCCGCGGACGCCCCCTGCTGGTGGGCCAACAGCCGCTCCAGAGGATCGCCCTCTTCATCTTCCTTCCGCAGGTCAAATACAGAGAGAAAATGGGTGTTGTACCCAATCAGTCGGGCGGCCGCCGTTTCGGAAATGCCCATCTGTGCGGCAATCTCCGCCACAGATTTGTCCTCCGTGTGATAGAGCCGCTGGGCCAGACGCACCCGTTCCATCTCGTCCTTGCTCAGGGCCATGACGCCCAAGTTGGTCTCCAGATAGCGATACATCCGCCCACGCAGGAAGGGATAGAGATAGGTGGTCAGCTTCCCAGTCTCCTCGTCATAGCCGCCGGCCTGGAGACGCTCCCACAGTTCCAGGTTTCCTTCAGCGCACAGATCCTCCAGCAGTGTTACCGCTGCGGCATCTTTACACCCAAAGCGCCTGGCCGCGTCCAGGGCGATGGCCCGGATGAAGTTCTCCAGCTGTTCGTAGAGCTGTTCAAAGGCGTCAGCGTCGCCGCCCCGTATCTTCTGATACAACTCCTCATTTGTCATGAACCACCGCCCCCTTTCTTCCTGTGGTGAAACTCAGGTGTTTCGCTTCGGCCGTCCTCTGGGTCTGCTCTTTCTCTGGACACCGCACAGCGGGTACAGTTTCTCCTTGGACAGAGATACGTTGAACGCCTCATAGCTTGTCCCCGGTTTTGTCCGGGCCGTGTGGTAGAGCTCCTGGGCCTTCTCCCGCAGCAGCTCCCGTTCCTCCGCCGTGATGTTGCCCCGCGACTTGTCCTTGTCGATCCGCTGGAAACAGCGGTAGAGGGCCTGGGCCAGCGGACTGTCTTCCGCCTCCTCCTTGACGCCCCGAATCCGGTAGCCCAGCTGGGCGCAGGTGTACCTGGGATGGGTGGGATTGGGAAGGTCGCAGTATTTGGTGTGGTAACCCTTTTGCAGCAGGAAAAACCGCCCGCAGTTCTCACACCGGCGGATCAGGTGGCCAGCCTCCAGTCCCTTGTAGAAGTCCAGTTTCAGTATGGTCTGGAGCCGGTCTGCCTCGTAGTACTCGTAGACCTTGAACGTACCGGAGCCAGAGGAGGTCTCCCGTGGAATCAGGTGGAGCCGCACATCGTCCATGCGGGTGTAGAATCCTGTCCCGTCCACGGGGTTGGCGATCCACTTGTGGGCGCGCTCGTGGAACAGAAAGGTGTGCAGTGCTGCCACATAGTTGTCCGGCGTCAGTCTGTCCAACTTGGAGAGCCCCATTCGGATGAAAGCCCGCAGCGTCTGGCAGACGGAGGCGATGTCCATGAGGATTTTCCCGTAAGTCATGCAGTAATTTTTGTAAAACTCCCACTTCATCTCCACCGGCCCAGGCACGATCAGCAGGGCCCTGGTCTTTTCCGGCGGAGCTGGTGGGACCGGTGGACGGGGAATCGTCTCTTCAAACCGCTCACCGTTGATCTGATATGCCAGATAGTCTGAACCGCCATACTCCTCCGGTTGCTCCAGATAATTTTCGTAGTCCATGATTGCACCCAGTATACTCAAATCCCGTTCTCCTGGTGTCAGCGTATCCCCATCTTCCGGAAACAGTGTGTACTGCTCTGTGAGTGTCCGTGCCTCATAGAGTACCTCCGGGTTTTCTTGAATCAAGCGAAAAATTCTGTGCTGGATCAGGGATTCGTGGAGCCGAACCATCTCCTCGTTTGCGTTGAACCAGTCCTGCATCTGGCGATTCTTTTCGTAGCGATCCATATTCTCCATCGCTCTACCCATCATCCGGTGCAGTTCCTGGTACTCCTCCGGGGAGATGTTCAACACCTCCGCAGTCAATTCTCCCAAGGGATACTCCCGGTCGTTCAATCCTAATACCTTCTCCGCGATGTAGAAAGCGATGGATGTAAACAAGACGGCCACCTCTTTTTTGTCTGCAAATGATTTTAATTTGTCTGCTATTTCTCTGAGTGTATCAAAAAAATCTCCACAATACAAGTAGAAGGGCGAGGATCGCGTGCCGGCGGTCCCCGCCCTTACTTTCTGAGAAGGAGATGTTTGGATGAAAAATTTAGAGACCATTGACGCGGATACCCTGCTGGGTATCCCCTACGAACCGCTCTCATTTGTGGTGGAGGATCTGCTGCCACAGGGCCTCCACCTGCTGGCGGGCGCGCCGAAGATCGGCAAGTCCTGGCTGGCCCTGTGGCTTTGCCTCCAGGTGGCCCAGGGGGAGTCCCTCTGGAATTTTGCCACAAAACCTTGCGAAGTTCTGTACCTCTGCCTGGAGGACAGCTTCCAGCGCATCCAGAGCCGCCTGCTGGATCTTACGGAGGACGCGCCCCCGACACTACATTTCGCCGTGATGTCGGAGCAGCTCCACAGCGGGCTGGTGGAGCAGATGGAGCAGTTTCTTCGGGAACATCCGGCCACCGGGCTGGTGGTCATCGACACCCTCCAGCGTATCCGGGCTGTGGGCAGCGAGGCCAATCCCTACGCCAGCGACTACCGGGACATCGGCGTCCTCAAGGCATTGGCAGACCAGCACCGCATTGCCGTCCTGCTCATCCACCACCTGCGAAAGCTGAATGACGACGACCCGATGAACATGATCTCCGGCACCACGGGCCTGAGCGGGGCCACAGACTCCAACTTTGTGCTCCGCAGGAGCAAGCGCAGAGAGAACACCGCCACCCTCTACTGCACAGGCAGGGACATCGTCTACCGGGAGCTATCCTTAGAGTTCAACAATGAAACACACATCTGGAACCTTCTCTCGGATGACTGCGGACAGGCAGATCAGTCCTGCGGGCGGATGCTTTTTCTTCTCTCTGCCCTGCTGCGGGAGCAGCCAGAGATCTGCGCCCCTGCCAAGGCCCTGCTGGAGAAGATCGACCCTGACGGCGCGGAGGGCCTGACACCCAACAGTTTCTCCCACAAACTCCGCAAAAGCGTTGACGCGCTAAGGCGGAGCGGCATCGTGGTGAGCTTCCGAAAGAGCAACGGGGAGCGGCTCATCTGCCTGAAAAGGGCCGATGGTGTCGATGATCCCACTGCCGGAAACACCGTCACCATCGACCCTGCCAATTGAGTTGTGGAAGGAAATGCGGCCGGGGCCGGAGATGCGGATTCCTCCCTTTCGGGAGGGCAAGCATCGCGTCCGGCTATACGCCGACCGCAATTCCGGGGCGCTACCCCGGCCCCCAGCCCCTGAAGGGGAGAAAGGAGCGTCAATGCAGAGAGAAAAGAAAACGGAGATCATCACCCTGCGGGTGACACCGCAAGTCAAAGAGCGCATCAGGGCCAAAGCCCAGGAACTGAGCCTGACGGTCACCGACTACCTGTGCCTGTGTGGTCTGGGCAAGAAGATCGTCCGGGTGGATGGACTGGATCAGGTGCTGTCCGAACTGAAAGCCCAGGGGCGGAATCTCAACCAGCTCACCACTCTGGCCAACATGGGCAAGATCGCCGTGGTGTATGGGGATCGACTGGCGGAGGGCTACGGTCAGATCAACGAGCAGCTCCGCCAGCTGTTGCGGGAGGTGACCTGAGATGGCTACTTTTACCGCCGTCAAGAACCGGGGCGGCGGCCGGGGCGCTCTGGGCGGCGTGCTGCGGTACACCCAGCAGGACGAAAAAACGCTGTGGGAGGGGTTGCGGTTGGTGTCCGGCTGGAACTGCACCGCCCAGTCCGCCCTCTCCGAGATGCGGCTCACCAAGGAGCGGTATCGGAAAACGGACGGGCGGCAGTACTACCACTTCGTCCAGTCCTTCGCGGAAACAGATGACCTGACGCCCCAGGAGGCCCACGCCATTGCTCTGGAGTTGGCCCAGCGGGAATTTCCCAGCTTTGAGGTGCTGGTGGCTACCCACATCGACACCGACCATCTGCACAGCCACCTGATCGTCAACAGCGTCAGCTTCCAGGACGGCAGGAAGCTCCATCAGAGCGCCGCCGACCTCCAGGCCCACCGGCTGGCCAGCGACGAGATCTGTGCCGCCCACGGTCTGGAGATCCTGCCACCGCCTCAAAAGCAGGTGAAACAAAAACGCATGAGTAGCCGGGAATACCGCTCCGCCGCCAAGGGCGAGAGTTGGAAGTTCCGACTGATGGACACCATCGACCAGTGCATGAAGTACGCCGAAACCAAAGATGAATTTATTTCTCTGATGGAGAGTGAGGGGTACCAGGTGCGGTGGACAGACAGCCGGAAGAACATCTGTATACACTTCCTTTATCTCTCGGAGAAAAGGCTCTCCCTTAAAGCGTGTATCTTTGGTAGTAAACAGATGGCTTTCGTATACCTCGCCTTTTTTGATGACGGTACAGCCTTTCCGTATCTGCCCGTCCTCCCCCGTGATTTCCTTTTTGGTGCGGACACGCTTTCCAGTCTCGTCAAAGAACACGCTGCGGGAAGCAACCTTTACATCAGGTTCGGGGAGCAACCTCCTCTCGCTGAAAATCAGATGGATATGATAATTTGTCTTGCGCTTGTTGTGGTGGAGGGCGGACACGCACTCCACACCGTACCGCCTGCGGAACTCCTCTGTAAAGTCCGTGAGTACCTGCTGCGGCTCGTATTGCGTATAGATTTCGGGCAAGGCGATAATCAGTTCCCTTGCTTCGATACATTTGCCCTCTGTGCCGCTGCGCTGAAACTCCTGCTGGCTTTCCCTTGCAAGGTTGCTCCAAAAGGTGCTATCGGCGGTGCGGTAGGTGGCATAGAGATTTTCCTGCCTTGCATGGCTTGTAATATACGATATTCGCCCTTTGACATTGGGCAGTTTTGACATCTGGATAAAACTGTGTCTCGGCATACATCATCTCCGTTTTCTGTTGTCAAGGTGCGTCCTTTTTTTGCAACCGTTTACGGTTGTGGCTGTCGCTGCGGCAGCGGTGACAGCCCCGTATCATACGCCGCAGGCGGTTGATACGGAAGCCCCCTGCAAGGGCGAAATACCCGGAGTACAAATCGAAGATTTGTGCGAGGGGTGTATTTCGCTCTCAAACGCCGAGGGCTTAGGGTTACTTTCCGAAAAGAGAATGGATGGTCATTCCACTCTGCGGACATCATCGGGCTTCAGAAGATTTCTTCCCTGATTGACCGTCAGAAACCGTTCCAGCGTGTCCCTGCGGATAATGGTCTTGCGCCCCACTTTGAGGACGGGCAGCTTTCCCCATTCCACCAGCTTCCGCATGGTGTTCCTGCCGATACCCGTACATTCTGCGGCTTCCTCTATGGTAAGTCCCATTTTGACTGCGCTCATTCTATCAACCTCCTTTTAGAATACTCATTTTGCAACTACTGTTTTATCATTATACTTATTCTGCCATCTCTTGTCAACCTATTTTGCAACCATTCATAGTTTATTTACAACTTTCATTGAGATAAAGGTTGCAAAATAAGTATCGGCGTGTTATACTGATACCAGTCAGGAGGTGAACACCTTGAAAAAAGAAACCACATTCACCGCAAAACAGGTCGGTAGGAGGATTAAGGAACGCCGCACAGAGTTAAACATTACCATGCCGGAACTTGGCAGGCGTGTAGGCGTGAACAAATCCACCATTCAGCGGTATGAAGCGGACGGAGTTGATCCGAAGCGCACAATGGTTATCAACGGTCTTGCGGAAGCGTTGCTCACAACTCCCGAATGGCTGACAGGTCTTTCCGATGATAAGGAATATGACACCTATACTCTTTGCCAGCGGGATATTGAGGAACACATCAGGAAATATCTGGACACAGTTTCCTATACAGTAAAGGGCGAGCCGCACCAGCAGCTTCTCACGACATTTCTCGGCAAGATGGTTGACCTGTATACGGTTATGACCTGCTACTTTGCTGATGCTATGGAGGAAGTTGACCGTGTGGCGGAGGACAAAGGGCTGAAAGAGTCTCTTGGACGGTACGCCATAGAGTCCGGGGCAATCATGGAACAGGTATACCGCAAGAAGATGGAAGTACCGATTGAGGATATGAAACGGTTTTTAGACGGGATTTTACATATCCACGATGAGGGGCGCACAAGAATGTCGATGGGCGCACTTTTCGGGATAGTGGAGGAAGCCGAAGAAAGGCTTTCCGAAAAAGAAAATTCCGTGGCACCTTGCTACGAAAATAAGTAGCGAGGGCGTGAACCTTGACAAACAGGCTTTCAACGCCTCATGAAAAACCATCGCAGCACAAAAAGCGGCAGGCCAAAACCTGTCGCCGGCCGAAG
>NZ_NFHC01000029.1:0-35438 GCF_002161245.1 Flavonifractor sp. An9
GGGAAGGCAAAGAGGGAGGGGGCCAGAGGTACCCCTACGGCTTTGCCGTAGTCCGTCATGCCTTCCACCATGTACTCCGGCCGGTTGAGGCCGTGGCTCCGGGGGGTGATGTACTCCCACACCCGGCACATATGCTCCAGAAAGCCCGCCCGGTCTTTCCCCATTTTGGTTCGCAATGGGGAAAACTCGGGCCGCTGCTGGGCAAGATAGTGGAAGATGAGGGCGGCGGTGTTGGGGCCGCACCCCGCCCGCTGCTGCCAGAGATCGGGGAACCAGTCCTGATCCGCCCCGTGGGTCACGGTGCCGTCGGGGCCGGTCAGATCCAGCCGCTCCGGGTGAAGAATGAATGTGGGCATCCGCCCACCCCCTTTTTGTAATGGTTATGACCAGTATAGCATTCCTGTCAAGGCGGCGGCAGTTGCCAGGGGAGAAAAACTGTGTTATCCTGTAGAGAACAACAGGAGGAAGGATATGACCAAGACCGAACTGCTGAATAAGCTGGCCCGGGACGGGGAGGAGCGGCTGCTGCTGGCCCGGGCCATGGACAAGCTGGAGCTGGCCCGTACCCGGTCGGTGCCCGGCCATACCGGCTTTTTATCCCCACAGGAGCGGGCCAGTGTGGAAAACCTGCTCAATGCCTGCGGCCATCCCCGGCACCTGTTCTACGGCGGGTTTGAGGGGGCGGAGCGGACGGTGTGCGCCTTCCTCCCCGACTGGCAGGAGGAGGACGTGTGGCTGGACAGCGACTGCCCCATCAGGGCTGTCCGCTGTACCTGGTCGGGCGGTACTCTGAGCCACCGGGACTTTCTGGGCTCCATTCTGGGCCTGGGGCTGGACCGGGAGAAGATCGGGGACCTGCTGGTGGGGGACGGGGAGTGCCACATCCTGGCCCTGGAGGACGTGGCCGACTTTCTGGCCATGAATCTGGACCAGGCGGGCCGGGTGCGCCTCAAGACAGCCCCCATGGAGCTGGCCGACCTGAAGCCCCCCGAGGTGAAGGTGAAGCCCATCCGGGACACCGTCAGCTCCCTGCGGCTGGACGCGGTGGCCGCCTCCGGATTTTCCCTGTCCCGGGGCAAGGCGGCCGATCTCATTGCCTCGGGCAAATTCCAGCTCAACCACCGGGAGTGCCTCAAGCCCGACCGCCCCGTGGCGGCGGGAGACGTGATGAGCTGCCGGGGCCTGGGCAAATGTGTCCTGAAAGAGGTGGGCGGCCCGTCCAAAAAGGGGCGAATTATGATTTTATTGGAGCGATATGTATAATGGATGACAAAAAGATTGCCCGTATCAACGAGCTGGCCAAGAAGGCCAAGAGCGAGGAGGGCCTGACCCCCGAAGAGATGGTGGAGCGGGACCTGCTGCGGCAGGAGTACATTGCCGCCTACCGGAACAATCTGGTGGCCCAGCTGGAGAACACCTATATTGTGGAGCCCGACGGCACCAAGCACAAGCTGGGCAAGAAGCCCTGAAAAAACGCCTGCCAGAACGGCAGGCGTTTTTCTTTGGCTGAAAGGCCGCTCTTACTTGTCTTTGGAGAGCAGCCGTTTGTAGGTGAAGTCGATGGCGAAAGCGCCCAGGGGGGCGGTGACCAGGATGGCGATGACCGCCACGGTGAGCACGATCTGCCCGCACCCCAGGCCCATGGCCAGAGGCACGCCGCCGATGGCGGCCTGGACGGTGGCCTTGGGCAGATAGGCCAGCACCGCAAAGACCCGCTCCTTCTTGTTGAGGCGGCTGCCTGCCATGCACAGCAGCACGCCCAGGGCCCGGAAGCACAGTACCCCCAGCACCGTGGCCACGGCGGCCAGACCGGCGGCGGCCGCGTACTTCAGGTCTACCTCGGCGCCTACCAGCACGAAGAGCATGATCTCAGCGCCCACCCACAGCTTGCCGAACTTGGCGGTGAGCCGCTGGGCCACCACCAGCCGCCAGCGCCGCAGGCCCAGACCGGCCCCCAGCACCGCCAGCAGGCCGGAGAAGGGCACCCAGGCTTCCACCGCATCCTCCAGAGCCACCAGCAGGAAGGTCAGGGAGAGCAGAATGACCACCTTCACCGAGTCCCGCATATGGAACCGGGCAAAGAACTTTGCCAGCACAAAGCCGATGAGCAGGCCGAAGGCCGCACCCAGTACAATGGACACCGGCACCCCGGCCAGGGCGGCGGGGGAGAAGGAGCCCCCCTGGGCCATGCCGGTGAAGGAGGTAAAGAGGACGATGACGAACACGTCGTCCACCGAGGCCCCTGCCAGCACCATCTGGGGAATGCCCTTGGTGGTGCCGTAGCCCTCCTCCATCAGCTTGAGCATCCGGGGCACAATGACGGCGGGGGAGACCGCCCCCACCACCGCGCCCATGATGGCGGCGTCCAGGGTGCTCACCCCCAGCAGCCGGGGGGCCAGTACCACCATGCCCAGCACCTCAAAGGCGGCGGGCAGGAAGCACATGAGGATGGCGGGCCGTCCCGCCCGGCGCAGATCCTCCACATCCAGACTCAGACCCGCCCGGGTGAGGATAATGACCAGGGCCAGCTGCCGCAGGTCGGCGGAAATCCCCAGCAGGGAGGGGGAGAGTAGATTGAGGACGCAGGGCCCCAGCAGAATGCCCGCCAGCAGCATACCCACCAGGGAGGGGAGCCGCAGCCTGGTGGCCAGGGTGCCCAGGGCCAGGCCCAGCAGCAGCACAAAGCCTAAACTTGTTAACATACACACATCATCCCTTCCAGAGGGCACAAAAAAAGCCAATGCCCCCTGCAACAAATTGCAGAAGTCATCAGCCAAACGGCGGTTCGGGCAAATGCCCCGGGCGGACCTCATCCCCGTATTTCGGTGGCAGTATACCACAGGCTGATCCCCTTGTCAACTGTGGGAAAAGGGAGTATGATAATGCGTACAGAGCAAAACCGAACGCACAGCAGGCCAAGGCGTTCGGTTTTGCGGCGCAAGGGGCTTGTGCGATACTGCCCCAACCCCTTGCGCCGTTCGCCGGGACGTGTTTCGTTCCGGCGAACATACGCATTGTCACAATGTCGCAATTTCACAAAACAGCGAAGTACGCCGTTTTGTGAAATTGCGCGGCCCTGCCGCGCCAATCAACCGCGTTGCGGTTGATTCAGCAGACATTATGATGAAAAAACAAGACCACAGGAGGCCTTTATGATCTTCGATACCCACGCCCATTACTATGACGACGCCTTTGACGCCGACCGGGATGCCCTGCTGGCCCAGCTGCCGGACAAGGGGGTGGACCTGGTGGTGTGCCCCGGCTGTGACCTGGAGTCCTCCCGGCAGTCCATGGCCCTGGCGGAGCGCTACGACTATCTCTACTTTGCCGCCGGGTTCCATCCGGAGAACCTGGAGGGCGTGACTATGTCCCAGCTGGATGAGATCCGTGTCCTGTGCGCCCACGAGAAATGTGTGGCGGTGGGGGAGATCGGCCTGGACTACTACTGGGTCAAGACCCCTGAGGACCGGGCCAACTCCCGGGACTTCTTCGACGCCCAGCTCTCCCTGGCGGAGGAGCTGGACCTGCCCGCCATCGTCCACGACCGGGACGCCCACAAGGACTGTGTGGATATGGTCCGGGCCCATCCCAACGCTCGGGGCGTGTTCCACTGCTACGCCGGCAGCATTGAGGACGCCAAGGTGCTGGTGGACAAGGGGTGGATGCTCTCCTTCACCGGCAATATCACCTTCAAGAACGCCCGCCGGGCCCCTGAGGTGATAAGCTGGCTGCCCATGGACCGGATCATGCTGGAGACTGACGCCCCCTATATGGCCCCCGAGCCCTACCGGGGCCGCCGGTGCGACTCCTCCCTCATCCCCCTGATGGCCCAGACGGTGGCCCAGCTGAAGGGTCTGACCACCGAAGAAGTTTTACGGATTACCCTGGAGAATGGAAAACGGTTTTTCGGCCTGTGAGTAAGGAGGTATTTTTATGGAGACCATTTCCTATGAGTACGAAGGCGCCCTCTATGTGAACCTGACCAACCGGTGCGACTGCCGGTGCGTGTTCTGCCTGCGGCACAACGGCCATAAGGGCTCCATCTATGCTGACGATCTGTGGCTGGACCACGAGCCCACCCGGCAGGAGGCCCTGGACGACCTGCTGGCCCGAGACTACTCCAAGTACCGGGAGCTGGTGTTCTGCGGCTTCGGTGAGCCCATGTACCGCACCGACGACATCCTGTGGCTGGTGGACCAGCTGAAGGAGAAGGTGCCCAACCTGCCTCCCATCCGCATCAATACCAACGGCCACGCCAACCTGATCCTGGGCCGGGACGTGACGCCTGAGCTGTCCGGCCGCATCGACACCGTATCCATCTCCCTCAACGGCTCCACGCCGGAGGAATACTGTGCCGTCACCCAGCCCAGGGACGGGGTCAAGGCCTGGGAGGCCATGCTGGACTTTGCAAAGAAAGCCAAGGCCCATGTGCCCCATGTGGTGATGACCATCGTGGACAAGGACAAGACCCCGGCGGAGATCGACCGCTGCCGGGCCATCACGGAGGAGCTGGGAGTCACCCTTCGTATCCGGGCCTATATCGAGGATTAAAAACAGCTGGGGCGCTGCAACAGCAGCGCCCCAGCTTGTTTTCCTTTACTTGACAAAGGCGTCAACCGCCTGGCGGAAGGCGGCCTGATCGCCGTCGCTGCCGTGGAGGCGGACTGTCACCGGGTGAGACAGGTCCAGAGAGAACAGCCCCATAATGGACTTACCGTCCACCACATAGCGGCCGGACAGAATGTCCACCTCGCAGGGAGAGCGGGTGGCGGCGTTGACAAACTGGCGGACCTCCTCGATGGAGGCTAGAGAAACCTGGAATTCAGACATGGGGCACCTCCTGAACGAATATTATCCTTGCAATCAAACTGGAATTCCGTATAATAATGTCTGCTGAATAAACCGCGATGCGGTTTATTCGCGCGAAGGTAGCCGCGCAATTTCATAAAAACAGCTCAAAGTGGCTGTTTTTCTGAAATTCAGCCATTGTTACAATGCGTATTTCCGTTGGCGCGTCTCAACGCACCAACGGAAAGTGCGAGGTTTTTTGGACCAGATCGTCCAAAACCCTTGCACTTGAACAAAGCCATTTGGCCTTGAAAACCTTGGTTTTCAAGGCTTGTGACTTTGTTCAGTACGCATTATAATAGGGGATATCGAAACTCTGTCCTGTTTATTATACTGACAAGTCAGATGTTTTTCAACAGGAAAACGCCTGTAAAGAGAGGAAAGCGTATGCGTACAGCGATCTATACCCTGGGCTGTAAGGTGAACCAGTACGAGACCCAGGCCATGGAGGCCGAGCTCACCCGCCGGGGCCACACTCTGGTGCCCTTTGACGGGGAGGCCGACGCCTATATCATCAACACCTGCACCGTCACGGCGGTGAGCGACAAGAAGTCCCGCCAGATGATCCGGCAGGCCCGTAAGCGCTCCCCCCACGCCATTGTGGCGGTGTGCGGCTGCTACGCCCAGACCGACCCTGAGGCGGTGGAGGCTCTGGAGGTGGACCTGGTGATGGGCACCAACGACCGCATGGGCTTTCTGGACCGGCTGGAGGCCCTGAGCCCAGACGGGGGCCAGGTGGTGGACGTGGACGACGCCCTCCGCCGCCGCACCTTCGAGCGGCTGTCCGCCGGCGGCCTGGAGGGCCGCACCCGGGCCATGCTGAAGGTGGAGGACGGCTGCGTCAACTTCTGCACCTACTGCATCATCCCCTACGCCCGGGGCCCCATCCGCTCCCTGCCCGCTGCCGAGGCCGCCGCCCAGGCCGCCAAGCTGGCGGACGAGGGCTACAAAGAGCTGGTGCTCACCGGCATCGAGATCTCCTCTTGGGGCCGGGATCTGGAGGGCAAGCCGGAGCTGATGGACCTGATCGAGGCGGTGTGCGCCGCTGCGCCGGAGTGCCGGGTGCGGCTGGGCTCTCTGGAGCCCCGCACCATCACCGCCGATTTCTGCCGCCGGGGGGCGGCTATCCCCAACCTGTGCCCCCACTTCCACCTGTCCATGCAGTCGGGGTGCGACAGCGTTTTGAAGCGGATGAACCGAAAATATGATACCGCGCGGTATTATGAGAGCGTCAGATTACTGCGGGAATACTTTGACCGGCCCGGAATCACCACAGATCTCATTGTGGGCTTCCCCGGCGAGACCGAGGAGGAGTTTGTCCAGACTCTGGACTTTGTGCAAAAGTGCGCCTTCTCCGCCATGCACATCTTCCCCTACTCCCGCCGCTCCGGCACCCCTGCCGCCGCCATGGCCGGCCAGTGCTCCAACGCGGTGAAGGAGGAGCGGGCCCACCGGGCGGGTGAGGTGGCCCGTGGGCTCCACCAGGCCTGGCTGGAGAGCTGGGTGGGCCAGACTCTGCCCGTTCTCTTCGAGGAGGAGAAGGACGGCCTGTGGCGGGGCCACGCCCCCAACTACACCGAGGTCTTTGTTTCGGGCCAGGGATTACACAATGTGATACAAGACGTAAAAATAACAGGCCTTCATGGAGAAGGCCTGTTGGGTGAGCTTGTGCTGTAACGGGGACTGCGGGGCGGGGGCTGGCCTCCCGCTCTGCGTTACTTGTTGCGATGAAACTTTGTCTTGAACTTCTCCACCCAGGGCTCCAGACGCTCCCGGGGAAGAAGATAGTTGATGAGCAGGGACATGGCCACGCCCATGCCGGTGTCAAACATCCGGTCCAGGGCGTAGGACACATAGGTGTCCACCGGCGTGTTGAACAGGACGATGCACAGCACCACGCCGCCGGGCTGTACCGCTCCCACCCAGAAGGTCTGGGCCAGCAGGATCAGGATGATGATGCCCACAAAGAGTAGAGGCACCAGCAGCAGCCGGTTCTCCCCGTCGGGGTAGAAGATCAGGTAGATGCGGAACAGCCCCATGCCCAGCAGGCCGCCGATGATGGTGCCGAAGAGCCGGTTGCCGCCGTGGAGCTTGGAGTGGTCCATATTGGCCCCCATGCCGAAGATGGCGCCGATGCAGGCAAAGGTGGGGTTGCGCTCACTGAGAAAGAAGTGGTAGATCAGGGCGCACAGAGAGGCGGAGAGAGCGGTTTTCAGATTGCGCAGGCCGATGTGCAGATGCAGATGGTGGGTTGTGGTGGCGGAGCCGGAGGCGGGGGCGTCTTTCATGGTGAAGTCACACTCCTGATGTTTGATTTTGAGATCAGTCGAGGTTTTTGAAAAACGGGAGGTACGCGATGAGCAGAGCAGACGAGCTGTTTATTCAAAATTGCAAGGACATTCTTGCCCATGGGGTATGGGATACCGACCAGGAGGTGCGCCCCCGGTGGGAGGACGGTACCCCCGCCCACACCGTGAAGAAATTTTGTATCGTCAACCGCTATGACCTGCGGGAGGAGTTTCCCGTCCAGACCATCCGGAAAATGGCCTTCAAGAGCGCGGTGGACGAGCTGTTGTGGATCTGGCAGAAGAAGTCCAACAACATCCACGACCTGAACAGCCATATCTGGGACGCCTGGGCCGACGAGAGCGGCTCCATCGGCAAGGCCTACGGCTATCAGCTGGGGGTGAAGCACCAGTACGCCGAGGGGATGTTTGACCAGGTGGACCGGGTGCTCTATGACCTGAAGCACAACCCGGCCTCCCGGCGGATCATGACCAACCTCTATAACCACCACGACCTCCACGAGATGGCCCTCTACCCCTGCGCCTACTCCATGACCTTCAACGTCAGCGGCAAGACCCTAAACGCCATCCTCAACCAGCGCAGCCAGGATATGCTTACCGCCAACGGCTGGAACGTGATGCAGTACGCCGCGCTGGTCCACATGATGGCCCAGGTGTCCGGCCTGGAGGTTGGCGAGCTGGTCCACGTCATTGCCGACGCCCACATCTACGACCGCCATGTGCCGGTGGTGGAGGAGATCATTGCCCGCACCCCCTATGAGGCCCCCAAGCTGTGGATGGACCCCTCCGTCACCGACTTCTATGCCTTCACCAAGGACAGCTTCAAGCTGGAGGGCTACCAGTTCCACACCCTGGACCAGCCCATCCCGGTGGCGGTGTAAGGAGGATGTGCCATGAATCTCATTGCAGCGGTGGACCAGAACTGGGCCATCGGCAAGGACGGGGATCAGCTGTGCTACATCCCCGCCGACCTGAAGCGGTTCCAGGCCCTTACCACCGGCCACGCCGTCATTCTGGGGCGCAAGACTCTGGCCACTTTCCCCGGCGGCCGGCCCCTGAAGAACCGGCGCAACCTGATTTTATCCCGCAATGCCGCCTTCGCTCCCGAGGGGGCGGAGATCTTTGCCGATGTGGACAGCCTGTTGGAGGCGGCCCCGGCGGATGCCTTCGTCATCGGCGGGGAGAGCGTGTACAAGGCTCTGCTGCCCTACTGTGACAAGGCCTATATCACCAAGATCGACAGGGCCTGGCCCGCCGATGCTTTCTTCCCCGACCTGGACGCCGATCCGGCGTGGCAGGTGACCGAGGAGGGAGAGTGGCAGGAGCATGAGGGCCTGGCCTTCCGCTATGTGACCTATGAGAGGGTGAAGTGATGTACCGGGAGGAGATAGCGGCCTATGTGCCACAAAACCAGCAGGAACTTGGAGATAAGGAAATGATGCTGGAGTACCTGCGCTTGTTCCCCGATAACCTTCTGACCCGGCAGAACAGGATCGCCCACTTTACCGCCTCCGGCTTTGTGGTCAACGCCGACGCCAGTAAGGTGCTCATGGCTCACCACAACCTCTATCAGGTATGGGCCTGGACCGGCGGCCATGCCGACGGGGAAGCCGACCTGCTGTCGGTGGCCCTGCGGGAGGCCCGGGAGGAGACGGGGGTGGAGCACATCCGGCCCCTGAGCACGGCGCTGGCCTCCCTGGAGATCCTGCCGGTGTGGGGCCATGTGAAGCGGGGGGCGTGGGTGCCCTCCCATCAGCACCTGAATCTCACCTATCTGTTGACCGCAGACGAGACAGACCCCCTCCATTACCGGGAGGGGGAGAATACAGGGGTGGCCTGGCTGCCGGCGGACAAGCTGCTGTCCATCACCAACGAATGGCAGATGGATGAGGTGTACACCAAGCTGCTGGAGCGGGCCCGCCGTCTGGTGGGAAAAAGACCGTAAAAGATCTGCCGCACAAGGGCTGGGGCCATGCGCGGCAGACGGTTACCATATGGTAATGGTATCATGCCCGCCTGCCCGGCGCAAGTGCCGACTTGCCCAAAAACCAATCAATTTTTTTGACAACCTGACAAAAAATATGGGACCATAAAATCTTTTGACACGGCATATACAGACGGGTATGCAATGTAAAAAAACGGTAAGCAAGCGGAGGCGCGTTGCCCCGCAGGGTTTTCCACATTATCCACAGGGTTTTCCACACTTGTCCACACTGGTGGAAAACAACCGTTATGCATATTCCGGTAGACATAAAAGCAGTCAAGGGAAAAATCCACGGCAGAATTGCCAAAGTTTCCACACAGCGGGAGACGGGAAGGAAAGACCATGTCCGACACCATCGCAGCCATCGCCACACCAGCCGTTCCCAGTGCCATCGGCATCCTCCGTCTCAGCGGGCCGGAGGCCATTGCCGCGGTCTCTGCGGTGTTTCGGCCCCTGGGGGGCAAACCTCTGACGGCATATGAGGACCGGCATCTGGTGCTGGGGGAGCTGCTGGGGCCGGGGGGCGAGGTCATCGACCAGGCCCTGGCCACCATCTCTCACGGCCCCCACAGCTATACCGGGGAGGATACGGCGGAAGTGCAGTGTCACGGCTCCCCGGCGGTGCTCTCTCTGGGGCTGGAGGCCCTCTTTGCCCAGGGGGTACGGCAGGCAGGGCCGGGGGAGTTTACCCGCCGGGCCTTCCTCAACGGGCGGCTGGACCTGACCCAGGCGGAGGCGGTGGCCGACCTCATCGATGCCGAAACCTCCGCCGCCGTGCATCAGGCCGCCGGCCAGCTCTCCGGCGCTCTGGGCCGCCGGGTGGGGGCCATCTATGACGGCCTTACCGACTTGCTGGCCCACTTCCACGCTGTGCTGGACTATCCCGACGAGGACATCGACCCCTTCCGGGCGGACACCATCCAGGCCGGATTGACCGGGGCCAGAACCGCCCTGGAGGACCTGCTGGCCACCTACCAGCGGGGCAAGTACATTGCCGGGGGCGTGCCCTGCGTGTTGGTGGGGCGGCCCAACGCGGGCAAGTCCTCCCTGCTCAACGCCCTGGTGGGCTACGACCGGGCCATCGTCACCGATATCCCCGGCACCACCCGGGACACGGTGGAGGCCAAGTGCGTGCTGGGGGGCGTGACCCTGCGGCTCATCGATACCGCCGGCATCCGGGAGACCGAGGACACCGTGGAGCGCATCGGCGTGGAACGCAGTCGTGCCGCCCTGGAGGAGGCCGCCCTGGCCCTGGTGCTGTGGGACGGCTCCACGGCCCTGGGGGAGGAGGATTGGGACCTGCTGGCCGATGCCAGAGCCCACGCGCCGGTGATCCTGGTGCGCACCAAGGCCGACCTGCCCTCCAAGCCCATGCCGGTGCTGGGGGTGGAGGAGATGCCCCCGGTGGTGTCGGTATCCGCCAAGACCGGCCAGGGGCTGGACAAGCTGGGAGAGCTGGTGGAAGGACTCTTCCCCACGGTGGGCGCCGGAGGGGCGGGAGAACTGCTCACCAACGCCCGGCAGGCGGAGGCCGCCCGGCGGGCTCTGGAGGGCGTGGCCCGGGCGGAGGAGAGCCTGGAGGCGGGGATCACCCCCGACGCCCTCCTTACCGACGTGGAGGAGGCCCTGTCTGCCCTGGGCGAACTCACCGGAGCCAACATCCGGGAGGACATCACCGCCCGCATCTTCGAGCGGTTCTGTGTTGGAAAATAGGGGCGGCCTTTGGCCGCTCCTTTTTTGCGCTTTGTAACCCCTTGTCTCCACATTGGCACCGGCCCTGTAACCCTCTGTACCACGGGACATGATAGGATGGAGGCAGAAAAGGAGGTTACTGTTATGAAACGCACGGTATTGCCTGCCCTGCTGCTGGCCCTTGCCCTGTGCGGCTGCGCGGCGCAGACACTTGCTGAGACGCAGACCACGCCCCCACCGAAGGAGAGCGCTCCGGCGGCGGAATACGACTTCACCATACTGCCGGTACAGGAGGAGAGCATCCATACTCTCTACAACCAGGAGGGTTATGAGGTGAGGAAGGTCACTCCCTATGAGGGGGACTATCTGGTGGAGTACGGCTATGAAAATGACCCCGACTTCGCCCTGCTGGCCTGGGTGTTTGGTCAGACCGGCCGCCGGGTACAGCTGGCCGGCAGGAGCCAGTTTACTACCTATGAGATCACAGGTCCCGGTGAGGTGCGCTACACCACCACCGGGTGGGACGCAGGCACCGCCTGGAAGGGTCTCCCGGAGATCCGTACGGTGTGGGTGGTGGGGGACGAGCACGGTTCCATCCATCCCGACCAGGACTGGGGGGCCGTCCAGTCCTACCAGGAAACCGCCTGGCTGGACCCAACCCAGCCCTTTTCCATGGGGACCTCCAGCGAGGCCGCCGATCCACCCAAGGAGTGGGGGCGGTATGAGCAGCTCTACGACGCCCGCATCGATGCCGACGGCCTGTCCTTCTCCTTTATCCCCAACGGGGACAGCCCGGAGAAGGTGGTCTCCTTCTTCCCGGCAGTCACCACCATCCCGCCCTTTTCCACCGCCTTTGACCCGGAGGGCAGAATCTTCACCATCCGCCTGTACAACACCTGCCTGGAGAGCGGAAGCACAGAAGCCGATGTAGATGAGTGGTTGGGAGACTACCCGGAGGACCTGTACCCCTATTCCTTCCCGGCGGGTTCCCTGGGCCGGGACAGCCACTTCTTAAAGGATGTCACTGTGGCCCAGGACGGGGAGGATGTGGTGGTGTCCGCCGTCCTCACCGACCGGGCCTGGCGCTTCACGGTGGAGACCTCCAACTTGGGCCGGGATAACATCCCCTCCTTCCGTATTGTTTTCCGGGAGTACGACTGGGAGATAGACAAGGAGGAAGTGTCATGAAAAAAGTATGGATGAGCCTTTTGCTGATGGGGCTGGTCCTTTCCCTGGCGGCCTGTGCCGACCGGACGACGCCCGAGGTGCAGACCACGCCTCCGTCGGCGGAGCCGCGCCCCCTGACCCAGGAGGAGATTGACCGGGTCAACGAGGCCTTCTCACCCCTGGTGGAGCAAGACGGCGTGACCTACGCTGCCCCAGTGAGCTGCTTCTTTACCTGTTATTATGACGATGTGAAAAATCTGGACTTTGCTGACTTTTTGTACTACTTCCCCGGCGACGGCACATTGAGCGCCGAAGATGAGGCGGAGTCCGATGCCCTGAAAGCCCTGCCCGGCTACCCCTGGGGGAATTCGCCGGGTTCCGTGCCCACCCACCGCATCCTCCGCGCTTCGGTGGACCAGGCCCTGGAGCGCTACGCCGGCATCACCTCCGCCGATCTGGACACCTCCGGCGTGCCCTATCTGGAGGAATACGACGCCTGGTATACCTTCACCAGCGATTTTGGCCCCGGCTGTTTCGTGTGCGCCGGAGGCCAGGTGGACGAGGCTGCCGGAACCGCTCTGCTGTGGACTGACGAGGGGGAGGACGGCTCCCGTATTGAACTGGCCCTGGGAAAGGACGGGGAGAACTGGCACATCCGGTCCCACCGGAATACTGCCTCCGACAAGCTGCTGGAGCTGCTGGCCGGGCTGGAGGGGGAGCATATCGGCTCTGTGCGCTGGTATGGACCCAACGATCCCCTGGAGGCGGAGCAGCTGGCCGACCTTATCCGGGCCGCGGCGGCCCACCCGGTGGACCATCCCGATCTCACCCTCAATGGTTCGGACACCGACATCATATGGACCCTGGATTGCTACCTGGCCCCAAAGGATCAGGGGGCCTACTCCGAGGATGATGCGCTCCATCTCCAGGTGGGGCTGGAGGAAAACGTGGTGGAGGTCTTCGGCGGGAGCAATTTGCCCCGGAGCAAGGTCCACCTGGAGGATGAGTCCCTCTACCAGCTCATTCGCACCAGCTGTGATACCCCGGACGACATCGACCAGGAGGCCTACGCCGCCTGCCGGGAACTGACCGACGCCTACTACGATGCCCGACTGGCGCAGGTGGGCGGCGAAGGCGGCTTCGTGAGCTGGGAGCTGACCTGCTTCCGGGAGGAGGATCAGGCTTCTGCTCTGGATGCCAAGGCCTACACCATCGGTGCGGCCTTCCGCACCGATCCGCCCGAGCGGGCTCCCCAACTGCTGGCCGGGGGTGCCTATGTGGACAGCCAGTTGCGGGTCCACGGCCTGGACTGGCAGGCCACCTATCTGGTGACCATCGGCAGCCAGCCCGCCGGAGTGCTCCGGCTGGGAGAGCCGACGGACGACGGCCCCCTGAGCCACTTTGACAGCGTGGAGGCCCTCCGGGCCGCCCTGTGGACGCCGGGAGAGGAATTGTAAACATTTCTTGAACCCCCTTGCAATTTTTCATACGAAGGATTATGATAGCGTTAGCACTCAGAATGGCTGAGTGCTAACGCTATGTTTTTAAAAACACTTTCATATACAGGAGGCATTCATCGTGGAAAAGAAAGAATTTCAGGCGGAATCCAAGCGACTGCTGGACCTGATGATCAACTCCATCTATACCCACAAGGAGATCTTCCTGCGGGAGATCATCTCCAACGCCAGCGACGCCATGGATAAGCTGGCCTATAAAGCCCTCACCGACGACAAGGTGGGCCTGGACCGGTCGGAGCTGAAGATTACCCTCACCCCCGACCAGATCGCCCGTACCCTCACCATCAGCGACAACGGCATCGGCATGACCAAGGAGGAGCTGGAGCAGAACCTGGGCACCATCGCCCGCAGCGGCTCCCTCCAGTTCAAGCAGGAGATGGCCAAGCAGGAGAAGGCCGAGGGGGATACCACCGACATCATCGGTCAGTTCGGCGTGGGCTTCTATTCCGCCTTCATGGTGGCCGACCATGTTACCGTCACCAGTAAGGCCTACGGCGCCGACCAGGCCTGGAAGTGGGAGTCTGACGGTGCCGACGGCTACACCATCGAGCCCTGCGAGAAGGACAAGGTGGGCACCGACATCGTGCTCCACATCAAGGCCAACACCGACGACGACCACTACGACGAGTATCTGGAGCAGTACCGCATCGCCGATCTGGTGAAGAAGTACTCCGACTATATCCACTACCCCATCGTCATGCTCATGCACAAGTCCCGCCAGAAGCCTCGCCCGGAGGACGCCGGCGACGACTACAAGCCCGAGTGGGAGGACTATGATGAGTGGGAGACCCTCAACTCCATGGTGCCCCTGTGGCAGCGGCCCAAGAGCGAGGTCAAGGCTGAGGAATACAACCAGTTCTACAAGGAGAAGTACGGCGACTGGGAGGACCCCCTGAGCGTGATCCACGTCTCCGCCGAGGGTACCGTGGAGTACAAGGCCATGCTCTACATCCCCTCCCACGCCCCCTACGACTTCTACACCCGGGAATATGAGAAGGGCCTGCAGCTCTACTCCTCCGGCGTGCTCATCATGGACAAGTGCGCCGACCTGCTGCCCGAACACTTCCGCTTCGTCAAGGGCGTGGTGGACTCCCAGGACTTCTCCCTGAACATCAGCCGCGAGATGCTCCAGCACACCCGCCAGCTGAAGGTTATTGCCAACAACCTGGAGAAGAAGATCAAGGCCGAGCTGCTCCGCCTCCAGAAGGAGGACCGGGAGAAGTACGGGACCTTCTGGAAGGCCTTCGGTCCCCAGATCAAGATGGGTGTGGTGGCCGACTACGGCGTCCACAAGGACCTGCTCAGCGATCTGCTGCTGTTCTGGTCCTCCAGGGAGGGCAAGCTGACCACCCTGGCCGAGTACAAGGAGCGGATGCCCGAGGACCAGCAGTACGTCTACTTTGCCTGCGGCGAGGATACCGCCAAGCTGGACAAGCTGCCCCAGGCCGAGCGCATCCGGGACAAGGGCTACGAGATCCTCTACCTCACCGCCGAGGCCGACCAGTTCGTGATCAACGTGCTGGGCGCGGTGGACGGCAAGGCCTTCAAGTCGGTGGACGACGACGACGCCCTGCCTGAGACCGACGAGGAGAAGGCCGCCCTGGAGCAGAAGGCGGAGGAGAACAAGCCGGTGCTGGACTTCCTGAAGGAGACCCTGGGGGGCGACATCCACGAAGCCCGCCTGTCCAAGATCCTGAAGAGCGGCGCCGTGTGCCTCACCACCGACGGCCCCATCACTCTGGAGATGGAGAAGTACTTCCAGCGGATGGACCCGGACAACGCCGACAACATGAAGGCCCAGCGGGTGCTGGAACTCAACCCCGATTCGGACGCCTTTGCCGCCCTGAAGCGGGCGGTGGCCGAAGACAGGGACCTGGCCGCCAAGTACGCCCAGCTGCTGTATGCCCAGGCCCAGCTCATTGCCGGTCTGCCTCTGGCCGACCCCGCGGGCTACACCGAGCTGGTGTGCTCCCTGATGAAGTAATGAATCACAAAAGGCCCCGCTGCCGTTGGCAGCGGGGCCTTTTTGCGTGGAATTGTAAACTTAGGGAGTAACTACGATCAGAATGCCGGGAACACCGCCGGCAACGCTGGCGCCCATCATAACAAAGTAGGTGCCGTTGGTGTAAATCAGGGTGGTGCCGCCGTCGTCATTGACGAAGCTGTCCATGTACCGGAAGCCGCTGGCCACCAGGGCGGCGTCATAGCGCTCGGCGAAGTCCTCGCCGTGACCGGCGTTCTTGATGCTGGTGTAGGAGTAGAAGAAGCCGCCGGAGTTGTCGGAGGGATCATAGGTGCTGTCCATGGCGTAGGTGCCCATCACCAGACCGAAGTCAGGCACGCCGGCGAACCGGGAGTAGGACTGATAGCCGGAGCTGGCGGGCTTCTTGACGGTGACGGTGCAGGAAGCGCTCTTGCCGTTGGGGGTGGAGGCGGTGATGGTAACGGTACCGGGGGCCACGGCGGTGACGGTGCCGCTCCACACGGTGGCCACAGCGGTGTTGGAGGAGGTCCAGGTGATGTTCTTGTTGACGGCGTCGGCGGGCTGGACGGTGGCGGTGAGGGTGCCGGTCTTGCCCACGTCCAGGGTCATGGTAGTCTGGTTCAGGGTGACAGAGGAGACGGCCACGGGGGCGGCGGTAACGGTGACGGTGCAGGAGCCGCTGACGCCGTTGTCGGCCACGGCGGTGATGGTGGCGGTGCCCGCCTTATGGGCGGTGACGGTGCCGTTGCTGACGCTGGCCACGCTGGCGTCGGAGGAACTCCAGGTCAGGGACTTGACAGTGGCATTGGAGGGGGCCGTCTGCACGGAGATGGCGCCGGTCTTGCCGGCCTCCAGGCTCAGGCCGGTGAGGGTCAGGCCGGTCAGGTTCACATAGGTGAGGGAGATGTTCTGCCGCAGGGCGGGGTTGGCCATGCGGGAGACAATGGCGGCCACGGAGGAGCGGGTGATGGTGGTCTCAGGCTGGAAGGTGCCCTTGGAGTCGCTGCCGGTGAGGATGCCCGCCCGGTAGAGCAGGTAGATGTCGTTGTAGTTGTCGGAGCCGGCGGCCACGTCGGGGATCATGCCGTCGTCCACGGTGTTCTTGGCCTCCAGGGCCTCGGCGGGCAGGGCACGGGCCAGGATGGCGGCAAACTGACGGCGGGTGGCCACGGCGTTGTAGTCGGTGAACTGGCCCTGGGAGATGATGCCGTTCTTCACGGCGTAGTCCACATAGACCTGGTACCAGGGATCACCCTGGACAAAGTTGGCGGCGCCGGTGTTGTAGATGCTGTGGAGCCGGCAGGCCAGGGCGATGGTGGAGCCCACGGTGATGTTGCCGTCGGGGGAGAAGGAGGTGCCGCTGGTGCCCTTCATCAGGTCCATCTCATAGGCGGTCTTGACGTTGCTGGTGTACCAGGTGTCGGCGGGCACGTCGGTAAAGGTGCCGGTGGTGTAGGTGTTGACGGACTTGAAGTTGGACAGGCCGTCGGCGGCGGCCAGGGCGCCGGTGGTCAGCAGGGACACCGACAGGCCCAGAGCCAGGAACAGGGACAGGATGCGTTTTTTCATGGGGTAGAGCTCCTTTCAGTAAATGTTGAAATTACAGACCTTTGACCACGCTGGAGGAGGCGTCCATGACCCCGCTCCAGGCTTTGAGAATGTAGAGGTAGGAGTTGCGGGCCTGGGAGATATCGGTGCTGGTGGGAGAGGAGCTGTTGCCCACCCGGTCAAACAGGGCGACGGCCTCCTCCACATCCTCCAACAGATTTTCAGCCAAGGTTTTGACGCCGGACCAATAGGAATTGTCGCCGCAGTTTTCGATGACCTTCTCCACGTCGGACTGGAAGCTGGTGATGCCGTCAATGGAGAACTTGACGTACTGGGCGTCGCCGTAGGGGTTTTCCGAATAGGCGGGAACCTTGCTCATGTACTCCTGCACCGGAGTCAGATGGTTCATACCGCTCTTAAAATGGTCCGTCATCCGATCGCCGATCTCCATGGCCTCCTCCTTCTCCGGGTCCACCTCGGGCTCGGGCTCGGGGGTCTCGGGCTCCACCAGGCCGGGCACGGCCTTGTCGCCGGAGTAGCTGACGAACTCGATGGAGGCGGCCTGGGACAGAGCGGTGGGGTCCACATCGAAGGTCATCTCTACCGCGAAGTCCTGATTGTTGCCCACGCTCTTGGAGCTGTAGTCGGTGTCCAGCAGCTTGCCGCCGGCGTCATACAGATTGATGCGGACGTAGAAGTACTGGGAGCCGCTGCCCACGCTGCCCTGAGCGGTGGCCTCCAGACGGGCCTTGCCGAACTGAAGCTTGCCGCTGGTGAAGGTGAAGTCATTCACCAGGAAGTTGGTGACCGTGCTGCCGGAGCGGTAGACGATGGTCATGGGGCCGTAGTTGTGGTTCAGCTCAGGTACGGAGAAGTTCAGCTTGGTGGAGGCCTTGACGGTCAGGCGGCAGTAGTCGTACCGGCCGTTTTCGGAGGTGGCGGTGATCCGGGCGGAGCCGGGCGCCACAGCGGTGACCTTGCCGCTGGAGTTGACGGTGGCCACGCTGGTGTCGGAGGACTCCCACTCCACGCTGTCGTCGGTGGCGTTGGCGGGATACACCGAGGCGCTGAGGTACTCGCTGTCCCCAACCTCCAGCGTCAGGCTGCTGGGGTCCACGGTGACGCTGGAGACCTTGATCTCAGGGGTGACGGTGACCTTGCAGGTGGCGGTCTTTCCGTTATAGGTGGTGACGGTGATGGTGGCGGTGCCCTCCCGCTTGGCGGTGACGGTGCCGCCGCTGCTGACGGTGGCCACGCTGGTGTTGGAGGAGGACCAGGTGACGCTGTCATTGGTGGCGTCGCTGGGCTTCACCGTGGCGGTCAGGCGGCCGGTGGTGCCCTCCGCCAGACTCATGGTGGACTTGTTCAGGGAGACGCCGGTGACCTCCACGGGGGCGGGGGTGACGGTGACCTTGCAGGTGGCCTTGACCCCGTTGGCGGTGGTGGCGGTGATGGTGGCGGAACCCTTCTTCACGGCGGTGACCTTGCCGTTGTCCACAGTAGCCACGCTGGTGTTGGAGGACTTCCAGGTCACGTTGGTGACGGTGGCGTCAGCGGGGGAGGGGGTGACGGTAAGGGTGGAGGTCTTGCCCTCCTCCAGCGTCAGGCTGGTCTGGTTCATGGTCAGCTTGGTGGCGGGAACCACCTTCATGGTAACGGACTGCCGCAGCTGGGGCATGGCCATGCGGGAGACGATGGCGGCCACCGACGAGCGGGTGATGGTGGACTCGGGGACGAAGGTGCCCTTAGAGTCGCTGCCGGTGAGAATGCCCGCCCGGTAGAGGAGATAGATGTCGTCATAGTTGGCGGAACCGGCGGCCAGATCGGGAATGGTGCCGTCCTCCACCGTGTTTTTCTCCTCCAGGGCCTCCTCAGGCAGAGCCTTGGCCAGAATGGCGGCAAACTGCCGGCGGGTGGCCACTGCGTCATAGTTGGTAAACTGGCCCTGGGTAATGATGCCGTTTTTGAGGGCATAGTCCACATAGACCTGATACCAGGGGTTGCCCTGGATGAAGTTGGCGCCGCCGGTCTCATAGATGCTGTGGAGCCGGCAGGCCAGGGCAATGGCGGAGCCCACGGTAATGTTGCCGTCGGGGGAGAAGGCAACGGAGCTGGTGCCCTTCATCAGACCCAGCTCATAGGCGGTCTTGACGTTTTCCGTGTACCAGGTGCTGGCAGGCACATCGGTAAAAGTACCGGTGGTGTAGGCGGCGCTCTTCTGGAAGTTGGACAGACCCTTGCCTGCGGCCAGAGCAGTGGGACAGAGGGTCATCACCAGCCCCAGGGTCAGCGCCAGGGACAAGATGCGTTTTTTCATACAATCTCTTCCTCCTCTTCAGGGTGCGCTCAGGCCAAACAGGGCGGGGCGCCTCCTCGCCCTGCCCTGCTGGACCTTCTTTCCAATCACAACTATATACTCTTTTTTAAGGTAAAACAATTTGCTGGCTGCATAGTGTTTGTGGAAAGATATCCAGGGAGAAACAGAAAAAACCGCGCAAAGCAGTGGGTTTTTCTGCATTTTGCGCGGCTTGTATGAATTCAATTTTGGAAGATGTTCCGGCTGCTCAGAACTGGGAGAGGGCCTTCCACAGCTTCTTCTGATTGGGCAGCATCTGCCGGGGTGTGGTGCGCCTGGCATAGCGGCTGGCGATCTCCCGCTGCTTGTCGGGGGGAAGGAAGGGCAGCAGGGCCATGGCCCGCCCTTCAAAGGCAGACAGGGAAAAGGCCACGGTGTTGTCTTTGGGGACGGGATAGAAGAGCATCAGCTCCAGGGCCTGGACCGCCAGACGGCAGGCCTCCTCCGCCGGACAGGTCTCCAGCACGGCGGTCAGGGTGGTCAGGCGTTCTGTCATGGCGGCGTCAAACTCCTCTACCGCATAGGACACCCGGGGGTTGCCCTGGGCCCGGAAGAAATTGCCCATGACCTCGCCCACACTGGAGGCCTTGCTCTTCTTCAGCTTCTCGATGAAATCCCGGTAGCAGACCTCCAGGTCCTCCAGAGCCTGGGGGGCGGATACGGGGGTGTGTTCTTCCATGGGGATCCCTCCTTTTTTCCACATTATAGTCGCTGCCGGTGCAAAAAACAAGGTCCCGGCCATAGCCGGGACCTTGTTTCGCGGTTGGAAGGTTCAGCCCTGAGCAGCCACGAAGTCGCGGAACATCTGCTCGGCCTGATCGGCGTTCTCACCGATGAAGAAGAACACATAGCCGTCCTCAATCACGGTGCGGGCGTCCTGAACCTTGGGCAGGTGCTGGGACAGGTACCAGGAGAAGGTGTCCTCCTGGCTCTGACGGTAGGCCTCCAGGGCATCGGTGACCGCCTTCTCATCGGCGTTCTCAGCCAGCTTGCCGATGATGACGGTGTCGGGGCTGGTGATCATGGGGAAGAAGGCCACGATCTGCTCAAACTGGTCCACGGGGATCTTGTAGGCATCGGAGAGCATATCCTCATAGGTGCGGGAGCCGAACATCTCGCTGTTCTCCATGATGGAGTAGGCCAGCTTGACCATGGGGTCGTTGTTGGGGGTGGTGATGTCCACGGCGCCAAAGCTCTCAGCGGTGGGGTCGGCCCAGGTGACGGTGTAGCCGTCCAGCATGGCCAGTACGCTGGCCGGCACATAGGTTACGCCGGCGGTGACTTCAGCCTGGGCCTTCACCTGTTCATCGTTCACCAGAATGGTGTTGTCGGCGAAGTGGACGGTGATCCGGTCCTGGCCGAAGGTGAACCAGGCCTCATTGCCCTCCTGGTCCCAGAACGCGTTGCCGTGGTCGGACTCGGCCACCAGGCGCAGGGGCAGCATGGAGTCGGAGGCGGCAGGCAGAGCGGCGGTGTCCAGCTTCTCACCGTTGAGGGTGATGGAAGTGGTGTAGCCCACCTTGGCGGAGATGAGCACGGGGGTCTCCACAGCCAGGGCGGGGAGAGTCATGGAACCGGCCAGAGTCAGGGCCAGTGCGGCAGCGCCGAATTTTTTCATCGGTAAGGTCCTCCTTGCAAGTTTGTTGTCACAAGGATAGACGGGGCTTTTTGAAAAAGGTTCCCCCAAAAGAGGAAAAATTTTATGGGTCTGTTGCAAAATGTGCAGCTCGTACAAAGACCCGTCATTCCGAGAAAAACGGCCGCCCACCGGGCGGCCGTTTTTCGTGGGAATCCGTCCCTTTTGCCGGGGAAACGGATTGCCACGCCAGTGTGCGCACTGGCTCGCAATGACAGGTTTGTGCAAAACAGCTATTTTGCAACAGGCCCATGTGCCGCTTTCAGCGGCACGGCCATGAAATCAAAGCGCATGGGCCGGGACGGCCCATATGCGCATAAACTTCATGCGCCACAGCCTTTGCTTGTTTTCGTGGTATACTCTTGGCGCATAAAGTTTTATTTCGCCACCGGAGCGAACCGGCCCCGCACCAGTCCGGCCAGGGCTGCCGGGGCTACCTCCACCTGGGCGCCGATCTTCCCGGCGCTGACGGTGATGGTGTCCAGGCCCTCCACGCTCTGGTCAAAGACGGTGGGGAACTGCTTCTTCATGCCCACCGGGGAGCAGCCGCCGTGGACGTAGCCGGTGAGGGGGAGCAGCTGGGCCTGCTTGATCATCTCGATGGATTTCTCCCCCACCGCCTTGGCGGCGGCCTTCAGGTCCAGCTCCTTCAGCACCGGGATGACGAACACATAATATTTCTTGCTGGCCCCCTGGGTCACCAGAGTCTTGCACACGCTGGCCGGGTCCTTGTCAATGAGGGCGGCCACGCTGGCGCCGTCCACCGCCCCATCGGGGTGGGCGTAGTGGTGGGGGGTATAGGGCACCTTCTTCTGATCCAGTACCCGCATTACGTTGGTCTTTTCTTCGGACATGGTTGCATCGCTCCCGTGGTTTGGTATAAGATAGAGACATCTTACTACAACCGAGGAGCGGATGCAAATGTTGTTGGATACCTTAGGAAGCCGTGGGCAGCTGCTGAACATCGCCCAGCGGCTTTTGTCCATTGATAGCCCCAGCGGCTTTACCCAGAATGTGGTGCGGGAAGCGGAGCAGATCGCCCAGGACCACAGCTATGTGACCCGCCGCACCAACAAGGGCAATCTCATCGTGTCGGTGCCCGGCCGGGAGAAGGGCAAGAAGATCGGCCTGTGCGCCCACATCGACACCCTGGGGCTGATGGTGCGTTCCATCACCGCCGACGGAATGCTGATGACCACCAAGGTGGGCGGCCCCATCCTGCCCACCCTGGACGGCGAATACTGCCGCATCTATACCCGGGACGGCAAGGTGTACACCGGTACCATCCTGTCCCTGTCCCCCGCCGCCCACGTCTTTGACGACGCCGCCACCCGGCCCCGGGATGAAAAGAACCTGGCGGTGCGCATCGACGAGAAGGTGAGGAGCAAGGCGGACGTGGAGGCCCTGGGCATCTGCCCCGGGGATTATGTGTGCATTGATCCCAAGACCACCGTCACCGAGAGCGGCTTCCTCAAGTCCCGGTTCATCGACGACAAGGGCAGCGCTGCCTGCCTGCTGGTGCTGCTGCGGCTGATGCACTTTGCCAAGGTACGCCCCCGGTACGACACCGAGGTGTGCTTCACCGTCCATGAGGAGGTGGGCCACGGCGGCGCCACCCTGCCCCAGGTGGACGAGCTGCTGGCGGTGGATATGGGCTGTGTGGGTGACGATCTGAGCTGCACCGAGTATCAGGTGTCCATCTGCGCCAAGGACAACAACGGCCCCTATGACTATGAGATGGTGAGCCGCCTGGTGGAGCTGGCCAAGGCCAACGGTGTGGATTACGCGGTGGATATCTATCCCCACTACGGCTCTGACGTGGCGGTGGCCTGGAAGACCGGCATGGACGCCAAGGGCGCCCTCATCGGTCCCGGCGTCCACGCCTCCCACGGTATGGAGCGGACTCATTTTGACGGCATGAAAGCCACCATTGATCTGGTGAGCCTGTACCTGGAGCTGGGCTGAAAAAAAGAAGTCCGCTCCATCTCCGCCGAAGGCGGGAGCCCGGTAGAATTCATTTCTGCCGGGCGATAAATGAAAATAAACGGGGTCCCCGCGGAACTGTAGTCCCGTGGGGCGCGGACTCATTTTGACGGCATGAAAGCTACCATTGATTTGGTGAGCCTGTATCTGGAGCTGGGCTGAGAAAACAGGCGGGCGGCCTTGTGGGCCGCCCGCCGTTTTTTTCCAAGCCCTTGTCACAGGGAAAGGCATTTGATATAATAAAGGGTAATTTTAATGGGAAAGGACGGTGGCCGCCCATGAAATATAAACAATGGAATCAGGCGGCCAGCGATCCGGCCGCGGTGGCCGCTCTGGAGCGGGCGGGACTGCCCACTCTGGCGGCCATGACCCTGTGCGCCCGGGGGATGGATACCCCGGAGAAGGCCCGTGCCTTTCTGGACGCGGGACGGGGTCAGCTTCAGGACCCCCTGCTGATGAAGGATATGGACCGGGCAGCCGCCCGGGTGGCCCGGGCTCTGGCGGCGGGGGAGACCATTGCGGTCTACGGCGACTATGACGTGGACGGCATCACCTCCACCAGCCTGCTCACCGATTTCCTCCGGCGGGAGGGGGGAGATGTGATCCCCTACATCCCCGACCGGATGGAGGAGGGCTACGGCCTGAACACCGACGCCCTGGACACCCTCCACCAGGCGGGAGTGAGTCTGGTGGTGACGGTGGACTGCGGCATTACCGCCGTGGAGGAGGCCCGCTACGCCACCCGTCTGGGTATGGATCTGGTGATCACCGACCACCACGAGTGCAAGGAGGAACTGCCCGCTGCGCTGGCGGTGGTGGACCCCCACCAGGCCGACTGCCCCTATCCCTTTAAATGTCTGGCCGGCGTGGGGGTGGCCCTCAAGCTGGTGCTGGCCTTGGGTGGGAAGCCCCGGCAGGAGGAACTGCTGAGCCGGTATGCCGATCTGGCGGCCATCGGTACGGTGGCCGACGTGATGAGCCTCACCGGGGAGAACCGCACCATTGTGCGCCTGGGGCTGGAGGCCCTGCGCCACACCGGCCGTCCCGGCCTGAAGGCCCTGCTGCGGCAGGCGGGCCTGGAGGAGCGGCCCCTTAACTCGGTGGCCATCGGCTACACCCTGGCCCCGCGGCTCAACGCCTCGGGCCGGATGGGGTGCGCCTCCCTGGCCGCCGAGCTGCTGCTCACCGCCGATCCCGCCCGGGGAGAGGAACTGGCCATCCAGCTGTGCGAGCTCAACCGGGAGCGGCAGACCATTGAGGCCCAGATTTCCGCCGAGTGCCAGGAGCTGGCCGAGGCCCTGCCGCCGGAGGAGCGCTATGCTCTGGTGCTGGCCGGCGACCACTGGCACCAGGGGGTGGTGGGCATTGTGGCCTCCCGCCTGGCGGAGAAATACTCCTGCCCCGCCTTTATGATCTGCCTCCAGGACGGCAAGGGCAAAGGCTCCTGCCGGTCCTTCGGCGGATTCAACCTGTTTGCCGCCCTGGAGCACTGCGCCCCCCTGCTGGAGGGTTTCGGCGGCCATGAGCTGGCGGCGGGCTTTACCATTCTGGAGGAGAACATCCCCGCCTTCACCGCAGCCATGAACGATTACGTCCGCCAGTGCACCGGCGGCGCCGAGATGGTGTCCACCCTGGATGTGGATTGTCCGGTGGACGATGTGGGTATCCTTACCCTGGAGGGGGTGGAGGGCCTGGACCTGCTGGAGCCCTATGGCTCGGGCAACCCCAAGCCGGTGTTCTCCCTGTCTGGCTGCCTCATCACCGCCCTCAGCGAGGTGGGGGGCGGCCGGCATCTGAAGCTGAAGCTGGCCTCCGGCGGCCGCAGCTTTGACGCTATTTTCTTCTCCGCCACCGCCGCCGAGATGGGGGTGGCCCAGGGAGACCGGGTGGATGTGGCCTTTACCCCCCAGGTCAATGAGTACCGGGGGTGGCGCTCGGTCCAGTTCCAGGTGTGTGACCTGCGTTCTGCCCTGACCCGGGCCCAGGCCGAGCGGGCCCTCTTTGAAAAATTCCGCCGGGGCGAGGAACTGACCCGCCGGGAGGCGGCCGCCCTGCTGCCCACCAGAGAGGAGTTCGTGGTTCTCTGGCGCTATTTGAAGGGCCATGCCGGACAGTCCCCTCTGGAGGAGACCGCCCACCGGCTTGCCCGCAACATCGCCCGCTCCGCCGGACGGCGGGAGACCGTCATGCGTACTCTGGTATGTCTGGAGGTCTTTGACGAGCGGGGACTCATCCAGCTGGAGCATACCACCGACCACCTCCACATCGCCCTGCGGACGGTGGAGGGCAAGGTGGATCTGGATGACAGCTGGATCATGCGCCGGCTGCGGGGCATGAGCGGATAAATTTCCCTTTCATTTTTATTTCGACAGGAGGTGCCCTGTATGGACCCCATCCTGGAGCGTTATCAGGCTCTTGAGGACAAGATTAAAACCTATAACCCGGCGCTGGATACCCAGCGCCTGTTCAGCGCGTTCACCTATGCGGACAATGCCCACTCCGGGCAGCTGCGCAAGGATGGATCGCCCTATATCACCCATCCCCTGGCGGTGGCCGAGATCGTAGCCGAGCTGGAGCTGGATACCGACTCCATCATTGCCGCCCTGCTCCACGACTGTATCGAGGACACCGGTTCCACCCACGAGGAGATCGCCAAGCTCTTCGGGACGGTGGTGGCCGACCTGGTGGAGGGCGTTACCAAACTGACCCGGGTGCAGTATACCTCCAAGGAAGAGGAGCAGATGGAGAACCTGCGCAAGATGCTCATGGCCATGGCCAAGGACATCCGGGTGATCCTGATTAAAATCTGCGACCGGCTTCACAATATGCGCACCATGGAATACCAGTCTCCCAAGAAGCAGAAGGAGAAGGCCCTGGAGACCATGGAGATCTACGCCCCCATCGCCCATCGCTTAGGTATGCAGCGCATCAAGTGGGAACTGGAGGATACCTCCCTGCGCTACCTGGACCCGGTGGGCTACAAAGAGATCTCTGACGAGCTGGCCGCCCGCTCTGCCGCCCACGAGGAGTTTTTGGCCACCGTCCAGCGGCGCATCCAGGAGCGGCTGGACGCCGAGGGCATCCACTGCACCATCTACGGCCGGGTGAAGCACGCCTACTCCATCTACCGGAAGATGTATACCCAGAACAAGACCATGGATGAGATTTTTGATCTCTATGCCTTCCGGGTCATTGTAGATGACATCCCGGAGTGCTACAATGTGCTGGGCGTCATTCACGATCTCTTTAACCCGGTGCTGGGCCGGTTCAAGGACTACATCGGCACGCCCAAGCCAAACGGCTACCAGTCCCTTCATACCACCGTCATTGGCCGGGACGGCATCCCCTTCGAGGTGCAGATCCGCACCTGGGAGATGCACCATACCGCCGAATACGGCATCGCCGCCCACTGGAAGTACAAGCAGGGCATGGCCAACACCAAGCTGGGCACCGAGGAGGCCTTTGAGTGGGTGCGCAAGCTGCTGGAGAGCCAGCAGGACGTGGACGCCGAGGAGTTTGTCCGCACCATGCGGGTGGATCTGTTCTCCGACGAGGTGTTCGTGTTCACCCCCCGGGGTGACGTGATCAACCTGCCCGCCGGGGCTACCCCCATCGACTTTGCCTACAACATCCACTCCGCCGTGGGCAACCACATGACGGGAGCCAAGGTCAACGGACGTATGGTCACTTTCGATACCCCCCTGAAAAACGGCGACATCGTGGAGGTCATCACCTCCAAGTCGGCCCACGGCCCCAGCCGGGACTGGATGAAGATCTGTAAGTCCAACGAGGCCCGCAATAAAATCCGCCAGTGGTTTAAGAAGGAGCGGCGGGAGGAGAACATCGCCACCGGCCGGGCCTCCTTTGAGTCGGAGCTCAAGCACGTGGGCTTGTCTCTGACTGCCATCACCGCCGAGGATGTGCTGCCCTTTATTTTGAAAAAGGTGCGCTTCGGCACCCTGGATGAGCTGTATGCCGCCATCGGCTACGGCGGTATGTCCGCCCAGAAGGCGGTGGTGCGGGTCAAGGACGAGATGACCCGGCTCAACCGGCTCCACGCCGAGCAGGCGGCTGCCGCCGAAAAGACGGCCCAGCAGCAGAATGCCATTTATCCCGCCACCAGCAACCAGCCCACCGTGCCCGTCAAGACCGGCAAGCAGGATCAGAGCGGCATCATTGTGGAGGGCATCGACAACTGCCTGGTGAAGTTCGCCAAGTGCTGTACCCCCGTCCCCGGCGACCCGGTGGTGGGTTTCATTACCCGGGGCTTCGGCGTCTCTGTTCACCGGGCGGACTGCCCCAACGCCGCCCCTGAAAAGCGCAAGCCGGAGGAGGAGGGCCGCTGGATCAAGGTATCCTGGGCCACCGGGGAGCTGGCCACCTACCGCACCTCCCTGGAGATCGCCGCCAAGGATCGGGACGGCCTGACTCTCGATGTGGCCATGGCCCTGTCCACCATGAAGGCCAAGACCACCAGCCTGTCCGCCCGGTCCATGCCCGACGGCTACGCCACCGTCAGCATTGTGCTGGAGGTCAAGAACCACACCGAGCTTACCGCCGTCATCAACAAGCTGGGTCAGATCCAGGGCGTGTACCAGGTGAAACGCGCCGCAGGATAAAAAATAATCTAGGGGCTGCCACAAGGGTCGCCCCTGCGGTACGACCACTGCCTTTTCTCTTGTTGAGGAGAACGAATGATGATTCAGAGAGAGATACTGCAAGAAAACGAGACCCTGGACCGGCTGATCTCCCAGTGCTTTGCGGGCGGAGAGCTGCTCCGGCGGGAGCTGCGGCTCACCGAGGCCCAGGCCGCCTATGTGGCGGGACATTATTGCGCCCAGGTTATTCCCATGGGCGAACATTGGTATGAAATTACCTTCCAGGAGGCATTTTATAATGGCTGCAACTGAATTTGTGCCCGTGCTGTTAGGCTCGGACATCAACGCCTACAGCATGGCCCGGGCCTTCCATGAGGCCTACGGCGTACATTCCGTGGTGTATGGAATGTTCCCCGCCAGCGTGTGCGCCGGCAGCAAGATCATCGACTACCGGGTGCGGGAGCACAACGACCGGGTGGACAAGGTGCTGGAGAACGTCACCGAGGTGGCCAAAGAGCACCCGGACAAGAAGATCCTGGTGCTGGGCTGCGGAGACAACTACCTCAACTCCATCTCCGCCAACCTGCCCAACTACCCGGAAAACGTCATCGCGCCCTATGTGGACCTGTCCATGCTGGAGACCCTGATCCACAAGGAGAAGTTCTACGACCTGTGCGACCAGTACGGCATCGACCATCCGGCCACCTACGTCTACCACAAGGGAGAGGGCCACGGCTTTACCCTGCCCTTCGAGGGCCCCTTTGTGGTCAAGCCCGCCGAGTCGGACACCTACTGGAAGCATCCCTTCCCCACCCAGAAGAAGGCCTACGTCCTCCAGACCCGGGAAGAGGTGGACCAGGTCATCGACGACATCTACAACGCCGGATATGAGGACTCCCTCATCATCCAGGACTTTATCCCCGGTGACGACAGCTATATGCGGGTGGTCACCAACTACTCCGGCGCCGACGGCAAGGTGCGCCTCATGTGCGTGGGCCACGTCCTGCTGGAGGAGCACACCGCCCACGCCATCGGCAACCATGCCGTCATCATCACCGAGCCTGAGCCTGAGCTGTGCGAGAAGCTGAAGGGCTTCCTGGAGGCCATTAAATTTACCGGTTTCTCCAACTTCGACATCAAGTACGACCAGCGGGACGGCAAGTTCAAGGCCTTTGAGATCAACTGCCGCCAGGGCCGGTCTAACTACTATGTCACCGGCGCGGGCTACAACCTGGCCAAGTACCTGGTGGAGGACCGGGTGCTGGGCAAGGACTGTGAGCTGACCATCACGAAAAACCGCCATCTGTGGTGGGTCATTCCCCCCAAGGTGGCCTACGACTATGTGAATCCCAAGTACCACGAGGAGATGAAGGCCCTGGAGAAGGCGGGCGCCGTGGTCAACCCACTGTTCTACAAGCCGGACAACGGCCTGGTGCGTACCCTGCGCATTATGAAGGGTCAGAAGCGGTATGTGGGCTGGTATGCCTCTTGTATGGAGAAAGTCCGATGAGTGAACAGAGATTGGGGATCTTGGGCGGCATGGGGCCCCAGGCCACCCAGGACTTTTATCAGCGGATTCTGGACCGTACCGACGCGGCCAAAGACCAGGAGCACCTGCCTACCCTGATCTGGAGCGACACCTCCATGCCCGACCGCACCGCCGCCATTCTGGGGGGCGATGCGGAGGGCTGCTACCAGCGGCTGCTGGCGGGTGCCCGTCTGCTGGAGGGGGGTGGCTGCACCGTGCTGTCCATTCCCTGCAACACCTCCCACTACTTTGCCGACCGGCTCCAGGGGGATATCTCCATTCCCCTCATCCATATGCCCCGGGAGACCGTGGGAGTGCTGGCGGAGGAGGGGCGGCGCAAGGTGGGCATCCTGGGCACCGACGGCACCATCCGCACCGGTGTGTACCAGAAGGAGTGTACCGCCCGGGGCATTGAGGCCGTCTCCCCGCCGGAGGAGGTCCAGAAGCTGGTGATGAGCATTATCTACGACGAGATCAAGCGGGGGGAAAAGGGCTCCCGGGAGAAATTCGCCGTCATTGACCGCTGGCTCCATCAGGCCGGGTGCGACAGCGCCATTCTGGGCTGCACCGAGCTGTCTGTCTACCGCACCTATCACGGCCTGCCCGACCACTATCTGGACGCCATGGACGTGCTGGCTCAGCGGTGTATCACCGCCTGCGGCTACAAGCTGCGGATGGTATAAGCAATGGGCCGATGGAGACATCGGCCCGATCAGTTTCTGGTGGTGAATGACTATGACCGATTTCCGCCGCCCTCTGGGCGACTATGTGCAGCTGCTGCTGCGCCATGACCTGCTGTCCGACAAGGGACCCATCCCCGCTGATCTGACTGCCCCCGTGGCTCTGGTGTCCTGTGACTCCCAGGTGGTGATCCCCCGCACCCTCTTTATTTGCAAAGGGGCCAAGTTCAAGGAGGACTACCTGCGCCAGGCCATGGACAAGGGGGCCTTCGTGTATGTCAGCGAGACTCCCTATCCCAACGTGCCCCTGCCCTGCCTGCGGGTGACCGACATCCGGCAGGCCATGGGTCTGCTGGCCGATCTGGCCTACGGCCACCCCTCCGGTAAGCTGACCATCACCGGCATCACCGGCACCAAGGGCAAGACCACCACGGCCTACTATATCAAGTCCATCGTGGACACCTGGCTGGCTGCCCAGGGCCACCGGGAGAGCGCCCTGCTCTCCACCATCGTCACCGACGACGGCCTGGAGCGCAAGCCCGCCAAGCTGACCACCCCGGAGCCCCTGGATCTCCAGCGCCACCTGTCCAATGCTGTCACCGCCGGGGCAGACTACCTCACCATGGAGGTGTCCTCTCAGGCTCTGAAGTATGGCCGGGTCATCGGGGTGGACCTGTCCTGCGCCGTGTTCCTCAACATCGGCGAGGACCACATCTCCCCGGTAGAGCACCCCGATCTGGAGGACTATCTCCAATCCAAACTGTTGATTTTCCGGCAGGCGAAAACCGCCTGTATTTCCATGGACTGCGATCACGCCCCTGAGGTGGCCCAGGCTGCCGCCCGGTGTGAGAAGATCATTACCTTCTCCCAGAAGGACCCCGCCGCCGTGGTGTACGGCACCAACGTCCGCAAGGAGGGGAACAAGATCGCCTTCCACGTCCGCACCCCCCGGTATGAAGGGGAGATGGCCATCTCCACCCCCGGCCTGTTTAACGTGGAGAACGCCCTGGCCGCCGTGGCGGTGGCCGAGGCCTACGGCATCTCCCGGGAGGCGGTGGAGGAGGGCCTGGAGAAGGCCTTCGTCCCCGGCCGCATGGAGCACTATGTCAGCGCCGACAACCAGATCTCGGTCATTGTGGACTATTCCCACAACGGCATGAGTTTGCAGAACGCCCTGCGGTCCGTCCGGGCGGAGTACCCCGATCGCCAGCTGACGGTCCTCTTCGGCTGCACCGGCGGCAAGGGCATCGACCGCCGGGAGGGCATGGGCAACGCCGCCGGTGAGTGGGCCCACCGGATCATCCTCACCGAGGACGACCCCGGCCCCGAGGAGGTGGAGGACATCTGCGCCGACATCGGCGTGTTCCTCAAGCGGTGGAATAAGGACTACACCGTCATCCCCGACCGGGAGCAGGCTGTGGAGGCCGCCATCCTGGAGGCCCAGCGTCCCGCCGTGGTGCTGCTGGCGGGCAAGGGCTGCGAGGAGGCCCAGAAGCGGAAGAACGGCCCCGAGCCCTGTATCCCCGACGGAGTGCTGGCCCGGCAGGCTTTGGACAAGTACGACCGTGACCATGCTGAATGAGGCTTTTGCCGCCGCGGGCGCCGCCGCCTGGGGCGGCTTGCCGTTTTCAGAACTGGCGGCGGATATGACAGAGGCGGCGGTGGAAAAGGCGACGGCGCTGTGTCCCAACCCCCGTACCGTGCTGGTGGCTGCCTTCCCCTACTACGCCGGGGACCGGCCTGGCAACCTGTCTCTCTACGCCCGTGGGCGGGATTATCATCAGGTGGTCACCGAAAAGCTGAATACGATCTGTGATATTTTGAGAGAAAAATACGAAAATGGGGTCTTTTTGCCCGCTGCCGACAATTCCCCCCTGCCGGAACGGCAGGCTGCCTGGCGATGCGGTATCGGCCTGCGGGGGAAGAACGGGCTGGTGATTTTACCCCCCTACGGCAGCTATGTGTTCCTGGGTACCATACTCACTGACGTGGCGCTGGACCTGGAGCCCCGTACGGCCTCCCTCGATTGCGTGGGCTGCGGCAAGTGCCTGGCCGCCTGTCCCGGCGGCGCCCTGGGAGAAGATGGGGTAAATCTGTCCCGCTGCCTGTCCGGCCTGACCCAGAAGAAAGGAGAACTGACTGGGGAGGAGGAGGCGCTGGTGAAGGCCCATCCCCTGATCTGGGGGTGCGACTGCTGTCAGCAGGCGTGTCCTTATAACGCCTCTCCCGAGTTGTCTCCTTTACCCGAGTTCCGGGAGGGACTGGTGGATGTGCTGGACGGGGCCGATCTGGAGGGACAGACCAACCGGAGCTTTCGGGAGCAGTATGGCGGCCGGGCCTTTGCCTGGCGTGGGCCCGCCCCCCTGCGGCGCAACCTGGAATTGAAAAAGAGTATGTAACAATCCCCCCGCTCCGGAAGTTCCGGAGCGGGGGGACTCAGTGTGTCGAAGTTTTTCGACACGCTTCTCAAAAATGCAAGCATTTTTGAGAGGGAATGCAGGCCGCCGCGCGCATGGCCCCAAGGGCCACACACTTGCGGCCTGAGAAGGGTGTTTTCCGACGTACACGCCGCCGGAAAACACAATTTTGACCCATTTCCGTCCTCTGCGGACGGCGGAACTCTGCGAGGCTCCTGCAGCAAAAATCGCAGAAATACATTTTATCGATAGACTAAATCCCCCCGCTCCGGAAGTTCCGGAGCGGGGGGATTGTTATTATCGGGGTGAAATGGGCTTCAGACTGCGGGCCAGCAGGTCGTCCATATAGCGGCACAGGGTTTGATCGGGGATATCGGGGCATTCCATGGTGATATGGGTATATAGTCCAATCAGGGCGGAGGAGAACATCACGCCCTGGATCACCGCATCCAGCTCGTTGACGTTGCGCTGCTCCAGCTTGCGGCGGAGGCTCTTCACAATGTCTTTTTTCCAGCGGTACACAAACATAGGATCTCCGCGGTTGCTCAGCAGGACCCGGTACCAGTCTAGGTTTTCCCGGATATGCGTAATGGTGCGCAGGGCGGTGTCGGTGGCGCTGCTGTGGTCCATGATGTCGGGCAGATTACGGCAGATTTCCCACAGGGCGGAGAGCAGCCGGTCCTCCACACCCTGCAATACTGCAAATTTATCCTCAAAATAAAGGTAAAAAGTGGAGCGGGCTATACCGCATACTTGGCAGATGCCGGCAATGCTTACGCCGTCGATACCGTCCCGCTGGTAAATTTCCAGAAAGGCGGATTCAATATCCTGAATAGTGTGCTGGCGGTTCAGCGTCCTGCGGGGGGGCATATCCATCAACTGCCTCTCATTAGAAATCAAAGAAGGTTTGCGGATCTGCTGCAAAATAGGGGGTACTTTGCTTAAATTATTATTATATTTGACCAAGAATAAAATTGCAACAAAAAATCGGAGGGGAATGGACACTTTGCCTCCGTTTGTTCAGTTACTGTACGGTAGATTTTTGTGTGATGTGTATAAATAGAGGTAGTTTATGCTATCTTTTTCACACAGAACAAACAGAAAAAGGAGGAGTTGTTATGAGCCAAAGACCTGTTCTTACCCCGGAGGAGCGGGCGCTGTCTTACGCCAAGTACTATGATCTGCCCATTACTCCCATTCCCCAGGAGAAACTTGCCATCTTGGAGGGCGGCCCTATTGATCCCTCTCTGGCCCTGAAGATTGAGGATCGCAACGATTTGTTCCTGCCTGGCTATCTGCCCTGTGAGACCGGTTACTGTGTGATGCCAAACGGTACCGGCTATCTGGCCAACCGCACTGAGATGCCCGGCGTCACTCCTGAGATGTTTGAGTGGTGGTTTGCCTGGCACGGCCTGAACGATATGCGCTACCGCATCTGGGACCCGGAGGACCACTTCTACGCCCGTCAGCAGAATCCGGACAAGGTGCTGGACCCCAGCGTGCCTATGCGGGAAAAAACTTGGGGCACCGTTCACCATGTATTGGAGGACATAGGAGGCGGTCCCGACGAGCTGATCCTGAACTTCCGCTATCCCCATGAGCTGGGATACGACGAGTCCAAAGTTGGTACCCCCGCCTGCGCCACTATGATGTGCGCCAACGGCCATGGACCGGTACCCGGCCAGGGTGTGGCCGCCATCATGACCCACATGGTTAGGGAGATCGAAGGCGGGATCGAGCTGCGTTCCCGCTTCTGGATCGGCTACGGCCTGGTGGACGGCCAGGTGGTCAAGCTGCTGCCCGACGGCGTCAGCGTGCCCCCGGTGGTGCCCATGGGCCTGTTTGCCCATAATCTGAAGGAATTCGGCCATCTGGCCGCCATCCTGCCCTCCCTCTACGCCGAAGAGAAAGACCGCTGGTAAGCGGAACAGACGGAAAAGGAGAAGAATTATGTGTAAGAAAAAAGATTTTCCTGTAGTAATGAATGTATTTCTGGCCTTTTTCATTACCCTGGCGGTGACCATCTTCAACCTGGCAGTCAACAATAACCTGAATGTTCCCGCCTTGGTGGTTGGTATGGTTTACGGTTTCTGCCTGAATCTGACGCTGGAGACGCTCATTGACCTGCCTGCCTTTGGCAATTTCTTTGTCAAGGCCTTTCACCTGAAAATGGAAAGTATCGGAGCATACTTTGTGCGGATCTTTTTCATCGTGCTGCTGCTGGTGCTGCTGATGAGCTCCATCCTGATGTTCTGTGAAGTGGGCTTTCTGCTGGGTACGGGGTTCTTTGGTTTTTGGATCACCAAAGTGCCCGCTATCTTCCTGGTGGCCTATATAACCGCGCTGATCTTCTTCCCCCTGTGTATCAAGGGCGCCCAGGCGCTGTGCACCCGGGACTGAACTGCATACATAACCGTCAGCCCCTCCGTTCGGTACGGAGGGGCTGCTTTTGTCCATAAAGCTCTCCGGCAGGCGGAGGAGACGTTGGAACGGCTTGCCTGCCCGCTCCGATACCGGAGGCGGGCAGCCGCTGTGGGTGGCCTGGTCCGCCTTGTCTGACTGAATGGTATCGCCAATGCCCCAGGGTTAGCGGTCTCCTTCAGTGGTGGACATCTTGTCCAGAGGGGGACAGACCACGTTCTTGGCAACAACAAGGGCGCGCTGCTGATGCAGCGCGCCCTTGCCGGCATGGATCTTTACTTCTGCAGACCCTGCGCAAAGTTCATGAAGATCTGCGCCACTTCCGCGCGGGTGGCGGTGCCGGTGGGATCCAGAACGTTGCCGCCCTTGCCGGACAGCAGCTTGGAGCCTACCGCCCACTCCATGGCCTCAGCGGCCCAGGAGGAGGTCTTAGCGCCATCGGCGAAGGTGGTCAGGTCGCCCTTGGCGGACACATCGTAGCCCTTGCTCTCAGCATAGCGGTACAGAATGGTAGCCAGCTGCTCGCGGGTTACGGTGTCGTTGGGGGCAAACACAGTGTCGCTGTAGCCCTTGACAATGCCCTTGGAGGCAGCCCAGTTCACAGCGTTGGTGTACCACACGCCGCTCTCCACGTCGGTGAAGGACAGGGTGGCATCGGTCTCGGGCTGGCCCTCCAGCCGCCACAGGATGGTGACGACCATGGCCCGGTTGGTGGTCATGAGGGGGGCGAAGGTGGTGGAGGAGGTACCGTCCATCAGCTTGTTGTCGTAGAC
>NZ_NFHC01000003.1:0-193909 GCF_002161245.1 Flavonifractor sp. An9
CACCCAGACTGCCCAGCCCTCCGTCCGGCCCTCCGCCGCTCCCGACGACAAGAAAGAGGATCAGCCGGAGGCCGCCCCCCTGGATCTGCGGTTCATCCTGATCCCTCTGGCGGTCGTGCTGGTGGTTCTGGCCTTCCCCGTCCGGCGGGCCATCGGCCGAAGCCGGCGCGAGAAGCGGTTTAGCCAGGCCAACACCAACCAAGCCGTCATTGCCGCTTATCTCTATCTGAAAAAGCTGGAGAAGTGGGGCGGACAGACTTCTGAGGAGATATTTGAACTGGCCAAAAAGGCCAGATTCAGTCCCCACACTCTGACAGAGGAGGAGCGGCAGGCCGCTGTACAGGCCGCCCATACCGTCTCCACTCAGGTGGACAAGGCCCTGCCCTGGTACAAGCGGTTCTGCTGCCGCTATATCCTGGGTCTGTGCTGACCTGATAACAGTAAGAGAGCCCGCCGCAGTATTCTGCGGCGGGCTCTCTGATTTAATGTAACTCAGAGCACCTCAAATTCCAGCCAGGTGTACTGCTTGCGCACCATCCGCAGCCGCACCCCATCCTGATAGATCTGGTCGGATTCGGCCAGCCCGTAAAGGGACTGGGCCAGGAAGGTCTGGAGGGTCTCCAGGTCGGAGGTGGGCAGGGCTGCGAAGAGCAGCCTGGACACAACCTTCACGAAATCCACCGCGCTGTCTTCGCTGAAGCTGCCGTTGATGCCGAAACAGCACTCGCCGGAGCAATCCTGGTGGATGGACTTGGCATGGAGGGCCAGATGGACGCCGGTAACGTCCTCTCCCCTCACAAGGTTGATCCGGTACTGCTTGTCCTCATTGGGGTCGTCCACCCACTCCTTCTTTTCGCTTTTCCGGCCCTGGATGGCATCGGTAAGGCCCTGGATGGACTGGGCCAGGTCGTGGGAGGTCTTGCTGTAGTTGACGATGGCCGCCTCGCCCTCCTCCTTGCCCGCCTTGTAACCCTGGGGCAGTATGGCCTGGATCTTGCGGAGGACCTCCATGGGCGAGCCCTTGAAGTGCCTGCCCTCCAGCAGCTCCAGCTGCTCGCCATGGACCATGGGCAGCCGGCCCCGGGAGCGGTTCAGCTCTTCGCCGATCTCAGTAGCCCGACTGCGGAGGGGCTGGAGCTTCTGACTGCACGCCTCCTCCATCTGGCTGATGCGGCTGTTCACCTGTCCCAGCTCGCCCTGGATCTGGTCGATCTGCTCCTGGATGGCCTTTTTCTCCTTGCCTTTGAACAAACCCAGCCCCTGCTTCTGCCGGCTGAGGTCATCGATGGCCTCCTGCTTGCGTTTGCGCTCCTCATAGACCGGATCGGCGGCCAGGTCGGCCTCCAGCTGATCGGCCTGGCGGGTGAGGGCCTCCCGCTCCTGCTCCAGGGCCGCCTTCTCCTGGGCGTGCTCGCTCCAGTACTGCTCCCGGGCGGCATCCTCCTCAACGCTGACGCGGGCCGCCTCGCACTGCCCCAGTACCGCTTCCATGTGGGCCTTCCGATGGGCGGGATCGTACCAGTCCATCCGCTTCTGCCAGGTATTGATGGTGTTGGTACGGGACTTCTTGGCCGCCTCAGTAAAGGTATAGTCCACCTGATAGCTGCCGTCAGTATAGGCGTTGGGCACGAATTTGTAGGAGCAGGAGTCCCGCACAGCGGTGGCGACTACCACATAGTTCTTGCTGATGGTAAAGTTCAGCTCGTCGTCGTAGGACAGCTGGAAAGCCCTGTCCAGCAGTGTGAGGCACCGGTCGGAGCTCTGGGTGTAGCGGTCCCATTCGTACTTGCCACGGTTAAGATCCTCCGGACCAAACTCCTCGTCGGCGTTGTTGCTGCCTCCCACGGCAGCCCCGTTGATGATGCGGCCCAGCTGGGTGGAGAAGTCGTTGGTGTAGAACTCCTCCCCGGTCTGCTCCTTCAGCATTTGCAGCTGTTCCTTCACATTTTGGGCAGAATTGAGCACATCCAGCTTATTATCCTCGCTGCGGTAGTCCACAAAATGGTTGCCGTGCATCTGCACGATGGCCGCGCCGATCTGCTGGGCGGACACCATCACCTCGATGCGCAAATCGCCGCGCGCCTCCTCAGGCACATAGGTCAGGGCCTTGATCCAGGCCACCACGCTCTCTCCGTACCGATTGTTCCGGCCGGTGGTCTGCCAGCCGGCGGCGGTACCCTTGATGGACCAGGCCTGCCAGTTCTGGGGATCTATCTCAATGATCTTGTTGGCGTAGTTTTCGGCTTCTTCGTTGTTGCTTCCCTCCAGAGCGCTCTTGGCCATACTCAGATAGTTGTCTATCTGAGCCTGATTGACCGCGTCGGTCCCTCCGGCGGAGGCAGTGGGAGCTCCGGCGCCCCCACCCTCCATCATCATCTTCCGGGCTTCTTCCACGGAATACTTGCACCCGCAGCCCTGGCAGACAAAGACGCCGTCCTGCTTCAGCAGATCGTCGCTGCCTCACATTTCACAAACCAGTTTTTTCATAATATCCCTCCATTTGATGGATCTCCCGTGAAATCGCCGTTTTCTCTACTGTATTCAATTTATTCCAAAATTTCAATATGCCGCCTGCATACCCTTTGCTGTTTTTTTGATACAACAACACGCCCCCGGAGGAAATACCTCCGGGGGCGTGTTGCTTATTCCGTCAGGCTGAAGAACTGCTCCAGCCGGTTGGACTTATCAAAGATATTGTTGTACAGCAGTACCTTGTAGGCCTCAATGGTCTCATCCAGCTGGTCGGGCAGCGCTTCGTTCTCCCCGTACCAGTTTCCTTCCGCATCCCGCACCCCCACGGTATTGATGACCGGGGCGGCCTCCCACAGCTGGGACAAAAACTTCTGGTAGCCGGTCATGGGCAGGTTGGCGGTGTCCATCAGCAGGGCGGACAGGTAGTTGAGGGAGAGCTCCACCCCCTGCTCCTCCGGGATGTCGTAGTTGGCCCACAACAGGAAGGGTACCATCTGCTTTTTCTGGGCCAGAGCGGTGTCCGGGTTCTCTCCCAGCACGTCGGTGTAGAAATTGGTGGCCACCTGGGGCTGATGGTCTCCGAAGAGGAGAATCATGGTGGGCTCCTCTACCTGGGAGAAATAGTTGATCAGGTATTCAAAGGCCTGATCGCTCTGATAGACGAGGGACAGGTACTGGTTCACCGTCTGGAATCTGCCCTCCAGGCTGCCGGTAAGCCACACCTCCCGGGGCAGGTTGTCCCAGGACATCTGGTAGCCGCTGTGGTTCTGCATGGTGACGTTGAAGAGGAACAGGGGCTCCCCCGCCTCCTTCTCCTCGTACAGCCGAATCAGATTTTCATAGTCACACTGATCGGTGACATATCCGGATTTCTCGTCTCCCCGCATATAGGTACGGTTCTGGAAGTCGCTTTCGAAATCCACCTCATCAAAACCGTAATCGCTGTACACCGCAGGCCGGTTCCAACCGGAGGACCGGTAGGGGTGGGCGGCGATGGCGGTATAACCCAGGGCTTTCATCTGGCCCACCAGGGTGGGGTCCCCGTCGGAGACATACATCTGATAGGGCACCGTACCGGCGGGCAGGTATGCGGTGGTGTTGCCGGTGAGGAACTCATACTCCGAGTTGGCGGTGGTGCCGCCGAACACGGAAGAGTAGGCATAGCCCTTGATGGTGTTCTCTGTCAGGGAGCGAATAAAGGGCATGGCGTCCTGGTTGGTCTCCACTCCCGGCAGCACAGACAGGTCGGAAAAGGACTCGTTCATAATGACGATGACGTTCACCGGCCGCACCGTCCCGTCCGGATCCGCCACCGTTACCGACAGATCATCGCTGGCGTTTTCCGTGCCCAGATCGTTCAGGGTCTGCTGGGAGTAGGCATCCGGCTTCTCCACCTTCATGTACTTCATACACACGGCAAAGTTGAGGAAGAGGCCGTTGCCACGGGTGGTCCACATGGAGGGCTCGATCCCCAGCTTCTCCACCATGCTGGTGCCGAAAAACACCGACAGGAACACCACAGCCGCCCCCGCCGAGGCCCCGAACACCTTCCAGGAGAACTTTTTCCGGGGCTCATTGGGCAGTACCTTCATGGCCAGGATCACCGCGATCATCATGATCAGGGTCACCCACTGCCGCTGGGACAGGGAGTAGTCATAGTTGCCCGCCACGTTGGCGGCGGTACCCAAGCTGAGGAAGTCTCCAGGGAACAGGGTACGCCCCCGGAAGGCGATGAGGTAGTGGTTGGCGCAGCCGAAGCCCCAGGCGATGCCCAGGCCCAGCTTTACCGCACCGCTGCGCCGGCCCCGGAGGAAGTAGAAGAACAGCTCTCCAAAGTAGTACCACACCAGATTCAGCAGGATCTGGGCGGGGGTAAAATCCTTCCAGGGATCGTTATAATTCAGATACTCCACCATGGTGAAGGAGATCAGGGGCACCACGATCAGCAGAACCATGGTGGTCCACCAGTACTGCCGGGGACTCATGGCCAGCTTGGGCCACTTCAGCCGGAACCGCCGCTTTGGGGGCGTCTGGGGCTCCGGTACCTCCTGCACCTCAGGCGTTTCAGTGATGTTGCTCATATCATTACGCTGCCTTTTTCAAAAATTCATGGTTCCCATTTTATCATAAAAGAGCGAAAGCGCAACGCGCTTTCGCTCTTTTTTAGAAAACCTTAGAAAACCTGAAAAGAATCCAAAAAGATCACATCTGCCTGAGGGGCAGCCCCTCCAGGCCGATCACCCGGTCGCACAGGGCCACCGTCTCCCGCTCATGGCTGGACAGCACCACCGGCAAACCCAGTGAGCGCACCCGCTCCAAAATCCGGGCTGTCCGGGGGGCGTCTACCCCGGCAAAGGGCTCGTCCAGCAGAATGAGCCCGCCACCGCAGGCCAGAGTCCGGGCTAAAGCCAGCCGTCTCCCCATGCCGCCGGACAGGGCGGCGGGGTAGTGCTTCTCCTCCCCCTCCAGCTCTGCCAGGGCCAGCCAGCGGGAGGCCTCCCCCCGGCGCTCCCGGGGCAGCACATCGGCAATGTGCTGCTCCACCGTCCGCCAGGGCAGCAGCCGGTTCTCCTGAAAGAGGATCACCGGGTCCGGCGGGGTAATAACTGTCCCCGCCTCCACCGGCTGGAGCCCTGCCAGTACCCGCAGCAGGGTGGTCTTGCCGCAGCCGGAGGGGCCGGAGAGAGCGGTGATCCCCGTCTCCGGCAGATCCAGGGAAAAACGGTCTAACACCGTCTTTTCCCCAAAACGAACGGTAATATCTTTGACGGATATCACGTTTTATCCCCTCCCAGCCGCCGGAACAGGATGCCCAGGGCGCATTCCAGCACAAAGCTCAGCACAATAACCACCGCCGTCCAGGCAAACAGGTCGGGGGTCTCCAGGGTAATCTTGGCCCGGTAAAGCTGGGTGCCGATGGCCAGCTTGGGCTGACAGAGCACCTCGGCGGCCACTCCCGCTTTCCAGGCCAGGCCCAGGCCGGTGGCGCAGCCGCTGACAAAGTAGGGCCGCACAGAAGGCAGGTACACCAGCCGAAATGTCTTGCCCCGGCCAAAGCGGTAGGCCCGGGCTGCCTCCAGCAGCAGGGGATCGGTCTGGGCTACCCCCTTGCTGACATTGCCCCACAGTACCGGCAGCACCATCAGGCCGGACACGATGGCGGGCACCCAGCCGGAGGAGGGGGCCCACAGCAGCACCAGCACGATAAAGGAGGCCACAGGGATTGCCCGGATCACCTTCACGGCCGGGGTGAGCACCCAGTCCGCCGCCCGGAGGGCGGAGGTGGCCGCCGCCACCAGAGCCCCCACCACCGCACCGACAGCAAAGCCCCCGAAGATGCGGCCCAGGGTCACCGCCGCCGACTGCCAGAAGGCTCCCTGTCCCGCCAGGGTCCACAGCCGCTGGGCCACCAGCAGGGGGTAGGGCAGCAGCAAGGCTCCGTGGCCATTGGTCCTTATGTCCACTAAAAAGGCCGCAAGCTGCCAAACCCCCAGCCAGAAGGCCAGGGGTATGACAGCTCGCAGTAATTTGCTCCGTTTTACATTACGGGATGTAGTAGAAGGCGTCATCGGGGATGGAACCTCCGATCGAAGTGGGGTCGGCGGCGAAAAGCACCTCATAGTAGCTGGAGATGGACTTCAGGTCCTCACCGGCCACAAAAATCATATTGGCCTGGGGGATGGCCGCGGTGGCAATGGCGGCCTTGGGCACGATGCCGTACTGCTCGATGAGCTGGCCGCCCTCCTCCGGGTTGTCCTTGATGTAGTTGATGGAGGCCTCATATTCCTGCAGGAAGGCTTCCACCGCCTCGGGGTGCTCCTGGGCAAATTCGGTGCGCACCACCACGCAGCCCATGGTGAAGGTGCCGGAGGCTCCGGACTCAGTCCAGGCGTCGCTCAGGTCGATGGCATCCCGCACGTCGCTGTTCTGCATCAGCACGGTGGTGGCAGCAGGCACAGGGAGCATACACAGGTCGATCTCGCCGGAGGCCATCAGGGCGGTGACCTCCTCGCTGGTTTTCCACTGGATGTCCACATCGGTGTCCGGGTCCAGGCCGTTCTGGGTCAGCAGGTAGTCCAGCACATACTCGGTGTTGGTGCCCTGATTGATGGCGTAAATAGTCTTGCCGGACAGGTCAGCCAGAGAGTTGACGGTATTGCCGTTCTCCAGGATGTGGAGCACACCCAGAGTGTTCAGGGCCAGCAGCTGCACATTGCCGGTCTTGTTGTACAGGTTGGCGGCCACGTTGGTGGGCAGAGCAGCAATGTCCAGCTCACCGCTGTTCAGCTTGGGCACGATATCGGTGGAGGGATCGGAGCCCATGGTCACATTGTAGTGGTTGACAGTCTCGCCGGCATCGTTGTCAGCGAGCAGCTTAGCGGCGCCCATGCCAGTGGGGCCGTTGAGCAGGCCCAGGTTGATCTCAGTTCCCTCCAGAGCAGGGGTTTCAGACTGGGCAGGAGTGGTCTCCGCCACGGGGGTGGTCTCAGCGGGAGGGGTGCTCTCCGCCGGAGCAGGATTGGAAGCGCAGGCGGTAAGGCCCAGCGCCAGGGCCACAGTCAGGCCCATTGCAAGCAGTTTCTTCATGGTACCTCGTTCCTTTCTGGGCCGTATGAACGTTTGCTCTTCATACGGTCCAGTTCAGTGTACCATGTCCCTCCAAAATGTCAACGGGCAAATTCCCCAATTCTGCCCGGGACGGACCGGGAAGTGCCCGCCAGCATAGGATAAGGGGTGAAAAGGAGGTGTTTTCTATGAACCAACCCAGCTGTCAGAGAGCCCGGGATCAGGAGGCCCGTCAGCGGGCCGCCGCCATTCTGGCTCAGAGCCAGCCTATGGAGCCTGCCATGAAGCGGTATGCCCATCCCATCCCCTGCTGGAACGCCCCTGTTTGGTCTCCTGCCTCAGTCGGAGAAGAGGCTATGGATCGGGTACTGGAGGAGCTGGCCCGGCAAAATCAGCTGCTGATGGATCTGCTGGGGGCAGTCAATTCCCTCACCGCCGCCACCCTCAGTATCCGCAGCCGGTTTGTGGGAGAACCGTAAGGTCTCCTGTCAAAAAAAGCCGAAACCGGAGAAACTTTTTCTTGTCCGGCGCCGTCTAATTCGATATAATGCGGTCATTCTAAGGATAAATGCAATACATAACGGCATATATTACCAAAGAAAGGCGTGGTGGCCATGGCCAAGCGGCTGATGAAAAAGAAGAAAGAGAAGATCCCTCTGTCCCCCGGACAGAAGGTAGCCAGGATCCTGTTTATCATTCTGGCGGTGGTAGCTGTGCTGATACTGGCCGCTATCATTATCTTCAAGCTGTTGGCCCAGCCGCCCAAGATCCAGGAGGAGGCCCCTCCGCCGAAGGAGAGCGAAAACGTCTCTCTCCAGTCGCCCGCCCCGGAGGAGAGCGCCCAGCCCGCCCGTCAGCGGAAGGAGTATACCTATACCTTCCTGCTGTGCGCCAGCGACCAGGCCAGCGGCAACGTGGACACCATGATCGTGGCTACCTATGACACGGTAAACCAGACCATCGCCATGGTCTCTATCCCCCGGGACACCCTGATAGAGGGTGTCTCCGACAAGGGAAAGCACTTCTATAAACTGTGTAATATGTATCCCTACAACGGCATCGATGCCCTGAAGGAGGAGGTCCGAAATATCGTGGGCTTCCCCATTGACTTCTACGTAAAAGTGAACACCCGGGGCTTTGTAAAGCTGGTGGACGCGGTGGGTGGCATCAATTTCAATGTGCCGGTGCATATGTCCTACGATGATCCCGAACAGGATCTGCATATCCACTTTGAGCCGGGGATGCAGTATCTCACCGGCTCCGACGCTCTGAAGGTGGTGCGCTGCCGCAAAAATTCCGACGGCCCCGGCGTCTATCCGCACAACATCTACGACGCCTATCCCGACGCCGACATCGGCCGCACCAACACCCAGCGGGAGCTTATCATGACTGTGCTCAAAAAGGCCATCTCCCAGCCCCTCAACCTGCCTACCTATTACGACATCTTCATGGAGAACGTGGAGACCGACCTGAGCGTCACCGATCTGGCCTTTTTTGCTGACAAGGGCCTGAGTTTTGACTTTGATAACGTGACCGCCACCTCCCTGCCGGGGGACGGCACAGTAAGCTATAAGGGCTGGGACTGGTGCTACGAGCTCTATCCCGACCAGGTGCTGGACATCGTCAACACCTCCGGGCTCAATCCCTACACCACCGACATCACGGCCGATATGCTGGACATCACCCAGAGCGGCACCGCCAAGCATCCCGCCTGACAGCGCAAAAAAGGACGCCGGGAGGCGTCCTTTTTTCGTGCTTTCAGGCTTACACAAACTCGTAGTCTACGAATTTGTCCTCGCCCTGCTTGTTGTCCTTGGTCTCCCCTACAAAGGTTCCCATCACATGGCAGTCGGGGCAGAAGCCGAACTCGGGCTCAGAGGCAAACTCCAGCTCATAGCGGTACTTCTTGCCGCACTGCGGACACTCATAAAAGAAATAATAGGTTCCCCAGGTCATTTGTACTTCCTCCTCTTTTTCCTGTTACTTCCCCAGCAGACCCAGACGTTCCAGGATCAAAGCGGCCTGCTCCCGGGTCAGGGGAGCGCCGGGGGCGGTGCCGTCAAACACGCCGGCATCCTTGGCCTTGTTCCAGGCCTCTTTGGCCCACTCGCTCACCGTCCGGGCGGAAATCTCCCCCTCATGGGCGGCAAAGGCCGCGTCAAACTGCTCCTGCGTCATCTCCGGTTCACCCCCCTTCAGCCGCGCTTTCACGTCGGCGCGGAGGGTATCCATGCTCTTGCCGTGCTTGGGGAACCATTGTCCCACATCGCTGTGGTTGGAGGCCAGCCCCAGCTTACAGCCTTCCGCATGGTCGATGATATCCTGCTCCGGGTCCAGGCCGTATTTTTCACACAGATAGGCGCACAGCTCCACCGCCGTGTCGTAGACCTGCTGAAAATAGGCCTTGTTTTTTACCGGGTCGTATCCGATCATGGTGCCGCCTTTGTAGGTGTGCCCGGCAGGCTCCAGGATCTCAAAACTAATATGGGTGTTATTGGCCGCGCCGCCGGCGTGCCATCCCCGCCAGTTCCAGGGCAGGGTCTCGGTGACACCCCCCTGGTGGACGATGGCATGGACACAGGCGTTCACCCCCGGTTTGTCCCAGGCCTTGAGAAAGACGTTGACGTCCGGCTGGGCCACGCCGGTGGAGTGGACCATGATCCCCTTGGGTTTGATGGTGCGCCCTGCCTTGTAGCAGTCGCTGTTGGTGAGAATATGCTCTGTGATGTGCATTGGCAACCCCTCCGGGTTATCCTATGCGCTTCACAGATTTGCGGTTATTCTTCCTTGCTTTGCTCCTCCAGTTCCGCCCGACGGGCGTCTCTGGCCTGGAGGGTCTCCTTCAGGCTCCTGGGAGGCCGGGCATTGATGGTCTCCTGCCAGACCAATACCCAGGACCGCAGCTCCTCCAGCCCCTCCTCCGTCATGGGAAAGGACTTTGTCTCCTCTACAGTGCTGTCCTGGAGCCGCCAGGGCCCCTCCCACACCTGGGCGGTGAGGGACGGGGGATTCTCCTCGTCCCCCTTCACCGGGTCCACCCGGTAGCGCATCCGGCCGCCGCTGGCGGTCCAGAAATTCTCATTTTCAAAGTGGGAAAGCACCGGCAAAAAAATGGCTTCCTCCATGGCGTCAACTCCTTGCAGTGTAAAAGCGTGGTATCCAGATTATGATACCACGCTTTTTGACCCTTTTCAATTCTCGGAATAGCGGGACAAAAACTGACGGGTCCGCTCTTCCCGGGGGCTCTCGATGACCTGACGGGCGGGGCCCTGCTCCACGATGATGCCGCCGTCCATGAAGATCACCTGGTCGGCCACATCCCGGGCAAAGGCCATCTCATGGGTGACGATGATCATGGTGGTCTTTTGCTCAGCCAGGGAGCGAATCACCTTGAGCACCTCGCCGGTGAGCTCCGGGTCCAGGGCGGAGGTGGGCTCGTCAAAGCACAGGATGTCGGGCTGGAGGGCCAGAGCGCGGGCGATGGCCACCCGCTGCTGCTGGCCGCCGGAGAGCTGATGGGGATAGTGGCCCGCCCGGTCGGCCAGGCCCATCCGCTCCAGCAGAGCCTGGCCCTGGGTGCGGATCTCCTCCAGAATGGCCTTCTTATTCTGCTTGAAGTCGGGCCGCTCCTTGGCCAGCAGCTCCCCGGCCAGAGTCACGTTCTCCAGGGCGGTGTACTGGGGGAACAGGTTGAAGGACTGAAACACCAGTCCGAAGTGGAGCCGCTTTTTGCGCACCTCTGCCTCCCGCTGGGTGGCGGGATCGTCGGCATCAAAGAGGGTCTCGCCGTTCACCAGGATCTTGCCCTGGTTGGGTGTCTCCAAGAAGTTCAGGCAGCGCAGCAGGGTGGTCTTGCCGGAGCCGGAGGAGCCGATGATGGCCAGGGCCTGTCCCTGCTCCAGGGAAAAGCTGATGTCCTCCAGCACCCGGGTGGCCCCGAAATGCTTCTCAATGTGCTGTACGTCCAAAACAGGCATGGTCCGGGCCTCCTTACTTGAAATAGTTCAGCTTCTTCTCAAACCAGCTGAACAGCAGGGTGAGAATACCGTTGGCCACCAGATAGAACACGGCGGTGTAGAACAGGGGCCAGATCATGCCCTTCTTGATGTAGGACTCACCCATCCAGATGATCTCATACACCGAGATAACCCGCACCAGTGCGGTATCCTTCACCAGGGTGATGAACTCGTTGCCCATGGGAGGCACGATACGCTTGATGACCTGAAGGAGGGTCACCTTGAAGAAGATCTGGCTGCGGGTCATTCCCAGCACCAGGCCGGCCTCCTGCTGGCCCGCCGGTACACCCTGAATACCGCCCCGGTAGATCTCGGAGAAGTAGCAGGCGTAGTTGATGACGAAGGTCACCACCGCCGCGGTGAACCGGGGCAGCAGGGGCAGATCGAACATCAGGCCCGGGCCGTAGAACACCACCATGATCTGAAGCATCAGGGGAGTGCCCCGGACGATCCACACCACAGTTTTGACTACCCAGCGCAGGGGGGTGCACCGGCTCATGGAACCAAAGGAGATCACCAGACCCAGGGGCAGGGCAAACAGGAGGGTCAGGAGAAAGAGCTCCAGGGTGACCACAAACCCCTCCAGCAGGGTGAGCGTAACAGACATCAGCATAGCATTTCCCTCTTTTGACCGGGGAAGGGCAGAGAGCGCCCGGCTCTCTGCCCAATTCCCTTAGGCTATGTTATTTTTCGATGACGGACTCCTGGACGCCGTAGGTGGTGGCCGTCTCCATGACGGTACCGGCGTCATAGGCCTCTTTCCAGAAGGTGTTGAAGGCCTCGGTCAGATCGGAGCCCTTCCGGAAGGCCACGCCGTACTCCTCGTCGTTGAGCTGCACGGTGTAGGTCAGATCGGGGTAGCTGGTGCCCTCACCGATCATGGCGCCCGCCATCAGCAGGTCGATGACGCACGCGTCGGAGGCGCCGGAGGCCACCTCCATCAGGGCATCGGCCTGGGTGGTCTTGGCCACATAGGTCAGGCCCAGTTCATCCAGCTGAGCCGCGCCCTGAGAACCGTTCTCCACGGCGAAGTTCAGGCCGCTGAGGCTCTCCACCGTCTGGTAATCTTCCGCCTTGTCAGCGGGGACCACCACCACCTGACCGTTGCGGCAGTAAGGCTCGGACACGGAGGCACCGGCCTTCACCTCGTCATTGATGGTCATGCCGTTCCAGATCACATCAATGCCCTTGGTGTCCAGCTCCATCAGCTTGTTGTCCCAGTTGATCTCGATGAACTCCACTTCCACGCCCAGGCTCTCAGCGAAGGCCTTGGCCATGTCGGCGTCGAAGCCGATCCACTCGCCGTTTTCGTCCTTGTAGTCCATGGGCTTAAAGTCAGTCATGCCAACGACGAGGGTGCCCTTCTCCTTCACATAGGCCATATCGCTCTCGGCGGCGGGGGTCTCAGAATTGCCGGCAGGGCTCTCACTGTTATTGGAAGGGGTATTGGCGGTACCGCCGGTGCCGCCACCGCAGGCGGCCAGGGTAAAGGTCAGTCCCAGCGCAAGGGCCAGAGCAGTCAGTCTCCGTTTCATGTACATTCCTCCAAACCATGTATGTCGTGGTTGCTTTCGTATGTTACCACACTAAAGCGTCGTTGTAAAGAGGAATTTTCATTTTTCTTTTTCCGATTCCACCGCACGACGGAACTCCGCTCCGGTGTTTACATTCCACAGGGCCCACTCCAGGTCAAACTCCGGCAGTTCTTCCTCCTCCAGCCAGCGGCAGTCCACCCGGTCCAGCAGGGCCTTGACCGCCCGGCGGCCCTCATCCAGGCAGGCGTTCAGGGGCTCCAGACAGCTGCGGCGGTACAGGGCAAACAGGGGTTCGGCCTCCCCGCCCCGCCGCCGGATCACACAGGCGTCCCCATTCCCCACGCCGGCCAACACACGTTCTGCCAACCCGGAGCAGGCAAAGGGCAGATCCACCGCGGCCAGGAACACCGCCTCCGCTTCGGTGCGGAGAAAGGCGGCCTCCAGCCCCGCCAGGGGACCCTGGCCCGGCCTCAGATCGGGCAGTTCCCGGCAGCCGGGATAGCGCCCCGGCCGGTCCACCGACACATAGATCCCATCGAACAGCGGGGAGAGTTCCTTCGTCATCCGGTCCAGAAAACTTTGCCCCGCCAGGGACAGGCCCGCCTTGTCACGGCCCATCCGCCGGCTCTGCCCGCCAGACAGGATCACTCCAATGGTGCGCTCCATCCTCCTGCCTCCCTGTGTTTTTCAATGATTTTGCCATTGTACCAGAAAAAATTACCCACGTCAAAAGCCGTATAGAAGCCCTTTTCCCTCCATATCCTCTCCCACAGAGCATTTCAGCATTGGAGGCGTCACACACCATGAAAAAACTGGCCGCGGCCCTGCTGGCCGCCACCCTACTGGCTCTGCCCGTCCAGGCCGCCGAGGCCGATCCATCCGCCGCTGGTGCGCCCACCGTGGATGCGGCAGGGGCTGTATTGATGGAAAAGGAGACAGGCACCGTTCTCTACGAGCAAAATGCCCACGACAAACTGGAACCCGCCAGTGTCACCAAAGTCATGACCCTGCTGCTGGTGATGGAGGCCATCGACAGCGGCAATCTGTCCAAAGACGATCTGGTCACCGTTTCCGCCTACGCCGCCTCCATGGGCGGCTCCCAGGTCTATTTAAAGGAAGGCGAGCAGATGACGGTAAACGACCTGCTCAAGGCCGTGGCGGTGGCCTCTGGCAACGACGCCTCGGTGGCCCTGGCCGAACATCTCTGCGGCAGCGAGGAGGCCTTTGTGGCCAAAATGAACGAGCGGGCCGCCCAGCTGGGCATGACAGACACCTGCTTTGTCAACTGCACCGGTCTGCCTGCGGCGGGCCATCTCACCTCCGCCTATGACATCGCCCTTATGAGCCGGGAGCTCATCCTTAACCACCCCTCCATCCGGGACTACACCACCATCTGGATGGACTCCCTCCGGGACGGCCAGTTCCAGCTGGCCAACACCAACAAACTGATCCGATTCTATGAGGGAGCCACCGGTCTCAAGACCGGCTCCACCGATGCCGCCGGCTACTGCCTGTCTGCCACGGCGGAACGGGACGGCATGGAGCTCATTGCCGTTATCCTGAAATCCTCCACCAAGGACACCCGGACGGCAGCCGCCCAGACCCTGCTTAACTATGGCTTTGCCAACTACACCCTGATGGATGTGTATCCTTCCCAGGCCCTACCCCCGGTGGATGTACTGCTGGGTGAGCAGGAGACCGTCCAGCCCGTGCTCTCCCAGCCCACCCGAATTCTGGTCAATCGTTCCATGGTCAACCAGGTAGAGACTCAGCTGGAGCTGTGTCAGGATGTGGAGGCCCCGGTGGAGTCGGGACAGACTTTAGGTAGAATGACGGTGACCGCCGGCGGTCAGGTCCTGGCACAGATCCCCATCGTGGCAGACCAGGCCGTGGCCCGGCTCTCCGCCCCCGGTATCTTCCTGCGCCTGATGCGCACCCTGCTCATGGCCGGCTGACGCCGGAAACAGAGGCCCGCCGCAGTAAAACTGCGGCGGGTCCTGCGCGTTCTTTACAAAAGATATTGCACATATTACTGGAAATTTTACACGCCGATTGGTAATCCGCATCTTGACTATCTTGCCATATGGTTGTATACTTTACACAAATAAAATCCGCGTATTTTGGATTTTATTTATTACCAATGACAAGAACCCCCAGTTTACGTCATCCCAGTTACTCTGGGGGACTGCCAACAAGGAGAGGATACCTATGGCTTCCACCAAACCGAGTACGATCCTCCATGATTTCTCACAGGGCCACGCGGTACGGGCCCAGGAGTTTATGGGCGCTCACCCTGCTGTGCAGGACGGGCAGGATGGCTGGGTCTTCCGGGTTTGGGCTCCCCACGCCCAATCAGTCGCCGTAATGGGCGATTTCAACGGCTGGAACGACTCCGATCACCCCATGCAGCTGCTCTCCGGCGGCGTTTGGGAGGTCTTTATCCCCGGCCTGAAGCAGTTTGACAACTATAAGTACGCAGTGCATACCGCCTCCGGCCGGGTACTGGCCAAGGCCGACCCCTACGCCTTCCACGCGGAGACCCGTCCCGGCACCGCCTCCAAGCTCTATGACCTGTCCGGTTACGGCTGGGGAGACGGCAGCTGGATGGATTACCGGAAGAACAATCCCATTTACCAGAAACCGCTGAATATTTATGAAGTTCATTTGGGTTCCTGGCGGCGTACCGGCGAGGACGAGATGCTCTCCTACCGGGATATTGGCAAATATCTGGTGCCCTATGTGAAGGAGATGGGATTCACCCATGTGGAGCTGCTTCCCATCACCGAGCACCCCCTGGACGCCTCCTGGGGCTACCAGTGCACCGGCTACTTTGCCGCCACCAGCCGGTACGGCACCCCCCACGACTTTATGTGGCTGGTGGACCAGCTCCATCAGGCCGGCATCGGCGTGATCCTGGACTGGGTACCCGCCCACTTCCCCAAGGACGCCTTCGGTCTGTACGAGTTTGACGGCGAACCCTGCTATGAGTACGCCGACACCCGCAAAGGCGAGCACGCCGACTGGGGCACCCGTGTCTTCGACTACGCCCGCCACGAGGTCCGTTCCTTCCTGTTCTCCTCCGCCCTCTTCTGGCTGGAGCAGTTCCACATCGACGGCCTGCGGGTGGATGCGGTAGCCTCCATGCTCTACCTGGACTACGGCCGCCAGGGCGGTGAGTGGGTGCCCAACGTGTTCGGCGGCCACGAGAACCTGGAGGCGGTGGACTTCATCCAGGAGCTCAACGGCCATGTGTTCCAGGAACACCCCGACGTGATGATGATCGCCGAGGAATCCACTGCTTGGCCCCGGGTATCCCACCCGGTGGGCGAGGGTGGCCTGGAGGGCGGCCTGGGCTTCAACCTGAAGTGGAACATGGGCTGGATGAACGACATCCTTCACTACATCAAGCTGGACCCCTATTTCCGGCAGTTCAACCACAAGGACATCACCTTCTCCCTGATGTACGCCTTCTCGGAGAACTTCGTGCTCCCCCTGTCCCACGACGAGGTGGTACACATGAAGGGCTCCCTCATCAACAAGATGCCGGGCACCAACGAGGAGAAGTTTGCCGGCGTCCGGGCCTTCTACACCTATATGCTCACCCATCCCGGCAAAAAGCTGCTGATGATGGGCAGCGAGTTCGGCCAGTGGAACGAGTGGCACTATGAGCACTCCCTGGACTGGCACCTGCTGGACCCGGACCAGGAGTGGGCAAAGCCTCACCGCCAGTTGCAGTACTACTTCAAGCAGGCCAACGCCTTCTACCTGGCCCACCCCGAGCTGTGGGAGCTGGACTTCTCCTGGGAGGGCTTTGAGTGGATCGAGGCCAACGACAACCAGGCCAACACCGTGGCCTTCCTGCGAAAGGACGCCAAGGGAGACGCCCTGGTCATCGTGTGCAACTTCTCCCCGGTGGACCGCACCGGCTATACCGTGGGCGTACCTGTCCCCGGCGTATACAGCGTCATCTTCAATTCCGACGATCTCGACTTCGGCGGTAAGGGGGGCGGCGACCATGAGCCGGTCCGCAGCCGCTATGTAGAGAGCCAGGGTCGGGAGCAGTCCATTACCATCTCCCTGCCGCCCATGAGCGCGGTGATCTACAAGTGTACCCGCAAGTTCCCCGTCCGCAAGAAGAAGGCGGATAAGGAGGAAGCCCCCAAGCCCGCCGTGCGCAAGAAGGCCGCCGCTCCCACCGTGAAGGCCCCCGCCGCCAAGCCTGCGGTCCGCAAAAAGGCTGCCGCTCCCGCGGTAAAGGAGGCTGCCCCCAAGCCTGCCGTGCGCAAGAAGGCCGCCGCTCCCGCCGTTAAGGCGGAGGCCGCCAAACCCGTGGTCCGCAAAAAGAAGGAAAAGTGACCCCTCTCCGGAGAGCCGGAGTTTATCAGTTAGTTCCAGTTCAAACTCTGAGGTGATAGAATGAAAAAGGAATGTGTCGCCATGTTGCTGGCCGGCGGGCAAGGCAGTCGCCTGCACGCCCTCACCAGCCACGTGGCCAAGCCCGCAGTCCCCTTCGGCGGTAAGTACCGCATCATCGACTTCCCCCTGTCCAACTGCATCAACTCCGGCATTGATACCGTGGGTGTGCTGACCCAGTACCGCCCCATGGAGCTCAACGCCTACATCGGCAACGGCGAGCCCTGGGATCTGGACCGCTCCTACGGCGGCGTCCACATCCTGCCCCCCTATATGCGCGAGGGTGAGAAGGGCACCTGGTACAAGGGTACCGCCAACGCCATCTACCAGAACATCAACTTCCTGGATACTTACAATCCGGATTATGTGCTCATTCTGTCTGGCGACCACGTCTACAAGATGGATTATGCCGATATGCTCCGCCGCCACAAGGAGGCTAAGGCCGCCTGCACCATCTCCGTGCTGGAGGTCCCCATGGCGGAGGCTCCCCGCTTCGGCATCATGAACGTCAACGAGAACGACGACATCTATGAGTTCGAGGAGAAGCCCAAGAAGCCCAAGAGCAACCTGGCCTCCATGGGCATCTATATCTTCACCTGGAAGAAGCTGCGGGAGTACCTCATCGCCGATGAGGAGGACGAGAAGAGCGCCAACGACTTCGGCAAGAACATCATCCCTGCCATGCTCAATGCCGGCGAGAAGATGACCGCCTATCGCTTCAAGGGCTACTGGAAGGACGTGGGCACCATTGACTCCCTGTGGGATGCCAACATGGATATGCTCTCTCCCGACAACGGCATCGATCTGTACGACAACGAGTGGCCCATCTTTGCCCGCACCCCCACCAAGCCCCCTCACTTCATGGGTAAGAACGCCAAGGTGGACCATTCCATGGTCACCGGCGGCTGCGAGGTGTACGGCACTGTGGAGAACTCCGTCCTGTTCCACTCCGTCATCGTGGAGGAGGGCGCCGTGGTGCGCTACTCCATCCTGATGCCCGGTACCGTGGTCAAGGCGGGCGCCGTGGTGGAGTATTCCATCATCGCGGAAAACAGCGTCATCGGTGAGCGGGCCCGGGTGGGCTCCTCTCCCGACGGCACTGAGGACTGGGGCGTGGCCGTGGTTGCCCAGAACCTGACTGTGGGCCCCGACGCCGTGGTCTCTCCCAAGGCCATGATTACTCGTAACGTGAAAGGAGGTGGGGTGAAATGATGAACAAACTGCACGGCATCATCTTCTCCTACCTTTCCAACCCCGACCTGCGGGAGCTGACCCAGAACCGCAACACCTGCTCCATCCCCTACGGCGGCCGGTACCGGGTCATTGACTTCATGCTCTCCAACATGGTCAACGCCGGTATCTCCGACGTTGGCATGATCGTGGATGCCAACTATCAGTCCCTGCTGGACCATGTGGGCTCCGGCAAAGACTGGGACCTGTCCCGCAAGCACGGCGGCCTGCGCATCCTGCCCCCCTTCAGCTACTCCGGCAGACGGGAAGGGATGTACCGGGGCCGTATGGACGCCCTGGCGGGCATCCGCTCCTACCTCCAGAACATCCGTCAGGATCACGTGGTGCTGGCCGGCGGCGACCTGGCGGTGAGCCTCCCCCTGAGGGATATCTTTGAGGCCCACATCCGCAACGACGCCGACATCACCGCCGTGTGCACCGGCCATCCCAAGGGCGACCCCAAGGGCTGCGACTACTTCACCATCGGCGCCGGCGGACGGATCACCGACGTGTCGGTCCATCCTCCCATCGCTCAGGGCTGTGAGTCCCTGGAGGTTTACATTCTCTCCAAGGAGCTGCTGCTCTCCCTGGTGGACCATTGCGCCGCCCACAACATCCACTCCTTCAGCATTGGTGTGCTCCAGTCCATGGTGGGCCAGCTGAAGATCGTCCCCTATGTATTCGACGGTTATGCCGCCCGGCTGCAGTCGGTGGCGGGCTACTTCGCCCGCAGCATGGAGCTGCTGGATCCCGCCGTCCGGGAGCAACTCTTCGTGCCCGACCGTCCCGTCCGCACCAAGGACCGCTCCGATCCCTCCACCTACTACGGACCCGACTCCCGCTCCTACAACTCTCTGGTGGCCGACGGCTGCATCATTGAGGGCGAGGTGGAGAACTCCATCCTCTTCCGGGGCGTCCGGGTGGAAAAGGGTGCCAAGGTCTCCGGCTGTGTGCTGATGCAGGGCACCACCATCCAGGCCGGTGCCGTGCTGAAGTACGCCATCACCGACAAGAACGTCCGGGTCAACCCGGGCCGGATGCTGATGGGCCACAGCACCTACCCCCTGTCCATCGCCAAAAACGAGATCGTCTGACCTGTATGCGGGGAGGCGGCGGCAAAACGCCGCCGCCTCCCCTTTCCTGCGGCGTCTCCCGGGAGGCGTCCCGCATCCCGGCAAATTTATGGTTGGAGGTAATGTATGAATATCCTGTTTGCCACCTCTGAGTGCGCTCCTTTCATCAAAACCGGCGGACTGGCCGACGTGGCCGGCGCTCTCCCCAAGGCCCTGGCCAAGGACGAGAACAACGACGTCCGGGTGATCCTGCCTCTGTATGAGGGGATCGGCGAAGAATGGCGCAGCCAGATGACCTTTTTGAAATGCTTCCATATCACTGTGGCCTGGCGCACCCCCTACTGCGGTATCTTTGAGCTGAAGCGGGACGGCGTCACCTACTGGTTCGTGGACAACGAATATTACTTCAAGCGCGCCTCCATCTACGGCCACTATGACGACGGCGAGCGCTTCGCCTACTTCTCCCGGGCCGTTGTGGAGTCCATGGGCTGGCTCGACTGGCACCCTGATGTGCTCCACTGCAACGACTGGCAGACCGCCCTGGTGCCCATCTACCTGCTGGAGGAGCGTCACCGCATTCCTCAGCTGTATGACACCAAGAGCGTGTTCACCATCCACAACATCGAGTACCAGGGCCGCTATGGCAGCCAGACCCTGAAGGACCTGTTTGGCCTGAATGCCGGCTACTTTAACGAGCATATGCTGGCCTATCACGGCGACGTGAACCTGATGAAGGGCGCCATCTATGCCGCTGACTATGTCACCACCGTGTCCCCCACCTACGCCGATGAGCTGCAGTACAGCTTCTACGCCCACGGCCTGGAGGGTGTCATTGCCGACAACCGCCACAAGCTGCGGGGCATCCTCAACGGCATCGACACCGAGGTGTACGATCCCTGGCACGACAAGGGCCTGACCAAACCCTTCTCGGTCAAGCAGATGGGCGGCAAGAAAAACTGCAAGGCCGCTCTCCAACAGATGTCCGGCCTGCGGGAAAATCCCGACACTCCTATTATTGCCTGCGTCTCCCGCCTGGTGAAGCACAAGGGCTTCGACCTGGTCACCGCCGCCATCCACGATATTATGGGCATGGACGTGCAGATGATCGTACTGGGCACCGGCGACTGGAACTTTGAGGAGGCCTTCCGTCAGGCTCAGAACCAGTATCCCGGCCGCTTCGCCGCCCATATCATGTACTCCCCCAATCTGTCCACCGCCATCTACGGCGGCGCCGACATTTTCCTCATGCCCTCCATCTCCGAGCCCTGCGGCCTGAGCCAGATGATCGCCATGCGCTACGGCACCATCCCCGTGGTGCGGGAAACCGGCGGTCTGCGGGACTCTGTGATTCCTTACAATAAATTTACCGGCGAGGGCACCGGCTTCTCCTTTGCCAACATCAACGCTCACGAGATGACCGGCGTGCTGGCCGACGCGGTAAACCTCTATCACAACGACCAGAGTGCCTGGAAGGGCCTCCAGAAGAACGCCATGTCCGCCGATTTCTCCTGGACCCGCTCCGCCGCTGCCTACCGGGAGATCTACAGCTGGGTCACCGGGAAGTAATGGGAAGGTTTTCCTTCTCTTGACAAATGGAATCCTGTTGTGATAAAATTCCGCTCCGCAGGGGGATTTTCCCTGCGGAGCGCCTATTTTGTTGCCATCCTAACTGTATAGGAGATGTCTGCATTGCATAAATACACAAAAAAAGAGCTGATGACCCTCATTACCGGCAAATTGCGCCGCAATTTTGGCCGTGACGTGGAGGAGGCCACCAGCCTTCATATGTTCAAGGCCTGCGCCATGGTGCTGCGGGATATCATTTCCGAGCGTCAGATGAAGTCCGAGGACAAGGTGATCGCGGAGCATCAGCGCCAGGTCCACTATCTGTCCCTGGAGTTCCTCATGGGCCGCTCCCTGATGAAGAACGCCTACAACCTGGGCGTGCTGGAGCCTCTGAAGGAGGCCATCGAGGGTCTGGGCTTCTCCGCTCCCGACCTGTTTGAGACCGAGCCCGACGCCGGTCTGGGCAACGGCGGCCTGGGCCGTCTGGCTGCCTGCTATCTGGACTCCATGACCACCCTGGATATCCCCGCCACCGGCTATTCCATTTGCTATGAACTGGGTATCTTCAAGCAGAAGATCGTGGACGGCCAGCAGGTGGAGCTGCCCGACAACTGGCTGGGCCTGGGCGACGCCTGGCTCATCCCCAAGATGGACGAGGTAGAGGAGGTCCGCTTCGGCGGCAAGGTGGAGGACGAGTGGGATGAGCTGGGTCACCACCGCATCAAGCACACCGGCTACGACACCGTGCTGGCTGTGCCCAAGGATATGGAGATCTCCGGCTACCACACCGAGCACGCCAACATCCTCCGTCTGTGGGACGCCAAGAGCCCCACGCCGGTGGATATGCACCTGTTCTCCTCCGGCCAGTATCTGAAGGCTGTGGAGCAGCGAGCCATGGCGGAGTCCATCTCCAAGGTGCTCTACCCCGAGGATAACCACTACGAGGGCAAGTCCCTGCGTCTGAAGCAGCAGTATTTCTTCGTGTCCGCCACCATTCAGTCCATCGTGCGCAAGCACCGGGCCGAATACGGCACCCTGCGCAACTTCCACCAGAAGCACGTCATCCAGATCAACGACACCCACCCCACTCTGGCCATCCCCGAGCTGATGCGCATCCTGCTGGACGAGGAGGGCTACGGCTGGGATGAGGCCTGGTATATCGTCACCCACACCATTGCCTACACCAACCACACCGTGCTGGCCGAGGCTCTGGAGCGCTGGCCCCAGCAGCTCATCGAGACCCTGCTGCCCCGGATCTGGCAGATCCTTATCGAGATCTCCAACCGGTACCAGAAGGTGCTCACCGACTACTTCCACGGCGACCTGTCCAAGGTGGCTCCCATGGCCATCATCTGGGGCGGCGAGGTCCGTATGGCCAACCTGTGCGTGTGCGCCTGCTTCAAGATCAACGGCGTGTCCGCCCTTCACTCCGACATCCTGAAGAAGGATGTGTTCCACGACGCCTATCAGCGTACCCCCGACAAGTTCACCAACGTGACCAACGGCATCGATCACCGCCGCTGGCTGGGCGAGTGCAACCCCCGCCTGGATGAGCTGATCCGGGACTGCTGCGGCAGCGACAAGTACCTGCTCCAGCCCGACGCTCTGAAGGAGCTGGAGAAGTTCCAGAACGATGCCGGCGTGCTCTCCCGCCTGGGCGAGATCAAGACCGCCAACAAGAAGGCCTTCGCCACCTGGGTGGCCCGTGAGCACGGCATCTTCCTCAACACCGACGCCATGTTCGACGTACAGGTGAAGCGGCTCCACGAGTACAAGCGTCAGCTGCTCAACGTGCTGCACATCATCTACCTGTACCAGCGGATGAAGAACGATTCCCACTTCGACTTCACCCCCCGCACCTACCTGTTCGGCGCCAAGGCGGCCCCCGGCTACGCCGTGGCCAAGCGGATCATCCGCCTCATCAACTCCGTGGCCGACATGATCGCCAAGGACCCCATCTGCAAGGACCGGCTCCAGGTGGTCTTCCTGGAGAACTACCGGGTAAGCCTGGCCGAGAAGCTGATGCCCGCCTCCGAGCTCTCCGAGCAGATCTCCACCGCCGGCAAGGAGGCCAGCGGCACCGGCAACATGAAGTTCATGATCAACGGCGCCGTGACCATCGGCACCCTGGACGGCGCCAATGTGGAGATGCACCAGGTGCTGGGCGACGAGAACATCTTCCTCTTCGGCCTGAAGGCCCACGAGGTTGCCGAGCTCAAGCACAACGGCTACAAGTCCTATGAGTACTATATCCACAACAACGACCTGCGGTCCGTGGTGGAGCAGCTCAACCTGGGCTTTGGCGACGGCATCAACTACGACGACATCGCCCGCCGGCTGCTGTTCGGCGACGGCGGCCCCGCCGACGAGTACCTGCTGCTGGCCGACTTCGAGAGCTACCGGGACGCCCATGCCCGTGCCGGTCAGGCCTATCTGGACCCCAAGCGGTGGAACAAGATGTCTCTCATGAACATTGCCCGCTCCGGCATCTTTGCCGCCGACCGCTCCATCCGGGACTACGCCAAGGATATCTGGAACGTCCCCGTCCGGGAAATCAAGTAAATCACCTGCATTTTCGCGGGCGGCCTTTGGGCCGCCCGCTTTTTTTACCCGGATGCAATCATTTGGCCCGCCGCCGCGCTTTCTAGGCAGAAGGACAAGAAGGGAGTGAACACAATGCCCACCCTCAATGGCAATTCTCTCTCCTGTGAGGAGATCCTGGACCGCTACGGCCCGCTGGTCTACCGCATGGCCATCCAGGGCACCGGCAGCGTGGCTGACGGGGAGGACGTGGCCCAGGAGGTCTTTGTGAGCCTCATCCAGTGCGACCCCCGCTTTGCCGATGAGACCCACCTGAAAGCCTGGCTCATACGGGCCACCGCCAACCGCTGCAAAAGCTGGGGGCGCTCCCCCTGGCACAGGCGCACCGTTCCTCTGGAGGAGGCCCGTCAGGCCGCCCCGCCGCCGGAGACTGGCGGCACCTGGGAGGCGGTGGCCGCCTTACCCCCCAAGTACCGCTGGCCGGTGTACCTCCACTACATCGAGGGCTATACCGCCGCCGAAATCGCCCAGCTGCTGGGCTGTCCCCGGAACACGGTGCTCTCCCGGCTGAGCCGGGCCAGAGCCAAGCTGAAAGACGCGCTGAAGGAGGAATGGGCATGAACAGCAAGGATTACCGCAGCACACTGGGCGGCGTGACCCCCTCCCCCGCCTGGCGGGAGCGCACTCTGGCCGCCATGAAAGAGGCCCAGGGACAAAAGCGGCCCTCCCGTAAGCCTCTGGCCATCGCCGCCACGGCGGCGGCTCTGGCTGTAGCAGTCAGCGGGGGCGTATGGCTGTCCGGCCGGACCGAAGTGGACCCCGACGGCCCCGGCGTGGCCCGCACCCCGGAGCCGGTGGTCACGCCTACCCCTACCATTGATCCCGAATGGATCTATTTTGAAACCTTTTCCATTGTGACCGACCCCAGCCAACTCATGGGCAACAATCCCACCGCCGGACGGCTGGAGGAACTGACCGAGCTGCCCGTCTATGAGAATCCCATCCCCACGGAGGACCAGCAACGGGTTCTGCTGAATCATCTGGCGGAGGAACTGGGCTGTACCATTGCCGAGACCGATTGGTCCCCCGGCACCGGGGAGGACACCATGGGCCGGGAACCCACTTTGAGGGCGGAATGTACCGACGGCACTCAGCTGCGGCTAAGGGGCGTGTACAGCCTGCAAATTTATGATTCTCCCGACCTGGCCGCTGTGGCCGAAGCTGCCCACAGCTATCTCATCTACAGCGCCATGACGCCGGAGGAGATGCTTTCCTCCTCCAACATACCCCCCCAGACCAGCCAGGAGACCCTGGAGGACTATGCCTATACCGGAGAATCCATGCCCACCCAGGCCACCTTCCTGCTGGACCCGGACGCCACCCTGGAGGAGCAGATCTACTCCTACAGTTTTCAGCGCATGGAAGTGCGGAATAATTCTCTGACCCTCTACCTCCAGCCCGGTAAGAGCGTTGGCACCTTCCCCCTCCGCTCCCCTGACGACGCTCTGGCCTGCTTCCGCTCCTGGGACTACTGGGGCAGCAGCCTTACCTACTACCCCGAGAATGCCCAGATCATCTTTATCTCCCTGGAGTACGATATCGGTATGGGCCAGCCCTACTCCCAGCCGGTATACCGTATTCTGTTCACACAGGACTACTGGGACATGGCTGACCGGATGTTTGACGGGGTGGACCCCTCCCCCTTTATGGGTGTAGGCATTGCCTATGTCCCCGCCATTGATCCCAAATACCAGGACGAGGTGCCCTACCGGCGGTACTTCAACGACGGTTTGGCTTATATGGGGCCGGAGGAATGGGAGTAAATCAAGCACCCTTTTGACAGAAAATCGTCAGAAAGATGTAACCCCCCTGTTACCCATCCCGCCTGCCGCACTGGTATACTGGAGCAAAAGGAGGGATGCATCATGACGGAAGATTACGCCCGTACGCTCAAACGCAGGACGCTGGTCGCCCTGGTTGCAACTTTGATTTCTCTGGTCCTGCTGGGGGCCGCCGTGTTCTGGCTGTGGTGCAGCCTGTTCGGTCCTCCCCAGTTCATGCGGAAGGACAATCCTTCCCTCTCCCCCCAGAGCGCCCAGTCTCAGCTGGACGCCGGGGCCACCGTCTGCTGCCAGGACACCGCCTATGAGGTGCCGCCCCACTCCGGCCTCAGCGAACTGCTCCACACCGACCAGTGGACCTCCACCTCCGCATTTCAAACCGAAGATGCGGAGGTGGTCATGCACTTCGGGGAGCTCTATGAACTCTCCCTCTGGTCGGACGGCAAGGCCGCCTTCTATGACGGCTACTCCGGCCACAGCACCAAAAGCTATGCCTATTACACCATCCCCACCGGCATGGTAAAGGACCTGATCACTTCGCTTACTGCTCTTGTCCCCGCGTAATCTCAAACAAAAAACGCAGGCTGCGCATAGTGCGCAGCCTGCGTTTTTTGTTTATATGATTTACTCGGCCTTCTTGAACATTTCCTTGTCCACGCCGCACAGGGGGCAGGACCAGGAGGAGGGCACCTGCTCCCAGGGGGTGCCGGGGGCCACGCCGTGGGCGGGGTCACCCTCAGCGGGATCATAGATATAGCCGCACAGAGAGCACACCCACTTGCCGCCCTCACTCTTGGGGGCGTCCACCGGCACGGTGCACAGGGCGGCCACAGACTTGGCATACTCGGCCATGGCATCCAGGTCGGCCTGGGTGGGAGTGAAGAGCACCCGAAAGGGGGCCTCGGGGGCGGCATAGCGCAGCCCCTTCAGGAAGGTGTGGAGCATGGGTGCAGCCTCGCCGCTCCAGCCGTAGGCGCCAAAGGCGCCGGCGGCCTTGCCCTTCAGGTTGATGGGATCGATGGAGGTGAGCACATCCCACACAGCCTTGGGAGCGGCGCGGTTGATGGTGGGGGAACCCACCAGCAGCACGTCGGCCTCATGGGCCAGCTTCACGCACTCGGCATAGGGCACCACGGTAACGTCGGCGGTGGTGACGGCGTAGCCCTCACCCTCCAGAGCCTTAGCGGCAGCTTCCGCCAGAGTGCGGGTGCAGCCGTAGGCGGAGGCGTACACCACGAAGGCGGTGCGCTGGGTCTTGGGAGCGGGGGTGCTCCAGGTGCGGTAGAGCTCCTTGGCCTTGCCGATGGTCTCGGTCAGGCAGGGACCGTGGCTGGGGCAAACCAGCTCCACGTCGGCGGGCATCTTGTCCAGACCGGCCAGCACGCTGGGCTTGAAGGGGCCGAAGATACCGGCATAGTAGTAGGCGAACTCGCCCTCATAGGCCTCCTTGGCGTGGATGTTCTTATCCAGCATGGTGGGCTCGCAGAAATGAGCGCCCAGGAAGTCGCAGGTAAAGAGGGTCTTGCCCTCCTTGTCCCAGGTAAACATGGAGTCAGCCCAGTGGAGCATGGGAGAGGGGATGAACTCCAGCACCCGGTTGCCCAGGTCCAGGGTATCGCCGGCAGCCACGGTACGGCAGGGCAGATCCAGGTTGGTGATATCCTGCAGGTGCTTCTTGCCCGCCTTGGTGGCGATGATCTCCAGCTTGGGGCAGACCGCCATCAGCTTGGCCACGCTGCCCGAGTGGTCGGGCTCGTTGTGGTTCATAATCAGGTAATCCACATCCTCCACAGGAATGACCTGGCGGATGTTGTCCAGATATTCGTCAAAATAGTCGGTATGTACCGTCTCGATCAGGACGTTCTTCTCTCCCGTCAGCAGGTAGGCATTGTAGGAGGTACCATATTTGGATTCCATTACGATGTCAAAGACCCGCAGGGACGGATTGAGGACGCCCACAGACCAGAGATTTTCACGCAGCTTGATGGCGCTCATGGTGGTTCCTTCCTTTCTTATTGTCAAAAATTATTTCCTAGCAGGTCACAGTATATTATCCTCTCTTCCGCTTGTCAAGCGCTATGGGATAAACTGTCACGTCTGTTTTCCACAATTCTGCCGCCTTGACTTTCCTTCTGTATAAGGCTACAATGAAGAATTGCGAAACCGCACTTTTTTTGTCTGAGGTGACTGTTCATGTCCATCTATCTCGATAACGCCGCCACCACGCCGGTTTGTCCCCAGGCGGCCAAAGCGGCCTATGAGGCCATGACGGAGGGCTACGGCAACCCCTCCTCCGGCTATGCCATCGGCCAGGCCGCCGCCGCCAAAGTAAAGGAGTACCGTGCTGTGGTGGCAGGCAGGCTGGGCTGCCTGCCGGAGGAGTTGACCTTTACCTCCTGCGGTACCGAGGGAGACAACTGGGCCATCCGGGCCGCCGTGGAGCATGGGAAGCGGAGCGGGAAACATATCATCACCACCGCCATCGAGCACTCCGCCGTGCTGGAACCCATCCGCGCTCTGGCCGCCCAAGGCTATGAGGTCACCTACTTAAAGCCGGACAAGTCCGGCCACGTCTCCATCGACGATCTGAAGGCCGCCCTGCGGCCCGACACGGTACTGGTGTCCATGATGCTGGTAAACAATGAGCTGGGTACTCTCTTGCCAGTGGCGGAGTCCGCTCAGGCCATCAAGGCCGCCCACTGCCCCGCCCTGCTCCACTGCGACGCGGTGCAGGCCTTTTTGAAGGTTCCCTTCACCCCCAGGGAGCTGGGGGTGGATCTGCTCACCATCAGCGGCCACAAGATCCGGGCGCCCAAGGGTATCGGCGCCCAGTACATCCGCAAGGGTCTGGACCTGAAGCCCCTGCTGCTGGGAGGCGGGCAGGAGAACGGCCTGCGTTCCGGTACCGAGCCCACCGCCCAGCTGGCCGCTCTGGCCGCCGCCTGTGAGGCCTGGGACACCAGCGCGCCCGCTCGTATCGCAGCTGTAAAGGCCCACGCCCTGGAGGTTCTCTCCTCTGTTCCCGGTCTGGAGGTGGTCAGTCCCGGCGACGCCCCCCACATCTGCGCCATTTCTCTGCCCGGCTATCCCAGCGAAATGCTGGTGCGGGACCTGTCCGACCGGGGGATCTACGTCTCCTCCGGCTCGGCCTGCCACAAGGGCAAACCCAGCCACGTCTTTGCGGCTCTGGGGCTGCCCAAGCGCACCCTGATGGGTGTACTGCGCATCTCCTTCTCCCCCGACAGCACCTGTGAGGAGGCCGGCGCTCTGGCCGACGCCCTCACGGAGATCACACAGACTCGGATCGCAATGAGGTGAGGATTTGTTTTCCTACATGAACCGGGGACGGGCTTTTTACCGCAATGTGGTATCATTGGCCCTGCCCATTCTGCTGCAAAATCTGTGCACCACCCTGCTGGGTCTGGTGGACACCTTCATGGTAGGCTCTCTGGGCGAGGCCCCTCTGGCCGCTGTGGCCCAGGCCAATCTGCCGGTGTTTGTCATTCAGCTGGTGATTTTTGGACTGCAAAGCGGCTCCTCGGTGCTTATCAGCCAGTTCTGGGGCAAGAAAGACACCGATACCATCAACCGGGTCATCGGCACCGGCTGCTATGTGGCGGGCGCCATCGCCGCTCTGTTCGCCATCATCATGTGCTTTTTCCCCACCCAGCTCATGGGCCTGCTCACCGACAATGAGGAGCTGATCCCTCTGGCCGCCAGCTACGCCCGCATCGTAGGCCCTTCCTACCTCTTTAACAGCCTCACCGGCGTGTATGTTGGCGCCCACCGCTCTATGGAGAACCCCAAACTGGGCATGATCGTCTTTGCCACCTCCATGGCCACCAACACTTTCCTGAACTGGGTGTTCATCTTCGGCAACCTGGGGGCCCCCGCTCTGGGGGTGGAGGGTGCAGCCTTTGCCACCCTGCTCTCCCGTATCCTGGAGTTCGGCATCACCATGACCTATGCCCTCACCAACAAGCGGTTCAAGCTCAAGCCCACTCTCATGTTCCGGCCGGGACGGCCCCTGATCCAGAAGTTTTTCCGCTATTCCGGCCCGGTGGTCCTCAACGAGACCCTGTGGGGCCTGGGCACCTCCATGCACAAGGTGGTCATGGGCCATATGGAAAACTCCACCGAGATCCTGGCTGCCCGGGCTCTGGCAGGCAATCTGGAGGATCTGTGTACCGTGGCCATCTTCGCCGTGGGCGGCACCACCGCCATCATTATCGGCCGTGAGATCGGCGCCGGGCGCCGGGAACACCTCTATGAGATCGGGGCCACTTTGAACACTCTGGCCATGATCTGCGGCCTGGTGATCGGCGGGCTGCTGGTCACCTTCACCCATACCTTCTTCCCCACCCTGGTCTATCCCTTCTTCCATCTGTCCCCCATGGCGGGAGAGATCGCCACCATGATGCTCACCATGATCGGCGTCTGCCTCCCCCTGCGGGCCTTCAACTCGGTAAACACCGTGGGCGTGCTCCGGGGCGGCGGCGACGTGCGGGCGGCCTCCCTCATCGACGTGTGCCCCCTGTGGCTGGTGGCCCTTCCCCTGTCCGCCCTCTTCGGTCTGGTGCTGAAGTGGGGTGTCTTCTGGGTGTATGTGGGCGTTATCATGGAGCAGATCACCAAATTTATTGTGGGTGTGCCCCGGTTCCGCTCCAAGGCCTGGATCAATGACGTGACCCAATATGTGAAGAAAGAGGAGGTCTCCCAATGAAGATCACCGTTCTGATGGAAAACTCCGCCCAGGATGGACTGATTCCCGAGCATGGCCTGTCCTTTTATGTGGAATACCGGGGCGGCCGCTACCTGCTGGATGCCGGAGAGTGCGGCGCGGTGGTGTACAACGCCGCCAGGCTGGGGGTAGACCTTTCAAAGGTGGACAAGGCCGCTCTGTCCCACGGGCACTATGACCACGCCGACGGCTTCAACGCCTTCTTCGCCGTCAATCCCTCCGCCGCCGTCTACGCCCGGCCCCGGATCACCGACCCGGAGATCTGGGCGGAGAAGGAGTACATCGGTGTCAACATGGGGATGTTCTGCCGGCACGAGAAGCGCTTTGACCTGGCGGAGGGACCCCGGGATCTGGCCGAGGGCCTCCACCTGATCCCCGACCAGGTGAAGCATGAGCAGTCCCTGGTGGCTGAGACCTCCGAAGGTCTGGTGGTCCTCAACTCCTGCTGCCACGCTGGAGTGGTGAAGATTCTCACCCAGCTCTCCGAGCAGTTCCCTCAAAAACCCATTCGGGCGGTATTGGGCGGCTTTCACCTGATGGGCAAGGAGGGTGTTCCCACCCTGGGCCCTACCCCGGAGAAGGTACGATCCATCGCCGCCGCCCTGCGGGATGATTTAAAGGTACAGGACATCTATACCGGCCACTGCACCGGAGATCCCGCCTACGCCCTGCTGGAGGAGGAACTGGGCGACAGGCTTCACCACCTCACCGCCGGAGCGGTGTATGAATTTGCCGACTGAATCAAAAAGGACGCGCCTGCGGCGCGTCCTTTTTTTATAATTCCCGTTCCATTCTAATATCGGACAGTTGAAACCACTTGTCAGAATACGTGACGTATTCAAATCCCAGCTTCTCATAGATCCGCAGGGCAGCCTTCAGCTTGTGGTTGGAGGTGATCACGATGGTCTTTTGTCCCGCGTCCCGGGCGGCCTGGATCACCGCCTCCATCAGGGCGGTGCCAATGCCCCGCTCCCGGTACTCCTCTTTGACGCCGAACTTCAGTGCCTCGCACACACCGTCGCCCTGAAGCTCCAGCATGACCATGCCCACAATCTCCCGGCCGCAGCGGGCCAGCAGCACACGGCCGCCCCCGGCGATAAAGCGGTGCGGATCGGCCAGCATCTCCAGGTCTACCGGCTCCAGCAGGTCATACTCCAGCAGCCAGGGCAGAGAGATGTCCTCCAGATCCTGTTTGTAGCGCTCCTCGTAGTCAATGATCTCCACGGGCACCGTTCCGTCCACAGAGACACCCCTCCTGTTTGCAAGTATTGTTCCTTATTGGATAGAATACCATTGAACCGCCGCCGCGTCAACCGCTCTGATTTGCATTCTGAAGGTCTGTCTGCTATCTTTTCTTCGTTCACATTTAATTTACAACCCTGCCTATTGACTTTTTTCCCGGACGGTGCTACATTATCTTTAGCACTCAGGTAGTATGAGTGCTAAATCAAAAGTGAGGTGGCCGCTATGGATTTAACCGAACGCAAAAAACGAATCCTGCGCGCCATCATCGAAAGTTACATCCAGTCGGCGGAGCCGGTGGGTTCCAAGGCCATTGCCTCTTCCATCGGCATGGAGATCTCTTCCGCCACCATCCGAAACGAGATGGCGGATCTGGAATCTCTGGGACTGCTGGAAAAGCCCCATACCTCCGCCGGACGCATCCCCTCTCCCAAGGGGTATCGGTTCTACGTCAACGAACTGATGGAGGAGCACAAGCTCTCCCTTCAGGAGACCGAGCGCATCAACCAGGCCCTGCGCCTGAAGATGCAGGAGCTGGACCGGGTGCTGGACCAGGCCGGCCGGGTGGTGTCTCAGTTGACCAACTACCCCGCCTTTGCTCTGTCCTCCGGCATGAGCCGGGTGACGATCCGCCGGTTTGACCTTCTGATGGTGGAGCACAACGCCTTTATCATCGTGGTAATGACCGACACCAATGTGGTGCGCAACCGGCTGATCCGGCTGCCCTCCGATTTGACGGAGGCTCAGCTGCAGATGCTCAACACCCTGCTCAACGCCACCTTTACCGGCCTGCCTCTGGATGAGATCACGCCGGAGCTGATGCGGGTGGCCCAGCACGCCGCCGGAGAGGCCTACGGGCTCATCTCCCTGGTTGTCTCCTTCGCGATGGAGGTGCTGGAGAGCCTGGAGCAGCGCACCGTCCACACCTCGGGCATCGCCCATCTGCTGGAGCTGCCTGAGTACCGCTCTTTGGAGCGGGCCCAGCCTCTGCTGAGCTACCTCTCCGAGGACGCCGATCCCGCCCGCTTCCCCGTTCCCAAGGACGCCGCCATGAAGATCCTCATCGGCCCGGAAAATGTGGCCGACGCGTTGAAGGATACCAGCGTGGTGGTGGCCAGCTACGACATTGGCGACGGGATGCGGGGTGTCATCGGTGTGGTGGGACCCACCCGTATGGATTATGCCAAAATCACCGCCCGCCTTTCCTATCTGGCCGAGGGACTGACCCGGCTGTTCGGGCAGGGCGAGCTGCCGGGCGGCAGCGACGATCTTAAATAGGAGATGAGTGCATCCCATGAGTAAGAAAGAGAAACAGCCCGAAGAGGTCACCCCTGAGGAGCAGACCGCACAGGCCGCCGCCCCCGAGGCTGCGGAGGAAGCCCCCAATCCCCTGCTGGAGGAGCTGGAGGCTCTGAAGCAGAACCTCACCGATCAGGAGGACAAGTTCCTTCGGCTGGCCGCCGAGTACGACAACTACCGCCGCCGCAGCCAGAAGGAAAAGGAGTCGGCCTGGGCCGATTCCAAGGCAGAGACCGCCGCCGCCTTCCTGCCGGTGTACGATAACCTGGAGCGGGCCCTCAAGCAGGACACCGCTGACGAGGCCTATAAGAAGGGCGTGGAGATGACCATGACCCAGCTGAAGGAGGTCCTCTCCAAGCTGGGCATTCAGGAGATCCCCGCCCTGGGCGAGACCTTCGACCCCAACCTGCACAACGCCGTCATGCACGTGGAGGACGAGAACGCCGGAGAGAACACCATCGTAGAGGTGTTCCAGGCCGGTTTCCGCACCGAAGAAAAGGTGATCCGGTTCTCCATGGTCAAGGTGGCCAACTAATTCATGTTAAAAAACAATTTACGATATATTGGAGGAATTGATTATGTCTAAGATCATCGGTATCGACCTCGGTACGACCAACTCTTGTGTTGCTGTTATGGAAGGCGGCGAGGCCGTCGTTATCGCCAACGCGGAAGGCAACCGCACCACCCCCTCTGTCGTGGCCTTCTCCAAGGACGGCGAGCGCATGGTGGGCCAGGTGGCCAAGCGCCAGGCTATCACCAACCCCGACCGCACCATCGCTTCCATCAAGCGTGAGATGGGCTCCAACTACAAGGTGAACGTGGACGGCAAGGCCTACACCCCCCAGGAGATCTCCGCTATGATCCTGCAGAAGCTGAAGGCGGACGCCGAGGCTTATCTGGGCCAGCCTGTCACCGAGGCTGTCATCACCGTCCCCGCTTACTTCACCGACGCTCAGCGTCAGGCCACCAAGGACGCCGGCCGCATCGCCGGTCTGGACGTGAAGCGTATCATCAACGAGCCCACCGCCGCGGCTCTGGCCTACGGCGTGGATAAGGAGACCGACCAGAAGATCATGGTGTACGACCTGGGCGGCGGTACCTTCGACGTGTCCGTGCTGGAGGTTGGCGACGGCGTCATCGAGGTGCTGGCCACCGCCGGTAACAACCGTCTGGGCGGCGACGACTTCGACAAGGCCGTCATGGACTGGATGGCCGCCGAGTTCAAGAAGGACACCGGCATCGACCTGACCGGCGACAAGGTCGCCATGCAGCGCCTGAAGGAGGCCGCCGAGAAGGCCAAGATCGAGCTGTCCGGCGTCACCTCCACCAACATCAACCTGCCCTATATCACGGCTGACGCCACCGGCCCCAAGCACCTGGATCTGACCCTGACCCGTGCCAAGTTCGATCAGCTGACCGCTTCCCTGGTGGAGGCCACCGCCGGCCCCGTCCGTCAGGCCATGAGCGACGCCGGCCTGGGCTCCGGCGACCTGTCCAAGGTGCTGCTGGTGGGCGGCTCCAGCCGTATCCCCGCCGTGCAGGATATGGTGAAGAAGCTGACCGGTAAGGAAGGCTTCAAGGGCATCAACCCCGACGAGTGCGTGGCCATCGGCGCTGCTCTCCAGGGCGGCGTTCTGGTGGGCGACGTGAAGGGCCTGCTGCTGCTGGACGTGACTCCTCTGTCCCTGGGCATTGAGACCATGGGCGGCGTTATGACCAAGCTCATCGAGCGCAACACCACCATCCCCGCCAAGAAGAGCCAGGTGTTCACCACCGCCGCTGACAACCAGACCTCCGTTGAGGTCCACGTGCTCCAGGGCGAGCGTGAGATGGCTCAGTACAACAAGACCCTGGGCCGCTTCAACCTGGACGGCATTGCTCCCGCCCGCCGCGGCGTGCCTCAGATCGAGGTTACCTTCGACATCGACGCCAACGGCATCGTGAATGTGTCCGCCAAGGATCTGGGCACCGGCAAGGAGCAGCACATCACCATCACCTCCTCCACCAATATGTCCAAGGAGGACATCGACAAGGCCGTCAAGGAGGCCGAGCAGTTTGCCGCCGAGGATGCCAAGCGCAAGGAAGAGGTTGATGTGCGCAACCAGGCCGACCAGGTGATCTACCAGACCGAGAAGGCTCTGGAGGACGCCAAGGACAAGATCGACGCCAACGACAAGGCCACTGTGGAGGCCGCCATCAACAAGCTGAAGGACGCCATGAAGGGCACCGATATCGAGGCCATCAAGGCTGCCACCGAGGAAGCTTCCAAGGCCTTCTACCCCATCGCTGAGAAGATGTATCAGCAGGCCAATCCCCAGGGCGGTCAGGCCGGCCCCGACATGGGCGGCGCCAACTTCGGCGGCCAGGCCGGCGGCACCAACACCGACCCCAACGTGGTGGACGCCGACTATCAGGTCGTGGACGACGATCAGAAGTAATTAAACAGGAAAACACCGCGGGCGGGGGCTTGTCCCCCGCCTGTGTGGCGTTCCGTTTTCTCCCAAACGGTGGATCGTGGAGAGCTGCTTTCACACTTCACTTTCCACGCTCCACTCTGAAACAGAGGTGAACACCAATGCCTGAACAGAAACGAGATTATTACGAAGTCCTGGGCGTAGCCAAAACCGCCAGCGAGGACGAGCTGAAAAAGGCCTACCGCAAGCTGGCCAAGAAATACCACCCCGACCTGAACCCCGGCGACAAGGACGCCGAGGCCAAGTTCAAGGAGGTCAATGAGGCCTATGAGATCCTCTCCGACAAGGAGAAGCGGGCCAAGTACGACCAGTTTGGCCACGCCGGCGTGGATCCTAACTTCGGCGCCGGCGGATTTGGCGGCGGCGGGTTCGGCGGCTTCGATATGGGCGATATCGACCTGGGGGATATTTTCGGTTCCTTTTTCGGCGGCGGCTTTGGCGGCGGTGGAAGCCGCCGGAGCAACGGGCCTATGAAGGGCGAGACCCTGCGGGCCTCGGTGACCATCAGCTTTGAGGAGGCCGCCTTCGGCTGCGAGAAGGAGATCACCCTCAACCGCACCGAGAGCTGCGATTCCTGCAAGGGTACCGGCTGCGCCCCCGGCACCACCGCGGAGGTCTGTCCCGACTGCCACGGCAGCGGCACCATCCGCATCCAGCGGGGCGGCGGCGCCTTTACCTTCGCCACCACCACCACCTGCCCCAAGTGCGGCGGCAAGGGCAAGATCATCCACCAGCCCTGTAAGGACTGCGGCGGCACCGGCAATGTGCGCAAGCAGCGCAAGATCACCGTCAGCATCCCTGCCGGTATCGACAACGGCCAGGCCGTCTCCCTCCGAGGCCAGGGCGGCGCGGGCCGCAACGGCGGTCCCGCCGGTGACCTGCTCATCAGCGTCACCGTCCGTCCCCACGAGTTCTTCAAGCGGGACGGTACATCGGTATTCCTGGAGCACCCGGTCACCTTCCTTCAGGCCACCCTGGGCGCCGAGCTGGAGATCCCCACCATCGATGGCAAGGTGAAGTGGAACCTGCCCGCCGGTACCCAGCCCGGCACCACTTTCCGCCTGCGGGGCAAGGGCATTCCCTCCGTCAACGGACGGGGCCGGGGCGATCAGTACGTCACTGTCAATGTGCAGGTCCCCACCGATCTGACCCGTGAGCAGAAGGAGGCGTTGCGTGCCTATGGCGAAGCCATGGGCGAGATTCCACCCAGTCCGGCGGACGGCGTGAAATCTTTCTTTGACAAACGCAAGAAGAAGAAATAAAATAAGAGGACGAGTACACTATACTCGTCCTCTTATTTTGTCTGTGAGGTGCTCCTATGGGACCCATTCGATACATCGTCTATCTCTTCCCCATCCTGACCATTGCGGCGCTGCTGGGCTTCTTCCTGTGGTATGCCCAGACCATGCGGGCCCCCCTGGCCCAGCAACTGGCCCCGCTCCCGGAAAAGAGGCCCTTCACCTTTGCAGGCCGGCGGCATCCCCTGGTGAAAAAGGACGCCATCCCCATGGTACTGATCACCATTGCCTATGCCGTCACCGCCTTCTTTAACCTGGGCTCCACCACCGCCCCTCAAAACCCCTGGGACTTCGGCGATGAAAAATCCGCCACCTTCGCATTTTCGGAGGAATACCTGGCCTCCAAGCTGTGGTATTTCTGCGGCCTAGGCACCGGCAAATATCAGGTGGAGATCTCCTCCGACGGGGTAAACTGGCTGTCCCTGTGGCAGCGGAAGGACAATGCCGACGATCCTGACGAGATCACCGGATACTACTGGGCTGACGGCACCGGCTACGGCGCCAGCTATGCCATGACCCAGAACTACAACCAGTTGTTCAAATGGAATGAGATCACCTTTGATAACCCCCAGTATATTCGCTATATCCGGATTACCGGTCAGGCCAACAAGGGCCTGCTGGAGCTGAACGAACTGGCCCTGTTTGACGAAAACGGCAACCGCATTTGGATCAGCGACAGCACCAATCCCCTCTTCGACGAGGCGGATACGGTACCCGAGGCCATCTCCTTTGAGAACTCCGCCTACTTTGATGAGATCTATCATCCCCGCACCGCCTATGAGCATCTGCGGGGTGTGGAACCCTATGAGATTTCCCACCCACCCCTGGGCAAGCTTATTATGAGCGTGGGCATCGCCCTGTTTGGCATGACCCCCTTCGGCTGGCGGTTTATGGGCACCCTCTTCGGGGTAGCAATGATCCCTCTGCTCTATCTGTTTTTGAAAAACCTCTTCGGCCGCACCTCCATTGCCACCTGCGGCACCATTTTGCTGGCAGTGGACTTCATGCACCTGACTCAGACCAGGCTGGCCACCATCGATACCTACGCTTTTTTCTTCATCCTGCTGATGTACTACTTCCTGTACCGGTATCTGACCCTGCCTGACGGTGCCTCCTTCAAGCAGTGCGCCCTGCCCCTCTTCCTGTCGGGGCTGTTCTGGGGCATCGGTGCTGCCTCCAAATGGACGGTAATCTACGGCTGCACCGGACTGGTGGCTCTCTATTTCATCGGTCTGGTGGTCAAACTGCGCCGCTGGCCGGAGGAATCCCGCCAGGAGCGGACAGGCTGGACGGTGAAGATCCTGGTCTTCTCGGTGCTGGTCTTTGCGGTCATTCCCGCCATCATCTATGTTCTGTCCTACCTGCCCTACGCCGCGGCCTCCGGGGACCTGTCCCTGGGAAATCTACTCAGCGAGATGTGGGAGAACCAGAAGTATATGCTCTCCTACCACAACGGCGTCACCTCCTCCCACCCCTACTCCTCCCGGTGGTACGAGTGGCTGGTCAATGCCCGGCCCATCCTGTACTACATGGACAACTCTGTGGCCGGAGTCACTACCCGCTTTGCCGCCTTCCTCAATCCTGTGGTCTGTTGGGGCGGCCTGGCAGCCATGCTGGTGTGCGCCGCCCAGGCCTTCCGTCCCCTGTGGGCCAAGCTGACCTTCTTTGGTCTCTCTGGGCTGGGCGGAGCAGCCTCCGCTGCCTGGGTCACCGGCGTTTTTGACCCGGAGACCGATACCCAGACCCGGCTGCTCTGCCTGGTGCTCATCGTGGCCCTGCTGGCCCTCTATCTGGTCCTGGGCTGGTTTGTCAGCCGCACCTTCCGGCAATCCTCTCCCATTGCATTGTTTATTCTCATCGGCTATCTGGCCCAGCTGGTGCCCTGGTTCTTCATTGGACGTATCACCTTCGCCTACCACTACTTCCCCTCGGTGCTCTTCCTCATCCTGGCTCTGTGCTATGTATTCTATACCCTGTCCAAGAAGGAAGAGATGATCCGTTGGAAACCGGCCATGTACGCCGTCACCGGCGGCGCAGCGGCGCTGTATGTGCTGTTTTACCCAGCGCTGGTGGGCATTACTTATCCCAGCTGGTACGGAACCTGCATCCTGAAGTGGTTCCCCGCCTGGCCATTTTGAGGAGGTTACCATGTTTCTCACCGATTACCATACCCACACCATTCTCTCTCCCGACGGCAGCGTGCCCCTGGCCGATATGGCCGATGCCGCTGTGGCCGCGGGGCTGAATGAGTTGTGCATCACCGACCACTGCGACCTGCTGGAGCTCTACGGAGAGCCGGTAGACCACTATGACTGGCCCCCCGCTCTGGAGCAATACGCCGCCGTGGCTCCCCGTTACGCCGGCAAGCTGACCATCCGCCTGGGCCTGGAGTTCGGTATGGCCCACCTGAATCCGGAAGTCAGCCGCACCATTCTGGACCGGCCGGAGTTGGATTTCGTGCTGGGTTCCATCCATAATCTCTGTCCTGAAAAGGGTGGCACTGATTTCTACTATGTGGACTACCCCGATCCCGCTGCCTGCTACGCCGCCCTGGATAACTACTTCTCTTCCATGGCAAAGCTGGCAGTCACCGATTTCTACGACGTGCTCAGCCACATCATCTACCCCCTGCGCTACATGGATCACCCCATCTCCCTGGACCGCTACCACGATGTGCTGGACGGTATCTTCCGGGCAGCGGCGGAACGGGGCCGCGGCATCGAGATCAACACCTGGCGGGGCCGCACTCTGAAGGAGTGGCTGCCGGTACTCAAGCAGTTCAAGGCCTGCGGCGGCGAGATTGTTACCATCGGCTCTGACGCACACACCACTGACGGGGTGGGCAAGGGCTGTGAGCAGGCCTGCCAGCTGCTGGCGGAGGCGGGCTTCCGCTATCTGGCCACCTACGAGAAGCGCAAACCTGTGTTCCACACACTGTAAGGAGGATGTTATTATGATCGCACTGGGTTCTGACCACGGAGGACTGGCCCTCAAGCGCCACGTCATGGACTATCTGGACCAGCACCAGCTGGCCTACAAGGATTACGGCTGCTACACGTCTGACAGCTGCGACTATCCCGACTTCGGCCGGGCGGCGGCTGAGGCGGTGGCCTCCGGCGAATGTGACCGGGGCATCGTCATCTGCACCACCGGTATCGGCATCTCCATCGCCGCCAACAAGGTGAAGGGCATTCGCTGCGCCCTGTGCAGCGAGCCTCTGTCCGCCGAGATGACCCGCCGGCACAACAATGCCAATATGCTGGCCATGGGCGGCGGTCTCATCGGCAACAACATGGCCGACAAGATCCTGGATGCCTTCCTCAACACTGAGTTTGAGGGTGGCCGCCACCAGCGCCGGGTGGACAAGCTGGAGCCCTGACCATTACCGCCAAAAAAGGCGCGCCTTTTTGCTGCTTATTTAACCTGTTTTCCCTCCAGGAACACGGCCTGGACCTTACCGTTCCAGTCAAAGGGATGGCCCTGGGTGACCACGATATCGGCGTCCTTGCCGGGGGTCAGGGTACCCACCCGATGGCCGATGCCGGCGATCTCAGCCGGATTGCGTGTGATGGCCGCCAGAGCCTCCTCCTCCTCCATGCCACCCCGCACCGCCATGGCCGCGCACAGGGGCAGGTACTGGATGGGGGTCTCCGGGTGGTCGGTACAGATGGCCACCCGTACCCCAGCTTTGGCCAGCAGGGCCGGGTTGGCCAGGGTCTGGCCCAACAGCTCCGGCTTGGAGCGGTCGGTGAGGCAGGGGCCGGTAATCACCGCAGCCCCCTCAGCGGCCAGCAGGTCGGAGATCTTGTAGCCCTCGGTACCGTGGACAATGACGTACTTCAGGCCGAACTCCCGGCTGAGCCGTACCGCCGTGGCGATATCATCCGCACGGTGGGCGTGGAAGTGGGCGGGCACCTCCCCCTTCAGCACCGGCAGCAGAGCCTCCAGCTTGGCGTCATAGTCAGGCATATCGGTATCCGGGTCCTCCGAGGCCTTGTCCTGCTTGTCCTGATATTCCATGGCCTTGGACAGCTCCTCCCGAATCAGGGCGGCTGTGGCCATGCGGGTCACCGGGGTCTCCTTCCGGTCGTTGTATACCGACTTCGGGTTCTCCCCCAGAGCAAATTTCATAGCCGCCGGGGCTTTAACCACCATCTCATCCACCCAACGGCCGTCGGTTTTCAGAGCCAGGAACTGCCCAGCGATGGGGTTGGCAGAACCGGGGCCGGTGAGCACCGTGGTGACGCCCCCCTCCCGGGCCTCCTGAAAGCACCGGTCCAGAGGATTCACCCCGTCGATGGCCCGCAGCTGGGGGGTGCAGGGGTCGGTGGACTCGTTGCCGTCGTCCGCTTCAAACCCCAGGGAGTCTCCAAACAGGCCCAGGTGGCAGTGGGCGTCAATAAAGCCGGGCAGGATGTGCCCTCCCCGGGCATCCATCGCCCCCTCTGCGACGGCGGTCAGCTCCTCCATGGGTCCCACCGCCGTGATCTTTCCATCCTCAAAGGCCACATAACCCCGCTGGATCACCGGCCCATCCATGGGGTGGACCACCCCGTTGACAATCATCATCTTCTTTCCGACCCCTTTCGTCAAATCTTTTGTTTGACATTTTTGGTAATTTATAGTATATTGTATTCACAGCTCACAGGAAGGACAAGTGCGATCCACGTCACCATTCAATCCATTCTTCTGTGTAATATTGGGCGTCTCCTAACGGAGACGCCCGTTTTTTCTGTCTTTGTTCAGGGAACATACTGTTCCATCAGGGTCACATCCCGCTCCAGATAGCCGCCGCTCCGCCACAGGCGGAAGTGGATCACATCGCCCGCTTCCATGCCTTCCTTCAATGCCAGCAGCTCCTCAATGGTGGTGATGCTCTGTCCATTGGCCTCCACGATCACATCGCCGGGAAAAACACCCTGCTTTTTGGCGTCGGAGTCCTGCTGTACACTTTTCACATAGACCCCCAGCGGCAGGTCATATTCCTCCGCCATCTCTTCGGTAACTGTGTAGCAGGTGATACCGATGGAAGGCTCCCCGCTGACGTAGCCCTGGCGGATCAGATCGTCCACCACCGTCTTGACGGTAGTGGTGGGGATGGCAAAGCCCAGACCCTCCACCGTATCGTCATAGGCGGACATCTTCATATTGGTGATCCCCACCACCTGGCCGTATTCATTGATGAGGGCGCCTCCCGAATTGCCCGAGTTGAGGGCGGCGGTGGTCTGGATGAGCACCATACTGTACCCGTCCACATCCACATCCCGGTTGATGGCGGAGATGATGCCGTCGGTCATGGTGCCCCGCAGCTCCTGGCCCAGGGGATTGCCGATGGCAACCACCGTATCCCCCACCTGCAGCTCATCGGAATTGCCGAACACAGCAGGATGCAGGTTCTGCGCGTCGATCTTGAGCACGGCCAGATCGGTGGGCACATCCATCCCCACCAGCAGAGCCTCATAGCTGCTGTCGTCCTGGAGAACCACCTCCACGGAACTGCAGCCCTCGATGACGTGGGTATTGGTAATAATGTAGCCGTCGGCAGACAGCACCACACCGGTGCCGAAGGAGTAGGACGTCCCCGCGTCGCCCCAGATGGACACGATGGACTGGATGTTTTCCTGGTAGATGGTCTGGAGCGTATGGGCCTCTGTCTGAGGCTGGGGCGTCAACGTCAGGGTCACATCGTCCCCCAAGGGGGCCCGCTCCACGGTGGTCTCTCCGGTCTCCTCGTCCTCCCAATCCCAGGTATCGCCCCAGTCATAGGGGGTGTTTTCGGGGGATTTATCACCAGAGTGGAATAAATCCTCCCGGGGGGACAGGGTATCACCCACCCAGCGCAGCACTACCGCCGCGACCAGCAGCAGAGCCAGGGCGCAGCAGAAGAGCACCACAGCCTTCCCCGGCCCTCTCCGGCCCGGACGCCGCCGGCGGTCCTGGTCCTCCGGCGGATAGACCCGGTTCTGGTCGTAATAGTAGCCGTGCATGGCTCCCTCCTGTCCTTATGCCAGGGTCAACGTAAAGTTGAACTCGGTCACACCGTCCTGGCTGGTCACTGTAATGTTTTCCTTGTGGTTGTTCAGAATGGTCTTGACGATATACAGGCCCAGGCCCACGCCTTCCCGGTCCACACTGCGGGATTTGTCGCTCTTGTGGAACCGGTCGAAAATCATGGCCAACTCATCCGGCGGGATGGTCTGCCCGGTGTTGCGTACCGCCACATGGGCCTTTCCGCCTTTGGTGGTGATGGAGATGCCCATGGTACTCCCCTCATTGGAAAACTTGATGGCGTTGTCCAGCAGGTTATAGCACACCTGGGTGATGGCGTCCGGATCGCCCCACACCATTACCGCCCCGTCAGGCAGCTGGGTGTCTACGTCCAGATGCCGGGCGTTGATCTTGGTCTCCAGGCTCACCAGCACCCGCAGCATGATTTCGGAGACATCAAACTGCTCCTGTGCGGTGACATTTTCCGCCGACTGGAGCCGGGACAGGTCCAGCATTCGCCGCACCAGCCGGGACAGCCGCCGGGTCTCGGAGGAGATGGTCTGGAGGGCAGCCCGCTCCCGCTCCGGCGGGATGGTGCCATCCAGAATGCCGTCGGAAAAGCCGGCGATGGTAGTCATGGGGGTCTTTAACTCATGGGAGATGTTGGCCACAAACTCGGACCGCCGCTCCTCACTCTTGGAGATGGAGTCGGCCATGGCATTAAAGGCCTCGGCCAGCTCTCCCACCTCGTCCCGCCGGTCCTCATAGCCCTTGACCCGCAGCTCATACTCGCCGTGGCCAAACTTTCTGGCGATCTCGGCGATCTCCTTCAACGGTTTGGTCTGCTTGAGAGAGGTCACAGAGCTGGTCAGGAAGGCAATGCACAGCACCACCACCGCGGTAAAGAAGAAGATGGTGGTAAACGCCCGCCACAGTTCGGTGAGGCTGGAGGCCTCCGCCGCCACATAGGCCACACCCACCATGGTCTTGACCACCTGGCCGCTGCTGCGGTCCAGTGTCTCCACCACAATGGGCGTACCGGCCACATAGCGCTTTTCAGAGAAGAACCCGCCCAGGGTGCTCATGCCGGTATATCCCCCAGACTGGGTCACCTGCTCCACTACGGTGCGGGGCAGATAGCGTCCGCCCAGGGTGTTGTAGCCCTTAACCGTTACGCCGTCGGTGGATACCACCATCTCGCCATCCGCCTCCGTGATGAGTACCACGGCGTCGGAGATCTGGGCAATGGTGGCGATCATGGTAATGTAGACGTCATCCTCCACACCCAGCCCCAGAGCCCGGGACTTGGACGTGAAGTTGGCCACATAATCGGCGTTGCGCTCCATGGATTCTTTGGTCTGACGGATGGTGTACTGATAGGACAGAGTAAAGAACGCCACACCCAACAGAGCAAAGGACACCAGGATCATACCGGCTGTCAGGATAAACTGCCGCTTATACAGGCTTCTCATGAGGCCGTCACAACCTCGAATTTATATCCTACGCCCCACACGGTCTTGAGGCTCCACTGGCTGCTGACGCCCTCCAGCTTCTCCCGCAGGCGCTTGATGTGTACGTCCACGGTGCGGGAGTCTCCGAAGTAATCGAAGCCCCACACCTCATCCAGCAGCTGGTTGCGGGTAAACACCCGGTTGGGGGAGGCAGCCAGATGGTACAAAAGCTCCAGCTCCTTGGGGGGCGTGTCCACCCGCTTGCCGTCCACCAGCAGCTCATAGGAATCCAGGTTGATGACCAGCTTGTCAAAGGAGAGTTTCTTCTCTCCCCCTCCGTTTTCGTCACCGCCGAACCGGCGCATCACCGCGTGGATGCGGGCCAGCACTTCCTTCATCTCAAAGGGCTTGACAATGTAATCGTCGGCGCCCCCCTCCAGGCCCGCCACCTTGTCCTGGGTCTCGCCCTTGGCGGTGAGCATGATCACGGGGGTCTTGTCATTCTCCCGGATCTTTTTCAGCACCGACCAGCCGTCCATAACGGGCAGCATAATGTCCAGCAGAACCAGGTCAGGCCGGAAGGAGCGGAACAGTTCCACACCCTTGCCGCCGTCGCCGGCCACCGCTGTTTCGAACCCCTCCTTCTCCAGATAGAGATGGAGCAGTTCAGCAATGTTGGAGTCGTCTTCCACGATGAGGACTTTCTTGGCCATAGTACACCGTCCTTTTCAGACTAATCAAATGGTATTCTTCCGGTATGTCCGTTTATACCTGGGCGTCTGTGCCATACTTAACCTTATTATAATGCGTAATGAACAGAGCCGGAAGGCTTGAAAGCCAAATCTTTCAAGGCCAAATAGCTTTGTTCAGGTGCAAGGTTTTTGGACAAAGTTATCCAAAAAACCTTGCACCTTCCATTGGTGCGTCTCAACGCACCAATGGAAATACGCGGCTACAGCCGCGGGAATAAACCGATTTTCGGTTTATTCATCAGACATTATTATACACGTTTCCCCACAGTGGGGGTGAACAATTTGTAAATCGCCTTATCTTGCCCCCACATAGGACCGATCCAGCTGGAGCACCACATAGCAGCCGGGCACCACCTGCTCTGCCGCCTCGGTAATGCGTCTGCGAATCTCCTCATCGCTGAGACGGCAGCGGTGGGGCACCACCACATCAAAAATCAAGTTGGAGTGTCGGGGACCACGGGTCAGGCGGAAGTCGTGGATGCTCATATCTGGGTCGATCTCCCGGACCAGCTCGCTCACCTGCTCCCGCAGACGGGCTACCTCACTGTCTCCGGTGGCAATGGGGTCCATGTGGGCGGTGGTCTCAATGCCGAATTTCTCCTGGATCTCCCGCTCGATGTGATCGATGGCATCGTGGGCCTCCATGATGTCGTCTCCCTCCGGCACCTCGGCGTGGAAGGAGCACATCCGACGGCCCGGTCCGTAGTCATGAATCACCAGATCGTGCATCCCCACCACCTGCTCGTGGGACAGAACCAGCTGCTGGATGGCCTTCACCAGCTCCGGGTCGGGGGCGGTGCCCAGCAGGGGATTCAGGGTATCCTTGGCGGCGCCCCAGCCGGCCCGCAGGATAAAGACTGCCACCACCACGCCGATCCAGCCGTCAATGCTCACATGAGCAAAGTGACCGATGAGGGTGCCCGCCAGCACGGCGGAGGTGGCCACCACATCGGACAGGGAGTCGGTGGCAGTGGCCTGCATGGCCGCCGAGTGGATACGCTTGCCCAGCTTCCGGTTGAAAAGACTCATCCACAGCTTGATCAGGATGGAGCAGACCAGGATGCCCACCGACAGGATGGAAAAGGCCACTTCCTCCGGCTGGATGATCTTCTCAATGGAGGTCTTGCCCAGCTCCACGCCCACCATTAAAATTAGCAGAGACACCAGCAGTCCCGCCAGATACTCAATGCGGCCGTGGCCAAAGGGGTGTCCGTCGTCAGCCTTCTGCCCCGCCAGCTTGAAGCCCACCAGGGTCACCACCGAGGAACCTGCGTCGGACAGGTTGTTGAAGGCGTCGGCAGTGACAGCGATGGAGCCGGTGACCACGCCGGCAAAAAACTTGCCCAGCGACAGCAGCAGGTTGAGGAAAATACCTACTCCGCCGGACAGTACACCGTAGCGCTCCCGCACCGCCGGGTCCTGTACCTGCTGATAATCTCGTACAAAATGCCGGACCAGAAAATCCGTCATATAGGCTCACTCCAAACCAAAAAACAAGATTCTTATTATTATCCCACGGAAGGCCGGTAACGTCAAGTTCCATACCGCTTTCCTGGGAATAGAAAAAGAGCGCTGCGCCAAGCGCCGCGCTCTTTTTTCATTTGTATCTTACTCCAGGTCAGCGGGTAAAAAAGCCTCGTAGGGCAATACGGCGGACAGCTCCACCATCAGATCGGAGAAACCACCCGACCGGTCCCAGTCTGTCCGCGGGGTACGCAGCACCGCGCCCCCCTCCGGCGGCCGGATGGGCAGAGAGACCACCGCCCGGGACCCCCGGTCCTCCCGCTGCTCAAATACGATAGCCCCGCCGTGGAGGGCGGCGATCCGCCGGGCCACCCGCAGGCCAAGGCCCAGGCCGTCGGGCCGGTGGAGCAGCTCCTGCTCTTTCTTCTCCTCCGGCGGCAGCAAACCGGGGCCGTCGTCCCATACGGTAAGCACCGCCCGGTCCTGGCGCACCGCCAGGCGCAGTCCGGTATGCCCCCCTTTTCCGGCCGCCCGAAAGGCATTGGAAATGAGGCCCAGCAGCATCCGCCGCAGCTGGGGGCCATCCCCGGTGGTGATGAGGCTGCCCCGCTCCTCCTCATAAGAGAACTCCAGGCCCGCCTGTCCCGCCAGGGAGGCCACCTGCTCTCCAAGGCCGCGGCACAGCCCGGCAAGGTCCAGACTGGTCCGGGTCACTGTCAATTCGTCCTCCGGCAGCTGGAGATATTCCAGATTGCCCAGCATCCGCATCATGCGGTACATACTCTGGTGGAGGATGGCCAGGTAGGGCTCATATTGGCGCCCTCCCTTCTCCTGTACCACCGGCGTCAGCAGCTGCACCGCCGCCGCCAGATTGTTCATCTGCTCCCGGAACTGCTCCACCAGCAGCAGCCCCAGATCCTCGGAAACAGGCTCCATGGGCCTCCCTCCTCCTCTCAGCTCCCAAAACACGGTAAAGTCAAAGTCAGTATAGCAAATATTTTGTCGAATCTCAAGGAATACGGTCGTATTACATCGAAACCGCCACGTTTACCGATAACCACCATATAAATTTATACAGTTTCCCCAGTAAGTTTTGCATTTTTCCTCTTTTCATTCCCGGCAGATTAGTCTATAATGTAGTCGCGCCAAAGAAAGATGTATTAAGAGGCTATTTAGAACAAAGGAGAGATTCACTATGAGCATTAAAGTGGGTATTAACGGTTTTGGCCGTATCGGCCGTCTGGTGTTCCGCGCCGGCATCAACCGCTCTGACATCGAGTTCGTGGGTATCAACGATCCCTTCATGACCCCCGACTACATGGCTTATATGCTCCGTTACGATACCATGCACGGTCAGTTCGACGGCACCATCGAGTACACCGATGACGCCATCATTGTCAACGGCAAGACCGTGAAGTTCTTTGCCTGCATGGACCCCAAGGACATTCCTTGGGGCGAGGTGGGTGCTGAGTACGTCGTGGAGTCCACCGGCGTGTTCCTGACCCAGGAGAAGGCCCAGGCTCACATTGACGCCGGTGCCAAGAAGGTCGTTATGTCCGCTCCTTCCAAGGACTCCACCCCCATGTTCGTGATGGGCGTCAACCACAACACCTACACTTCCGACATGAAGTTCGTGTCCAACGCTTCCTGCACCACCAACTGCCTGGCTCCCATCGCCAAGGTGCTGCATGACAACTGGGGCATCACCGATGGTCTGATGACCACCGTTCACTCCACCACCGCTACCCAGAAGACCGTCGACGGCCCCTCCAAGAAGGACTGGCGTGGTGGCCGCGCTGCTGCCGGCAACATCATCCCCTCCTCCACCGGCGCCGCCAAGGCCGTGGGCAAGGTTATCCCCGAGCTGAACGGCAAGCTGACTGGTATGTCCATGCGTGTTCCCACCCTGGACGTGTCCGTTGTTGACCTGACTGTCAACCTGGCCAAGCCCGCCAAGTACGACGAGATCTGCGCCGCCATGAAGGCTGCTTCCGAGGGCGAGCTGAAGGGCATCCTGGGCTACACCGAGGACGCCGTTGTCTCCTCTGACTTCCTGGGCGACGCCCGCACCTCCATCTTCGACGCCGGCGCCGGCATCGCTCTGACCGACACCTTCGTGAAGGTCGTGTCCTGGTACGACAACGAGTGGGGTTACTCCAACAAGGTCCTGGACCTCATTGCTCATATGTATTCCGTGGACCACAAGTAAGTTACTTGAATCCAAAAAAGGGACGCTGCATCAGCAGCGTCCCTTTTTTATGTTTGTCTCTCTGATGTTAGGCGGCGTTTACACCAGTTCTTTCAGCAGGGGCTCAAACTGAACCCCTTCCAGAGGCTGGGTACCCACCTCCAGGGTGCAGGCCACGCAGCGCTGTACAAAGTCCACTGCCTGCCGCACCGATCCGGGCAGCTCGTCCCCCCGCATCAGGGCGCCCAGCAGCACGCTGGCAAAAAGGTCACCGGTGCCGGGGAAGTGGGCGGGCTCCTGGTGGGCCATGGCAAAGCCGGTAGTGCCGGTGATGCGGTCAAAATAGCTCGCCCCGATTTGGCCCTCCGTCAGGCTGACACCGGTAAGCACCACCGAACGTTTGCCGTCCAGACTCAGCCGCTCCAACCAGTTCCGGATGCCCGTCTCCTCCGTGGGACGGTTGGCGTAGTCCTCGTCCAGCAGCAGGGCGGCCTCGGTCCAGTTGGGGGTGATGCAGTCGGCCTGGTCAGCCAGCTGACGCATTTTAGCGCACAGGTCTGGGGTACAGGTGCGGTAGGGCTTTCCGTGGTCTCCCATCACCGGGTCCACCAGTACCCGGGTGTGTTCTCCCCGGAACTGCTGATAAAAGCGTTCAATGATGCGGATCTGGTCCGCTGAGCCCAGGAAACCGCTGTAGATGGCGTCAAAGGTCACGCCCAGCTCCGCCCAATGGGCTGTGGTCCCCTCCATCTGGCCGGTCAGGTCCAGAAAGGTGGCTTTATCGCTGGGCGGGAAGGCGGTATGGGCAGAGAGGCTGGCGGTAAGCAGGGGGCAGCACTGGCTGCCCATAGCGGACAGCACCGGCAGCACCACCGTCAATGAGCAGCGGCCAAAGCCCGAAATATCCTGTATGGCAGCAATCCGGGGTGCAATTTCCATGGTATGGTTCCTCCTTTGGGCTGCATATGCCATTTCATTATAATGCCTTCCTGTCCCTGCCGCAACCCCCTGTCGGAATTGACATTTTCCCTCGCGGATGCTAAACTAGTGGACACAACAGGCGGGCATGATGGAATTGGTAGACATGCGAGATTTAGGTTCTCGTGCTTCACGGCGTTGGGGTTCGAGTCCCCATGCCCGCACCACGCTGCCGCGGACGTTGCCACGTTCGCGGCTTTTTATCATATCTTTGGATCTTTCACCCAGGAGGTTACCAAATATGGATACCCTGCATCAACTGATGAATTTTATTTCCCGCAGTCCCAGCCCCTACCACGCCGTGGGCAGCGCCGCCGCCCTGCTGGAGGAGGCCGGCTTCACCCGCCTGGAGGAGTGCGCGTCCTGGACCCTGGAGTGGGGCAAAGGCTATTACACTACCCGCAACCAGAGCAGCCTCATCGCCTTCCGGCTGCCTAAAACCGCTCTCACCGGCTGGCGTATGACCGCCGCCCACAGCGACTCCCCCACCTTTTATATCAAGGGCGACGTGCTGGAGGGGGACAAGCGCTACCTCCGCCTGTCTGCTGAAGGCTACGGCGGCATGAACTGTGCCTCCTGGCTGGACCGGCCCCTCACTGTGGCAGGCCGGGCCATTGTCAAAACCGCCCAGGGCGTAGAGAGCCGTCTGGTCTACCTGGACCGGGACCTGCTCACTATCCCCAGCCTTGCCATCCATCAGCAGCGGGATGTGAACCGGGGCCATGACTACAATGCCCAGAAGGATATGCAGCCCCTGTACGGCCTGGCGGGCAGCCCCTCCCTCACCCAGCTGGTGGCCCAGGAGCTGAACGTGAATCCCGAGGACATTCTCTCCACCGATTTCACCCTCTGCCCCCGGCAGCAGCCGGTGGTGCTGGGCCCCGCCGGGGAGCTGTTCCAGGCCCCCCGCATTGACGATCTGGGCTGCGCCTACGCCACCCTGGAGGGCCTGCTCACCGCCGCTCCTCAGGACAAGCTTGGCCAGGTCTACTGTCTCTTTGACAACGAGGAGGTGGGCAGCGGCACCCGGCAGGGAGCCCTCAGCTCCTTCCTGCCAGATGTGCTCTCCCGCATTGCCCATGTCCTGAAGCTGGACGACCAGCAGGTACGGCAGGCTCTGACCGGCAGTATGCTCCTCAGCGCCGACAACGGCCACGCCGTCCACCCCAACTTCACCGAGAAGGCCGATCCCGCCAACAAGGTCTACCCCAACGGCGGCGTGGTCATCAAGCTGTCCGCCAACCAGAAGTACACCACCACCGGCCTCACCGCCGGTCTGTTCAAAGCCGTCTGCCAGCAGGCCGGAGTGCCGGTGCAGATCTTTGCCAACCGGGCCGACGAGCCCGGCGGCTCCACCCTGGGCAATCTGCTCAGCCAGGCTGTCAGTATCCCCATGGTGGACATCGGCATGGCCCAGCTGGCCATGCACTCTGCCGTGGAGACCGCCGGCAGTCAGGACCCGGCCTATATGGCCAAAGCCTGCGCCGCCTTCTTCCAGGCCGGCTTTGCGCCCATCGCCGACGGCATCTATCAATTTGCATAATACCAAATCATCTGCGGTTACTTCGGAAACCGCAGATGATTTTTTATTCAGCCTTTCCCCCAGGGATTGAGAAAGCAAATATGCCGTGTTATAATATAGCATAATAGCACAAATAATTTCTCTAATTCCACCGATATCCGTATTTTTTAACCAATTTCAGGGAGGTGTCGTCCCTATGGCAGGCGTTCGGCTGGAGCACGTGTCCCGGGAATATATCATGGGCAAAACGGTGATCAAAGCGGTGGACGACATCAGCTTTACCATCCCCGAGGGCAAATACACCATTATTCTGGGGGCCAGCGGCGCCGGTAAATCCACGGTCCTCAACATTTTGGGCGGCATGGACTCCCCCACCGGCGGCAAGGTCTTTGTCAACGAGAAAGAGATCTCCGGGTTCAACAAGAAGCAGCTCACCCAGTACCGCCGGGAGAGCATCGGCTTTGTGTTCCAGTTCTACAACCTGATGCCCAACCTGACCGTGGAAGAAAATGTGGAACTGGCCAGCCAGATCTGCCCCAACCCTCTGGACACTCGGGAGGTACTGCGTATGGTGGGTCTGGACGAGCGGCGGCGGAATTTCCCCGCCCAGTGCTCCGGCGGCGAGCAGCAGCGGGGCGCCATCGCCCGTGCCCTGGCCAAAAATCCCGATGTGCTGCTGTGCGACGAGCCCACCGGCGCCCTGGATTATGTGACAGGCAAATCCATCCTGGCCCTGCTGTACGACCTGTGCAAGCAGAGCAAAAAGACGGTGGTAGTGGTCACCCACAACGGCGCTCTGGCTCCTACCGCCGACGTACTGATCCGCATGAAGAGCGGCAAGATCGAATCCTTTGAAGAGAATCCCAACCCGGTGCCCGTACAGGAACTGGAGTGGTAGCATGATCTGGAAAAACTTTTTCCGCGACCTGCGGCGCACCGCCTCCCGGCTGATCTCGGTGAGCATCATCACCATGATCGCCGTGGTGGTGTATACCGGCCTCAGCGGCATCATTTACAATGTAGACCGGCTGATGGGCGACTACTACGACACCCAAAATGTGGCCGATTACTGGATCTCCGGTGCCGGCCTGGATCAGGGGGACTGCCGGGATCTGTCGTCCATTACGGGCATTACCGGTGTGCAGCCCCGGGTGGTGCTGGATGCCGAGGACCGCTATGACAGCGATCTGACCCTCACCCTCTACGGTGTAGCCGATTTTTCCATCAATACTCCTTATATTGTGGAAGGCTCCCTGCCCCAAAACAGCCGGGAAATCTTCCTCAGCGACCAGTACGCCGCCGCCCACGGTCTGGAGGTGGGGGACTGGTACGAGATCACCCTCACCGGCCTGGGGATCCACCTGCGGCTCCAGATCTGCGGTGTGGGAAAGGACCCGGAGTGCCTCTACAACATCAACGCCACCAATCCCTCCCCCGACTTGTCCCGTTTCGCCTTCGCCTATGTGGACGAAGAGGTCCTCAGCGGGGTGATGGGAGCCAATCAATATACCCAGATCTGTATCACCACCGCCGATGACATTCCCGCCTCTGCCATCCGGGAAGCCATCGATGATGCGCTAGGCAACAAAGTGGTCAACATCCTGGCGCTGAAGGACAACCAGCCCGCCTACTCCCTGATGGAAGGTAAAGACAACCTGGTACCCATCCTCACCTTCTTCCCCACCCTGTTTTTCCTGTGCGCGGTGCTGATGATGGTGAGTACCATGAACCGGCTCATTGAAAATGCCCGTATGGACATTGGTACCTTCAAGGCGCTGGGCTATGATGACCGCACGATCATGCTCTACTACCTGCTCCACGCCCTATTGGTGGTCATCGTGGGCTTTCCCATTGGCGCGTTGCTGGGCAAATACATCTCCCAGCTTATCGTGTGGACCATTGCCACCGGCTGCGACCTGCCCCCCTACACCATTGTCCACGATTTCTCCGCCTGGGGCCAGGCGGCAGGTCTTACCGCCCTGTGCTGCCTGGGCAGCGCCTGGCTGGTGGCCCGCTCCCTGTTAAAGGAGAGTCCCGCCCAGTGTATGCGCCCCAAGCCCCCCAAAAACGCCAAGACCGTTCTGTTGGAACGGGTGGGTCCTCTGTGGCGGCGGCTGGGCTTTAACAGCAAGTACATCATCCGCAACACCTTCCGCAACAAGGTGCGGATGCTCACCTGTGTGGTGGGTATCGCCTTCTGTATGGCCCTGGTGTTCATGGCCTTTGCCATCAAGGACTCTATGGATGCCTACTCCGATGCCCTGGCCAAAAACCAAAACAAGTATGACGTAATGGCCAGTCTGAACAGCTCGGTCACCGAGGCCCAGTACAGCCGGTTGACCAACGTCCCCGGCGTTACCGGGGCAGAACTGGAGATGACCACCGCCTGTTGGATGTATACCGATGATCAGCGGACCACCTCCACTTTGACGGTGACCGAGGATACCGTCTCCCTTCACCTGTATGATCCCTACGCCACCGGCTCCCTCACCCTGCCGGAGGACGGTGTAGTGCTGGAAAAGCTGCTGGCCGATGATCTGGGGGTAGAGGAGGGCGATATCATTACCCTTCGTTTTACCGGTGACAACCATTACTATACGTTAAGGATAGCAGAGGTCAACCGCTGTGTCAGCGGCGCCTATATCAGCCGCAGTCTGTGGCGGGAGCTGGGCAAGTCCTACACCCCCACCACCGCCTATCTCACCACCCAGGATGCCGCCGCACTGGAAACAGAACTGGACCGGTACGACTTTGTGGACGGCTGGCAGAGCCGGGAGGCGGTGACGGCCGCCGCAGTGGAGAAGATGACCAACACCTCCATGGTGGTGTACATCCTCATTCTCTTTGGCGGCGGGCTGGCCTGCATTGTCATCTATAACCTGGGCATCATGAGCTTCTATGAACAGATCCGCAGCCTGGCCACCCTGATGGTCCTGGGCTTTTACGAAAAAGAGATCAAGAAATTGCAGCTGAGCGAAAACCTGATTTTTGCCGGAGCCGGTATCCTGTGCGGCATTCCTCTGGGCATTGCCCTGGATCGGTTCCTGATCCTCTCCATCACCGCCATGCCTCTGGAGGTGATCATCACCCCCATGGCCATTGGCCTGTCATGCGCGGTCACCATGATCTTCGCCCTGGGCGTCAATGTGATCATCGGGCGAAAAATGCGGGAGATCGATATGCTGGGCGCACTGAAAAGCGTGGAATAGCACACGGGGGTGTTTCTTATGAAAGTTGTGTATTGGCGGCGGGGCACGGCTCTTCTGTCTGTGCTGGGCCTGCTTCTGCTAAGCGGCTGCTCCGGCTCCGGCCAGGACGAGTATCGCACCGTCCAGCCTGATACCGGCCCGGTGGAGTACCGGGTGGAGGATACCGGCACTGTGACCTATGCCGACAACTATACCATTGTCCCCACTGTCAGCGGCACCGTGACGGAGTGTACCTTTCAGGAGGGGGACACCGTAACGGCAGGTCAGACCCTGTACACCATTGACTCCGATGCCCTGGAGGATCAGATCGTCCAGGCCCAGCTGTCGGTGGACAGCGCCCAGGTGGCCCTGGAGCAAACGGTGGCCTCTCTGGGGCAGGCCAAGGTTAGTCTGTCCCAGGCCCAGGCCGCCTGCGCTGACCTGACGGTGGTCTCTCACGCCTCCGGCTCGGTGACAGCGGTCAACGTCCATGTGGGGGATTTCATCTCCTCCGGCACGCCGGTGGCCCAGGTGGTGGACAGCGTGAATCTGAAACTCACCGTCCCCTTCGCCCTGGAGGACGCCAAGGCCCTGACACCGGGTGCTGCTGCTGTCATCTCCTTCCCCGGCAAGGCGGACACCCTCACCGGCACGGTGGTGCGGGTCTATGATACGCCGGTGGCCCTCAGCGGCAGCCGCACCGGCGTCAACGTGGAATTCTCCTTCCGCAATCCCGGCACCCTGGCCAGCGGCTCCACCGCCATGGCGTCGGTAAACGGGGTGATGTGCATGGAGGCGGGTACCATCTCCTACACCACCGAACAGTCCATCTATGCCGGTCAGTCAGGTCAGGTGCTCACTCTCTCCATTCAGGAGGGCGAGACAGTCACCGCCGGGCAGACGGTGCTCACCCTGAAAAATGACAGCCTGACCAACGCCGTGGACAACGCCCAGCTCCAGGTAGACAACGCCCAGCTCCAGGTGGACGCCGCCCAGGTTCAAGTGGACTCGGCTCAGGCCAGCCTGGACCAACTTACCGATCAGCGGGAGGACTACACCATCACCGCTCCGGCGGACGGGGTCATCCTCTCCCGCACTTCCAAGGAAGGGGATCTGGCCTCCGCCGGCAGCCCCATGGCGGTGCTGGCCCAGCCTGAAGCCCTGTGCGTCCACGCCAGTATTGACGAACAGTACATCGACCGGGTGGGTACCGGCCAGAGCGTATCCATCACCTTCACCACCGACACCGGGGAGCAGCGCACCTACACCGGCTCAGTGCGGCGGGTGGAGGACACCGGCGTCACCTCCGGCGGCGTCACCGACTACACCGTGGAGATCGCCCTGGACAACACCGACGGTCTGCGGGACGGCATGAATGTGTCGGTGTCCATCCTCACGGAGGGGAAAGAGAACTGTCTCCGTGTGCCTGCGAAAGCGGTGGATGGAGATACCGTCCAGGTCCTGCGAAACGGCAAGGCCGAGACGGTCACTGTGGAGACCAGCCTCTGGGGCAGCGAATATGTGGAGATCCTGTCCGGAATTACGGAGGAGGACGAAGTGATCCTGCCTTAAATCCATACAATAAAAAGCGCGGAACCGGACGGTTCCGCGCTTTTCTTTTAATCAACTAATCAACAGCTCCAGTAACGGGGTGGACACGGGATTGGCTGGCCGGGCTGCTGTTTACAAAGGCGGCCGTCTCCTCCAGGTTCAAGCCCCTGATAGAATAACTGACGGCCACCGTCACTCCGTCTGCCTCAGTATAATGGACGGTGAAGGGTCTATACCGCCAGCCCGGGGTATCCCCCTGGTCGTCGTCTGCATAGTAACCGATCCACTCCAGAGCCTGAGGGGTGACCACCTCATCGGGCTGGAAATCGGGGGCCAGCAGAGAAGTGCCATCGGGAAAGCGGCCCACAGAGACGCTGATATAGTCATCGCCCCGGCACCAAAGAACGCTCAGGCTGTCCTCCAACTCGTCAAAATGCCACTGGGCGCTCTCAAATTCAAAGCCCTCCGGCATGGCCTCCAGGTCGGGCAGATAGGCGGCCAGCTCCTGCTGGTAGGCCTGGGCCAGGGTCAGTTCCCCACTGCCGTAGAGCCGTGCGGTACCCAGAGCCACCGTATGGTTCCCGCCCTTAGGGGCGTCCAGGCCCTCGGCGGTAAAGCCTTTGTGGCCCACGACCAGACTGGCCAGCCAGGCGGCGGTCCCCTGGTCCTTGCTGGTACAGGTAAAGTTCACCCCCATGGCGCCGTCAAAATAATCCGCATGATAGGTGTATTCCTTAGTATCGTCCCCGTCCTGATCGTAGTAGAGGGAGTAGGTGGTGACCTCTACCCCATCCACATCCTGGACAGCGGCATCTGCATAGATCAGATCAATGATGGGCTCCCGACCGGGCCACAGCTCCAGGCGCAGGGTGTCCGCCCCCCGCTGGCCCATAATATCGATTCGCCAGGGATTCCCCTCCCCGTCGTAGATCACCGTACCGTCCAGGCCGAAGCCGGTCCAGTCCAGCGTCCAGGGCACCGCGTCTGTACCCCCCAGGACGCTGATGATCTCCTGGGCGGACAACAGCTCTATAAACCAGCCCTCAGGGTAAGCGTAATCCCCCACCATAGCGTCCGAGCCGGTGCAGTCGGGGTAGTCATAGACGGGTTGATCGGGGAAGTTGTGAGGCTGTCCCCCAAAGGCGTCCTCCACCACCAGCGTGTGATCTCCCTCCTGGACCGTCTGCTGGCTCATCTGAGGCGTGGCCGCTACCCCCGCCGTGGAGTCCGGCCCGGCCAGACTTCTCCCCCGCCACAACTGCCAGCCGCCTACCGCCGCCACCAGACAGCAGGCCGCCAGAACGCCCGCGGCCAAAGCGGGACGGGCCCGACGGGGCCGCTTTCCCTCCAACACCCGGCCCGCCAGGGATTCCGGAGCGGAGATGCGGTCCATATAATTACGATATCGGTTCATTGCATTTCTCCTTTCAGCAGCGCTCCCAGCTTTGCCCTGGCCCGGGTGAGCCGGGAGCGAACGGTACCCTCCCGCCAGCCGGTCATTTCGGCGATTTCTGCGGTCTGATATCCCTCATAATAATAGAGGTGGAGCACCGCCCGGTCCCTGGCAGGCAGGGCCCCGATGGCCTCCATCAGGCTCTGCTCCTCCGGTCCGGCCGCGGGGTAGGTGTCCAGCAGCGGGGCGGTGCGCCGCCGCCATGGTGACCGCAGGCGGCTCTTGCAGCCATTGACGGTGACCCGCAGCAGCCAGGCCTTCTCGTGGGCGGGGCTTTCAAACTCCGGCCCCTTCTCCAGGCAGCGCAGGAAGGCGTCCTGCACCGCGTCCTCCGCCTCATGGGCGTCCCCAAGAATGGCCAGAGCAGCCCGGTACAGGGTATTTTGATGGATTTGAATCAGTGCTTCCAACCGGTTGGGGTCCATGGTTCCCTCTCCCCCTTTCACCCTATATACGCTTTTAGACGGCAAATTGCTGCAATGGTTGCACAAAATAGTAGCTCCGCCAAGTTGCCTGAAGGCAAAAAACTATGATATACTGAAAAAAACACTTGGGAGGCCTGTCTTATGCAATTTTATCTCAGCGCCGACATTGAGGGCACCTGCGGCATTGCCGATTGGAAAGAGACCGAGCGGGGCTCCGCTTCTGATTATGAACCCTTCCGCAAACAGATGACCGCCGAGGTGGCCGCCGCCTGCCAGGGCGCCCTGACCGGTGGAGCGGAGGGTCTGCTGGTAAAGGACGCCCACGACTCTGCCCGCAATCTGGACGCCGCCGCCCTTCCCCGTCAGGTCCGCATCTTCCGGGGCTGGACCGGCGATCCCCTGTGTATGATGGCCGGCCTGAACCGGGAAACGTTTGGCGGCGTACTTTTCACCGGCTATCATGCCTGGAGCTCCTGCGGCGGTAATCCATTATCCCATACCATGACCACCGACTGCGCTCAGGTTCTGCTCAATGGAACTCCGGCCAGCGAGTTTCTCATCAATGCCTATATTGCAGGTTACTTCGGCGTACCCGTCTGTTTTCTGTCCGGGGACAAGGACCTGTGCGACAGCGCCCGGCAGCTCATCCCCGCCATTGTCACCGTCCCGGTGAATGAGGGTGTGGGGGGCGGTGTGCTGTCCATGCACCCCAGCGCCGCAGTGGAGGCCATTCGGAAAGGGGCGGAGGAGGCCGTGGGCCGGGCGGCGGACTGTACGGTGCCTATGCCGAAACACTTTGAGACTGCCGTTACCTTCCACGACCACAAACTGGCCTACCGCCGCAGCTTCTATCCCGGCGCTTGCCTGAAAGACAGCCGTACCGTCTCCTTTGCGGCAAAGGACTGGTACGAGATGCTGCGCTTTTACCACTTCGTACTGGCTTAAGGAGGACCGCCATGTCAGAACAGACCGACCTGCGTTTGGCGGTGCTCATTGACGCGGACAACGCCCCCCGCTCGGCCCTTGGGGACATTATGGCGGAGGTGGCAGTATACGGCACTCCCACCATCAAGCGAATCTACGGAGACTGGACCACCCCCAACCTGGCCTCCTGGAAGGGCCCTCTGCTGGAGAACGCCATCACCCCCATCCAGCAGTACAGCTATACCACCGGCAAGAATGCCACCGACTCGGCTATGATCATCGATGCCATGGACATCCTCTACACCGGCCAGGTGGACGGCTTCGTGCTGGTGAGCAGCGACAGCGATTTCACCCGTCTGGCCGTCCGGCTGCGGGAGGCTGGCAAAAAGGTCTACGGTATGGGAGAGCGGAAAACCCCCAACCCCTTTATTGTGGCCTGCGATAAATTTGTTTACATTGAGGTCATCCGGGCGGCAGCGGAACAGGCCAGGGCGGAGGAAGAAAAACCCAAGGCCCAGAAGCCCCAGAAAAAGAAGGAGGCTCCCGCACAGCCTCCGGAAGCAGAGCACAAGGTTCCCCAGGCGGTGGTCAAGCTCATTGCCGAGTCGGTGGATACCATTGCCGATGAGGACGGCTATGCCGCTCTGGGCGAGCTGGGCAATCTGCTGGTGAAAAAGCAGCCCGACTTCGACCCCCGGAACTTCGGTTTTTCCAAGCTGTCCAAGCTGGTCAAATCCCTCTCCCGCTTTGAGGTGGATGTGCGTCCCACCAGCCAGCCCAACGTGACCCACATCCTGGTACGGGATAAACAGAGCAAATAAAGAATGTCATCCATATTCTTCCACGGGAGGCTGCGAAATTCACTGCTTCCCGTGGCTTTTTTTGTGCATTTTTCAGAAAGACAGAAGCAGTCCCATAGGGTATAATATTCCGGACCCAATGCGCCGGGCAGTACGGATCTTTTTTCCGAATTCTGCGTCCGTTTTGTCTGACTCATTGGGATATTTCCCGCATAGCAGGGTAAATTATGATCAAAACATCCCTGTCACAGAGGCATTAAAGAAATGTCTTTGATTTTATGGCAGGTTATGTTATAATGTATACGTATTGGAGCGCTCTGCCGCAGGCAGGCGTTTGCAGATGCTTTATGGTGCCGGTCTGATCCGGCCTTGGATGCCGCCGGCGTGGGTGTGTTCCCCGGCGGAAGGAATAGAGGGTTGCATTTTGACAAAGTATGTGATTCACGGCGGGAAACCGCTTTTTGGAGAGATCGACATCAGCGGCGCAAAAAACGCCGCTGTTGCCATCATCCCCGCCGCCCTGCTGGTGGACGGGGTATGCCGCATTGAAAATCTGCCTCAGATCAGCGATGTGACGCTGCTGCTCAATATTTTGCAGGAACTGGGCGCCGACGTGCGTACGGTCAACCGCACCACCGTGGATGTGGACTGCTCCCACATCCGCAACGCCCGGGTACCTGAGGAACTGGCCCGCAAGATCCGGGCCTCCTACTACCTGATCGGCGCTCTGCTGGGCCGCTTTGGCTCCGCGGAGGTTCCCCCGCCCGGCGGCTGTGATTTCGGCGGTCGGCCCATCGACCAGCACATCAAGGGTTTTGTGGCCATGGGGGCCAACGTGGACGTCCGGGGCGGCTATATCCATGCCAAGGCCTCCAATGGCCGGATGAACGGCACCCAGATCTATCTGGATATCGTCTCCGTGGGCGCCACCATGAATATCATGCTGGCCGCCGTGCTGGCCGACGGCATGACCATCATTGAAAATGCCGCCAAGGAGCCCCACATTGTGGACCTGGCCAACTTCCTCAACTCCATGGGCGCCGAGATCATGGGCGCCGGCACCGACGTCATCAAGATCCGGGGCGTGGAGCGGCTGACCGGCGGCACCTACTCCATCATTCCCGATCAGATCGAGGCGGGCACCTATATGACCGCCGTGGCTGCCACCGGCGGCGAAGTGCTCATCAGGAACGTGATCCCCAAGCACCTGGAGTGCATCACCGCCAAGCTGCTGGAGATGGGCGTGGACGTGGAGGAGCGGGACGACGCCGTGCTGGTGCGCCGCACCGGCAAGCTGACCCGTACCAACATCAAGACCCTGCCTTACCCCGGCTTCCCCACCGATATGCAGCCCCAGATCGCCGCTGTCCTCTGTCTGGCTGAGGGCACCAGCGTCATCACCGAGGGCGTGTGGGACAACCGGTTCCGTTATGTGGACGAGTTCCGCCGCATGGGAGCTCAGATCCAGGTGGACGGCAAGATTGCCGTCATTGAGGGCGTGGAGAAGTTCACCGGCGCCCGCATCCAGGCCTGTGACCTGCGGGCAGGCGCGGCCATGGTCATTGCCGGACTGGCTGCCCAGGGCACCACGGAGATCGGCCACATCCACCACATTGAGCGCGGCTATGAAGACATTGTCCGCAAGCTGTCCGGCGTGGGCGCCGACATCCGTGTGGTGGTCACCCCCGACGAGGACAAACAGGCCCAGGTTGGATAATCAACATAAATCTTATGCAGGCGGGGGAACTCCCCCGCCTGTTTTTTCTGGAAAGGAGCGATTTTGTGCTTCAACTGTGTACCCTGGCCAGCGGCTCCAGCGGCAACAGCCTGCTGGTCAGTGACGGCGCCACCCATATCCTGGTGGACGCCGGCATCTCCTGCCGCCGGATCACCACCGCCCTGAAGGGGCTGGGCGTCGACCCCGCCAGCCTGTCCGCCGTGCTCATCACCCATGAGCACACCGACCATATCTCCGGTCTCACCACCCTGACCAAGCAGCGGAAAGTGCCGGTGTACGCCAGCCGGGGCACCGGGCGGCAGCTGTGCTACCGCATCGCCTTTCTGGAAGAGGTGCTTCACCCCTTCACGCCGGGGGAGTGCTTCTCCATCGGCTCCATTGACATTGAGACCTTCCCCACCCCTCACGACGCCGCCGAGAGCACCGGCTACGCCCTCTCCGCCGGCGGGCGGAAGGCGGCAGTGGTCACCGACCTGGGCCATGTGACAGAGGCGGTGGAGGCAGGCATCCGAGGCGCCAATCTGCTGGTAGCCGAGGCCAACCACGACGTGGAGTGGCTCCGCTCCGGCCCCTACCCCTACTTTCTCAAGGACCGCATCCTGGGCGACCGGGGCCACCTGTCCAACGAGGCTGGGGCTGCCCTGGTGTGCTCCGCTGTATCGGCAGGCGCCTCCGCCGTAGTGCTGGCCCACCTGTCCCACGAGAACAACACCCCGGAGCGGGCCCGGCAGGTGGTGGGGGATTCCCTCACACGCATGGGAGCCGTTCCCGGCCAGGACGTACTGCTGGATGTGGCTCCCCGCAGTGAGCCGGGACGGAGGTACACCGTATGAAAGGAAGTTCCATCCATATCATCTGCGTGGGCAAGCTAAAGGAAAAGTTCTACATAGACGGGGCGGCGGAATACGTCAAGCGGCTGGGGGGCTACTGCAAGCTCCAGCTCACCGAACTGCCCGAGGAGCGGCTGCCCCAGAACCCCTCCCGGGCCCAGATCGACGCCGCCCTGGAAAAGGAAGCGGCGGCGGTGACCGCCAAGCTGCCCAAGAGCGGGGCGGTGGTGGCCCTGTGCGTGGAGGGCCAGCTTCTCTCCAGCGAGAAACTGGCCGCCCGTCTGGAGGGGTGGACGGGCCAGGGCAAAAACACCCTGACCTTCCTCATCGGCTCCTCCTACGGGATGCACCCCTCCCTGAAAGAAAAGGCCGATCTGCGGCTGTCCATGTCCCCCATGACCTTCCCCCACCACCTGGCCCGGGTCATGCTGCTGGAGCAGATCTACCGCTGCTTCAAGATCGTGGAGGGCTCCGGGTACCACAAGTAAAGAGCAGGAAATTTTTTGCAGCTTACGGCGTAAACTCCCAAAAAACAGGGTAGATATACCGGTCAGTTTGTGCTATAATCACAAGCGCAGAGATGTGCTTTTGCTGAAATTGAGGTATTGGAGGTAATTCCCATGGCTTATCGTGATGTATATGAAAAGTGGCTGAACAGTCCCGCTCTCAGCGAGGCGGAGAAGGAGGAACTGCGTTCCATCTCCGGCGACGAGAAGGAGATCGAGAGCCGCTTTTTTGCTCCTCTGGAGTTTGGTACCGCCGGTCTGCGCGGCACTATGTGCGTGGGCCTGCATCAGATGAATATCCACGTCATCCGTCACGCCACCCAGGCTTTCGCCGAGGTCATCAAGGCTGAGGGCCCCGAGGCGGTGGAGCGGGGCGTAGCCGTGTGCTACGACTGCCGCAACAACTCCGAGACGTTCGCCCGTGAGACCGCCTGTGTTATGGCGGGCAACGGCATCAAGGTCCGTCTGTTCGACGCCATGCGTCCCACCCCCGAGGTGTCCTTTGCCGTCCGGGAGTACCACTGCATCGCCGGCGTCAACGTGACCGCCAGCCACAACCCCAAGGAATACAACGGCTACAAGGTCTACTGGCAGGACGGCGCTCAGCTGCCCCCCCACCACGCCTCCGCCATTGCCGCCAAGATGGAGGAGCTGGATCTGTTTGACTCCATCCAGCGTATGGACTATGACGAGGCTATGAAGGCCGGCCTCATCACCCTGATGGGCGAGGAGACCGACGAGAAGTTCCTGGCCAACGTGATGGGTCAGGTCAATGACAAGGCCGCTGTGGAGAAGGTGGCCGACACCTTCAAGATGGTATATACCCCCTTCCACGGCACCGGCTACAAGCTGATCCCCGAGGCTCTGAAGCGTCTGGGCATGAAGCACGTCATCTGTGTCCCTGAGCAAATGGTCATTGACGGCAACTTCCCCACCGTGGTCTCCCCCAACCCGGAGAATCCCGAGGGCTTCTATCTGGCTGTGGACCTGGCCAAGAAGGAAGGGGCCGACTTCATCCTGGGCTCCGACCCCGACGCCGACCGTGTGGGTATCATGGTCCGCAACGACCAGGGCGAGTACATCACCATCTCCGGCAACCAGACCGGCGTGCTCCTGCTGGACTACCTGATCGGCGCCAAGCAGCGCACCGGCAAGATGCCGGACAAGCCGGTGGCCCTCAAGACCATCGTCACCACCGAGATGGCCCGCAAGGTGGCCGAGACCAACGGTCTGGCCTGCTACGACACCTTCACCGGCTTCAAGTTCCTGGCCGAGAAGAAGGACAAGCTGGAGAACGCCGGCGAGGGCAAGGTGATCTTCGCCTACGAGGAGAGCTACGGCTATATGCTGGGCGACTACGTCCGGGACAAGGACGCCGTCACCGCCGCTCTGGCCCTCACCGAGATGGCCGCCTGGTACGCCGGTCAGGGCATGACCCTGTACGACGCCCTCCAGAAGTGCTATGAGAAGTACGGCTTCTACGGCGAAAAGACCCTGAACCTGGTGATGCCCGGTCTGGACGGTCTGAAGAAGATGGCCGACCTGATGGCCGGTCTGCGGGAGCACCCCCCGGTGGAGATCGCCGGCGTGGCGGTGACCCAGCAGAAGGACTACAAGGACGGCTCCGTGGTCACCGTGGCCGACGGCAGCAAGACCACCATGGAGCTCTCCGGCTCCAACGTGCTGCGCTACGAGATGGCCGACGGCACCAGCCTCATCGTCCGGCCCTCCGGCACCGAGCCCAAGGTCAAGGTGTATATCCTGGCCAACGGCGCCACCAAGGCGGAGGCCGACGAGAAGGTAGCCAAGTATGCTGCCTGGGCCGAGAGCCTGAAGGGCTGATTTGAAATGCAAAAAGCCGCCCCCGCTTCACGCGGGGGCGGCTTTTTCATGTTTACTGTACCACTACCATACGGACCTTGCCGCCCTCCTCCGGCGTGCGGTCGTAGTAGATGGTGATGTTGTCGGAGAAGGCCCGGGCCTGATTGAGGGCATCCATGGGGTCCTCCGCCGTAAACCACTGCTTGGTTGTCTTGTTGTAGCACACCACACTGTCCGAAATGGGCAGCACCATGTCGGTGGTGGTCACCGTCTTGGCCTTCATGTCAAAGGCGCTGCGGTGCACGCCGTCCAGCTCCTTCAGGAACACATAACCGGCAATTTTGTTTTTATCCTGAAGGGTATTCAGAGAGGCGACCACACCGCCTACCGCGTTGCGGGGCACTTCCACTCCGCCCACCAGTTCCAGCTTGGTCTCTCCATTCTTGTCCGAGGTGGTCACAATTACGGTAGAGTTCACAATCTCTCCCATGCTGGAGGGGGTAGTCATGGTACCCTTGCTCATGAAGCCATAGGTGTACAGATCGCCGGTCACATCGTTCAGTACCAGCACATTGTACCGGCCGGCATAATCCTTGCTGGCATACAGGATCTTGGAGGAAGGCACGCTGACGGCGGTGATCTGGCTGTACTTGACAGGCTGGAGCTTACTGCTGCCCACCTTCTCGTATACCGCCACGTTGTCGGCCAGGGCCACGCCGCCCAGAGTACGGGCAGCCACATCCAGCTTGCCGGTAACTCCACTGGAGGAGCCGCCGGTGAGCCGGGTCAAAGTGAGTTGGCCCTGCTTATTGGAGGAAACGGTGACCAGCTCACCCATCATCTTGGTGGCGCTGTCCTTCCGGTAGGAGGTTTTTCCCTTCACCTCGCCCAGCACGTTATCCAGCAGCTGTACAGTTGCTTCGCCGTCCTCGGTGTTAATTTCCTTCACATAGCCCACTGCGTTACCCTTGGCCGCAGCAGTGGTAACCACACCGGCTACCTTGCCGTCATTAGTAAGCAGTAGAGTCATCATATCTCCAATCTTGAAATTCTGGAGATCATTGGTGGCCTCAGGCAACACATCAAAGGCCCGACCCAGCACGGTAATGGAGACTGGTGCCTTAGGGCTGGGGGAGACATTTTCATAGATGCCCGTCAGCTTCAGGTCGGAGATATACAGGATCTTGGAAGCACTGTCATAAGTGGCTACGTCATACTGGCGGATATCTCCCACGGTGGCAGGCATCCCGTTTTTATAGATCTTATAGTTGCTGTCCCCGTTGGTCAGCTCCGTAAAGGGGTTACCGGAAGGCTGATTTCGGGCAACCATAGCCTTTCCAGTAAAGGAAGTGGAAGGCAGGAAGAGATAATCAATCTTTCCGTTGATATCATAATAGATAGTCATGGAATCGCCCGGATGACCGTCCTGGTATACATCCTTGTAGGTTTTCTCCTCACCACTCTGAAAGGTTCTGGTATCTGGCTGTATCTGAATCTGTTCACCGTCCAGCAGTCTGATCCAAGTAGCCTCCCACTCAGCCACGTTGACCGCCCGGCTGGTGATGTTCTCCTTGGGCTGGAAGGCCAGCAGCTTGTCGTTCTTGTCCAGAACCACGTCGCCCTGCATTCCTTCCAGGTTCTCGTCCAGCCCTGCCCGGTCTGTCTTGTAGGTGCCGGTGGTGGTCTTGACCGCAGTGTTGGAGCCAGCCAGGGTGGCATTCACATCCAGCAGGATGCCGCCGTCCTCCACCTTGCAGCCCAGGCCGGTGAGGTAGAGGCTGTCGCTGCCCTTGGTCTTGGCAAAGAGCAGGTTGTAGAACAGGACGGCAGCTTGGCCACGGGAGATGGTGGATGCTCCGGTCAGGTTCAGTTTATCCAGCAGTCCGGCGGAGCCGGCCAGCCCCATATAGCCGTCGTACCAGTTGAGGCCGCCGGCCACATCGCCGTCGCCGTACCCCAGCACCCGCATGAGGATGGTGACCGCCTCGCCGCAGGTAATGACCCGGTCAGGCTGGAAGGAACCGTCTCCCACGCCCATGATGAGGCGGGTACCCGCCGTGGAGCTCTCTCCATCGCCGCCGGAGGAGCCGCCCACGGTGATGGAGGCGGCCAGGTTGATATAGCCTCTGGCCCAGTGGGTAGAACTGACGTCGGTAAAGATGGTGCGGCTGCGCTGGGCAGGCTCCTCATCGCCCCGGCCCATGATCTCCACCGTCATCTTGCAGAATTCACCCCGGGTCAGGGTACCCTGGGGCCGGAAGGCACCGCCGCCGGTACCGTTCACCACGCCCAGCAGACGCAGCATCTCAGCGGCGTTGGCCTGGTCGGGGTCTGTAATATCTGTGAACGCTGTATTGCCGGCTGCGGAGGCGGAAGGCACCACCAGCATACTCACCAGCAGCGCCACCGCCAGCAGGGCGGAAAGCCAAGTTCTCTTTTTCATGATCTCACTCCTTTAGTCTGCCCGCAGAGCCTCCACCGGCTGGAGGCCGGAGGCCTTGATGGCAGGATAGAGGCCAAAGGCCACGCCCAGGGCAACGGAGATAAAGAAGGCGCCCACCGTTATCCCGGCGTTGGGTATCAATATGGTATGGAAGGATATTTTCCCCACGATCAATGTGCCGATATAACCCACGATGATGCCAAAGATGCCGCCGATGCCGCAGATCATACAGGCCTCAATGAGGAACTGGGCAATGATGCTCTTGCGCTCGGCGCCAATGGCCTTGCGGATGCCGATCTCCCGGGTACGCTCGGTGACAGTGACCAGCATGATGTTCATGATGCCGATACCGCCTACCGCCAGAGAAATGGCGGCGATACCGCCCAGGAAGCGCTGCTGCATCTGATCCTGCTCCTTACCCTCCTCCTGCATCTGGTTGGGGGTGGTGACGCTGTAATAACCGCTGTTAGGGTCGATGAGGCCCTGAAGGAAGCCCTTGAGCAGCGTGATGGCCCGGGTGGTGGACTCGGAGTCCTTGGCTTTGGCCACAAAGGTATCCATGCTGGTCTGGCCGTTAAGCACCCGGTTCATGGAGTAGGGCAGCACGATGTAGCGGTCCATACCGGTCATGTTGTTGGGGTCTTTTTCCTGATAGACTCCAATGACCTCAAAGGGGATGTTGTTGATGGTGATGGTCTGGCCCACCGGGTCCATGTAGTTGAAGATGGCATCCGCCATCTTGGAGCCCAGCACGCACACCTGGTTGTAGTTCTTCACATCCAGGTAGGCAATGTCTCTGCCCTTGGCCAATGTAAAATTGTTGCACAGGGAGAACTGCTGGTTGCCCATCACCACTTGGGGAGATTCCTCCCAGGGGGTATTGTAGTTGTCCAGGGTCTTGGCGCCGTACTTGATGACGGTCTGATTGTACATCTGCACCACCGGGGTGACGCCCAGTACATACTCGTCCAGCTCCATACAGTAGTCGTACAGCTCATCGGATACCTTCTCGCTGTTCCAGCTGCTGGCCTGGATGTTGATGATGTTGGTGCCCAGGCTCTCATAGAACGCCCGCATCTGCTGGTTCTGGCCCTGGGCATAGGACACCAGGATAATGACGGCGGCCAGGCCGATGATGACGCCCAGCATGGTAAGGACGGAGCGGGCCTTCTTGGCCGCAATGGACTTGACGGCAATCTTGAACGCCTGCGTCAGATTCACTGGAAGGCCCCCTCTCTGTCTCCATCGTAGATGATGTGTCCGTCGGAAATGCGCACCACCCGCTGGGCGGTGGAAGCGATGCCGTTGTCGTGGGTGATGAGGATGATGGTGGAGCCCTCCTCATGGAGCCCGTGGAGGATCTCCAGCACGTGCTTGCCGGTGCGGGAGTCCAGGGCGCCGGTGGGCTCGTCGGCCATGATGATGGGAGGCTGGGTGGCAATGGCCCGTGCAATGGCCACCCGCTGCTGCTGACCGCCTGACATCTCGGTGGGCTTGTGCTCCGCCCGGTCGGCCAATCCCACCCGCTCCAGAGCGGCTTCCACCCGGTCCCAACGCTTGGAGGCGGGTACCCCCTGATAGATCAGGGGGAGTTCCACGTTCTCCCAGGCGTTGAGGGCGGGAATCAGGTTGAATCCCTGAAAGATAAAGCCGATCTGCTTGTTGCGGATGTGGGCCAGCTGCTTATCGGTCAGCTCGGTCACGTCCACCCCGTCCAGATGGTAGTCCCCGTAGGTGGGGATATCCAGACAGCCCAGGATGTTCATCAGGGTGGACTTGCCGGAGCCGGACTGGCCGATGATGGCCACGAACTCCCCCCGGTCCACCGTGAGGCTCACCCCGTCCAGGGCCCGGACCTCGCTCTCCTCCCCTTCATGGTAGATCTTGAAGAGGTTTTTTACATCGATCAGCATATCAGCCACCCCAACTGTCGGCGTTCTGGGTAGCGTAGCCGATAAACACCTTGTCGCCTTCGTTCAGGCCCCGCTTGACCTCCGCGCGGCTAGTATCGTTGATGCCGATCTCCACCGGCACGGCCCAGAAGCCCTCAGGGCACTCCCAGGCGGGATCGGGCTCCAGAATGGCATTGGCGGGGGCCTCCTTGGACTTTACAAAGACGATGGTGCCGGTTTCCTCATCGGAGGAACCTCCGCCCATACCGCTGCTGGCGCCGCCGCCCGCGGAGATGCCCGGACCGGGCATGACGACCACACCCAGCTTACGGGCGGACACACCGCTGCCGGAATACCGCTGGGGCACTGCCACCCCTTCGTCGCTGTATGCCATATCGCCGTCCACAATGGCGCCGCTCTCGTCCATGCCGCCGCTCATCTCGCCGCCGTCGTCCGCTATCATGTCGCCGTCGCCGGGCAGGAATCCGTCGTCCATTTCGCCGCCGGTCTCTCCGCCGTCGCCGTCCCCGGCAGGGGGAGCGTCCAGGCTGTCGGGCAGCTTCACATTGTCAAAGGTGACGTATTTGACTGCGGCCACCGGCACGGTCAGGCAGTTGTCCGCCTGGCTGGCCACAAAGGAGTAGCTGATGTAGGTGCCCGGAATCATGGAGCCGTCAAAGTTGTCCACCTTGACCACCGCGGGGATGGAGGCCACGCCGTTCTCACCGGAGGCGGTGAGGGAGACGCTCTGCACCACGCCTGTATAGGGGGTGCCGTACTGGTCCAGGTTCACCATCATGCCCACCTTGACGTACTGGGCATTGCGCTCGTCCACGCTGATCTCCACCGTCATCTGGGAGGTATCGGCAATGCTGATGCCCTGGCCGCTCTGTACCTCCTCACCCTCCATGAGGCTGCAGGACAGAACCGTACCGGCGATGGGGGCCACGCCGTTATACTTGCTCAGCTCGTCATTGGCCTCCTTCAGCTTCTCCTGGGCAGCCTTCAGGGCCTCTTCCTTGGCGCTGATCTCCTCGTCGGAGTCCTTGGCGCCCAGCTGGACCAGTACCTGGCCCGCCTTCACGTCGGCGTAATTGAGCAGTCCAAAGCTCTCCACCGGACCGGAGGCCTTGGCCTTCACCACGGTAGTCTCATAGAACTCCAGCTTGCCGTTCTGATAGGGATAGATGGGGGTGCCGTCGGCGGCGGTGAGGGAGGCGGAGGCCTCCATCCCCTCGGTGAGGGTGCCGGGGTTGTCCAGCACAAAGACCACCTCAAAGTGGGTGGCACCCTCAGGAGAGACAAAGCGGACCTTGTTGATCTTCTCCACCGTACCGGTGCGGCTGCCCATGATGGAGGGGATGGTGATCTGGGCAGTCTGCCCCACCTTGATGCTGTCCTCATAGGCATAGCTGTAATAGAGGGAGATGCGTAGCTTGGTGTCGTTGACGATGGTGGCGATGGTGTCGCCCTCGTTCACCGTATCTCCCGCCTTCAGGTTAGCCACCTCCCGCAGGTTGCCGGCATGAGGGGCCTTGATGGTCAGCTCCCCGATCTTTTCATGGACCGCCTGGAGCTGCTTCTGGCAGTCGTCCACCGTCTCCTGGGCAGCCTTGACGGCCTCCCGGGCCGCGGTGTCGTCCATGCGGTAGAGGGGTTGGCCCTCGGTAACCTGGTCACCCTCCTTCACATAGAGCTCCAGAATGGTGCCGGTGCCCGGGGTGACCGTGGCCGATTTATTGGCCTTGGCCATGCCACTGCCCTCCACCTTCACCTGAATGGACCCCAGCTGAACGGTGTCGGTCATAGCCTCGCCCAGTCCCATTTCGTCTTCCCGGAATACAAAGTACCACAGGGCAAAGACAATTCCGGCGATCACCGCCGCGGTAATGAGCAGGCCCACGATCAGCTTGACCTTACTGCGGCGCTTTTTCTTTCTGGGGCCGGAAGGCGCCCCAGCCGGCGGCGTTTGGCCCGGAGCGGGCCGCTCGAGCACAGGCGTCTGTTGATCCGTCATATTGAACTCCTCCTTATGCACTTCCTTGTTCACTGCCATTCTAGCATACCGGGTAAGGTAAGCAATGACAAAGCAATGACAAATTCTTAACAAATCCTTAAGTTTCCCAGTCGACTTTAGGTTGGACATCCGCCAGCACCAGTGTATGCCCTTCCGCAGGAAATCTCCGCCGAAAACCGCCGCTCCTTTCTTTGGAATACGTTTCCTTTTCACAGACGTTTTTTGCCGGAAAAGGTTCCGCCTTGGAAGAAAAGCAGGCGGCGGAAGGTAATCCTTCCGCCGCCTGCTTTCGGTTAAAGTTCAATCAGATAGCGCTCATACCCGTTGATCACTCTGGTCTTGCCGTAGCGCTGTTCCCGCTGGATGCTCCGGCCGTAATTCAGGTGGGTGTGTCCATGGAGATGGAGGGCGGGCTGATACTTGTCCAGCATCCGGTTAAAAGCCCGGAAGCCGGTATGGGCCAGGTCGGTGCAGGGCACCATGTCCTTGCCCGGCGCATGGGTCAGCAGAATATCAAACCCCTTTTTAAAATACAGCTTTGGGGACAGCCGTATGGCCCGCAGATTCATCTCCCGGTCGGTGTACTGGTGGGGGCCCTTCTTATAGCGCATGGAGCCCCCCAGGCCTACGATACGCAGTCCCTGGTACTCATAGTACTGCCCGTCGATACAGGTGCAACCCAGAGGCGGGTCCTTTTCATAGTGCCCGTCGTGGTTCCCATGGACATAGAGCACCGGGCAGTGGGCAAAGGTAGCCAAAAAGGACAGGTAATGGGATTTCAGGTCCCCGCAGGAGAGGATCAGGTCCACCCCCTCCAGCTTATCCGGCGTAAAATAGTCCCAGAGGGCGGGGGACTCGTAGTCGGCCACAGCCAAAATCTTCACTTCAGTCCAGCCTCCTCAAAGCCCTGGACTCTCATCCACTCCCTGGCCTGATCGGTAAGCTCATCCGGTTTGGGAATGGACCCCTCCACATAGCTGGACAGCCAGTTCATGGACAGGATCTGTTGGGCGGGCAGCGGGCCGTCATCGCCGTACACCACATGGCCCTGCTGGTTCATCAGCACCCCGTAGAAGGGGTCCAGCCGCTCGGCCCGGATGGCGTCCCGCAGCACGCCGGCCAGACGCCGGGTGCCGGCGGGCAGGCGGCGGGAACAGAGCACATCCACGATTTTCTGGTTCAGGCCCCACCAGTAGCTGATGGCGCTACTGCCCCGGCTCTCCTTCTTCCAGCTGCCGTCCAGTACCCGCCGCACCAGGCTCTGATAAAATCTTCCCCAGTCGCAGTGGATCATGGCCAAATTGTGCAGCTCCCTTGACCGGGGCCCGGCGTTAGCGGCCAGCCGGTCCAGGTAGTCGATATACACGATGCCCTTGGCCCGAAGGCTGTCAATGCCCCCGCCCTCCTTCAGGCTGTTCCAGGACAGCAGCACCCGGGCATTGGCGTTGACCATTCTGGCCCCCTGGGCAAATGCGTTGATGCTGGCAATGGTGCCGAAGGTGGGGTAGTCAGCCACATAGCCGATCCATCCGCTGCGGGACAGGGTGCCGGCAATGGCGCCCTTGATAAACTTGGCCTCATACATCCGGGGATAGTAGGTCCGCACCGAGGGATAGGAGTTGTTGAGGGAGCAGTTGAAAAATTTCACCTCCGGATGGCGCACGGCCTGCTTCACGCTGGGCAGCAGCAGAGAGGGATCGGTAGTAAAGATCAAGTCCGCCCCCTTGGCCACCGCATCGTTGATGGCCGCCTCCGCCGCCTGCTCAGTGACGGCATTTTCATAGGAGAGGGTATAGAGCTGGTCATTCATGGTATCCTCCAGCAGGTAGCGGCCGCACTCATGCTCATAGACCCAGCGGGAGGTATCGCTGCTGCCGGCGTGGATGAAGGCGGCGCACAAACGCTCGCCGATGGGATGGAAGGGGAACAGGGGCTTTTTCACCGTGTCCTCCAGCATAAGGGTCACCCCGGCGTTTTCCAGCCGGTTGCGTACCTCCTGCCGGATCATGGGCAGTTCCCGGGCGATCTGGGTGGACAGCTTGCCCTGGGAAGCCTGATAGCCAAACAGCTTCACATATACCAGGAAAGCCAGGGAGATGTACTGCTGATCGGCATTCTCCCGCAGACAGGCATCCCGGAACATATAGTAAAAGGAGCGGAAATCGTGGATCTCCTCCGCGCTCCACGCTTCCCGGCTGGGCCGTCCCATGGCCTCCATCAGCTCCCGGTACTCTCCCGGCCGCCGGAACACCAGGAAATTCAGCCCTGTCATCTGGTAGAAGTTGAGGAACTCGTAGTAGGCGGTCACCTCCGGGTCGTCGGAAGGCCGGGGTAAAAGCCGGGTGACCACCGCCGGAATGGTGATGGCCCCAAAGTATTTCAGCACGCTCACCCGCTTGTGGCCTTCCACCACATAGAAGCGGTTGAGGTATTCCACCGCTTTGATGGGGTCCCGGATTCCTTCATTCAGGTGGGCCTGACAGAGGGACGCCCACTTGCCTGCAAACTCGCTGTCAGCCTCCAGGGCGGGATAAAAGCCGGGGGAAAAGCTGTTGCGCCGCAGCTTGTTGCAGGTACCCACGATGAGCTCGCTGGGCACCTCCACCACGCCCAGGCTCTCCCGCCGCATGGCCAGTTCCTCCGGATCGCCGGGCAGCACCTGCAGGCCGGTTTCCTCCCCCCGGGCTGCCGACGCCTTGATCTCCTTTTGTCCCAGGCGGAGCGCATTGTGGTATTCCTCCAATACGGGCATATCCGCCGTCCCCCTTTCCAGTTGGTTCTTTCTTCTCTCCCAACAAACTACCACGACCGAAACAAAAATACAATCCCTTTCTCCTTCCGGCTTCTGGTTTTTGGTGGTAATAACATACAAAAAAGGAGCGCTCCGGTTGAAGAATGGCCCAAGCCGTGCTATAGTATTACCTGTTGGGCAGACCCTGGGCGGTCTGCCGTTCACCCATCCGCCCTAATCTATCCGCACCGGCCCTGCCGGTGCGTACCATAAAGGAGATTTTCCTCATGAACGAACGCAATACTCACAAGGGCACTGTTCCCTGTCATACCTGGCGCATGACCCGTGCCCAGGAAGAGGACCTGTACTACAAGCGCCCCGCGGTTCCCGGCCGCCGTCCCGCCATCGTGATGCCCGAGTCCCTGTTGGTTTCCAAGGCTCCCGCAGAGCCTGCTGCCGCTCCCGTACCCCAGGCCGCCCCTGTGGCGGCGGAGCCCGTGCCCAGCATCTTTGACCTGCGCATGGAGCAGTATGGGGACGAGCTGGCCCGGCTGTACCGGGAGCAGTTCCACGGCGACCTGGCCGCCTGGGACCGCCTGACCACTCTGCTGCGCCAGAGCTGGGAGAACCGCCGGGAGGAGCTGTGCGCTCAGGACCAGCGCCGGACCGCCGACGCCGGCTGGTACTGCCGCCGGGATCTGCTGGCCATGGCCGTGGACGCCGCCGGCTTTGCCGGTTCCCTGGCCGGGGTGGCGGACCGCCTGCCCTACCTGAAGGAGTGCGGCGTCAACTTCCTGCGCCTCAACGGTAACGGCAGCCAGGAGGAGCTGGCCGCTCTGGCCGACGCCTGCCGGGCCCAGGAGATCCTGCTGGCCCTGCCTCTGAAGGCCGACGCTCCCCAGGACGCCGCCTCCTTCCACGCCTGGATCGAGCAGCTGCTCTGCCTGGCCGGTCTGGGTGCCGACGCCATCCGCCTGGGTGACCTGTCCCGCCTCCCCCACAGCGTGCTGCGGATGGCCCGCCTCATCTGCCAGCTGGTGTGCCCCGGCGTGCTGCTGATGGGCAAGGCCTCCACCCACGGCGAGGCCCCCTACTTTGGCAGCGAGGACAAGCCCGAGTGCCACCTGCTCTGCCGGAACAACGGCGCCCTGCTGTGGAACACCCTGGCCACCGGTGACGTGTCCCTCCTCCGCCACGAGGTGGAGGGTTCCCTGTCCTCCGCCGGTCTGTTCCTCAACCGGCTCCACGGGGATAGCGGTCTGGACTGGGCCCTGGACTACAACTGGCTGAAAGAGCACTGCGGCACCGACGAGAATGCCCATCACCAGTACCTCAACGACTGGGCCACCGGCAAGTTCCCCGGCAGCAACAGCCGGGGCGAGCTGTGCCGTGAGGGCAAGGTGTGCGGCACCACCGCCTCCCTGTGCGGCGTGGAAGCCGCCGACTATGAGCAGGACAGCGTCAAGCTGGAGCAGGCCGTGGCCTGCGACCTGCTGCTCCACGCCTTCCTGCTCACCCAGAGCGGTATGCCCCTGCTGACCTGCGGCGACGAGGTGGGCCAGCTCAACGACTACAGCTACCACGAGGACGCCGCCCGGGCCGATGACGCCCGCAACCTCCAGCACGGCCCCTTCCAGTGGGAGCTGGCCGCTATGCGTGACAATCAGGAGACCCGCCAGGGCAAGCAGTTCCAGGGTCTGCGCCGCCTGGAGCAGCTGCGCGGGGCGGAGCCCGCTTTTGACGCCCGGGCCAATGTGTGGACCTTCGACACCGGCAATCCCCATGTGCTGGGTCTGGGCCGCTGGTATGAGGGCCGCAAGCTGGTGGCACTGTTTAACTTCAGCGGCGACTTCGTCACCGCCGGTGCCCCCGAGGGCGGCGCCTTCGATGAGCTGATCTACGGCGGTCACTACGACGAGATCGGCCATGTGGAGCTCTATCCCTACGGCTTTGTCTGGCTGCTCCAGCAGGAAGCCTAAAAAACATACAAAACGGACCGGGAACTGAGTTCCCGGTCCGTTTTTTCTTTGGTCACCGTTCCGGCAGCGTCCGGACAGCCTTCTCCAACAGCTCCAGCAGCAGGGGCATCTGTTCCCGCTCGGGCAGCATCAGCCGCACCGCCCGGCAGTCCAGGCCCACATAGCTCTCGCAGCTAACTGTGAGCAGCCCCTCCCCTATCAGGTGGCGCTGCAAATGGAAGGTGGGGTCCTCTGTCTCCACATAGAGCATGAGGATGGGGGTACTCTCGCAGGTGGCCGCCGCCCGGAGATTGCGTCCATACCGCTTGTTGTACCTCTCTATAGCTGCCAGCAGTTCCCTCTTGCTCACAATCACCGGCTGAATGCCAAAGGGGTCCTCCGGCCGCTCGAACTTGGTCTCCAGCGCGGTCTGGGCCAGCACCCGGGCGATGCCGTTGCTGTTGAAGGGCAGCACCAGCTTCTCCAGCTGAGGCAGCAGACCGCTCTGGGTGGAGCTGACCCCGTAGCCCAGCCGCACCCCGGCCATACCCCACCCCTTGGAGAAGCTGCGGGTCACAATCAGGTTGGGATGGCTGGGGATCAGGTTGATGGCGCTGGCGGAAAAGGGCAGGTACTCGGCATAGGCCTCGTCCACCACCAGCAGCTTTCCCCACTCCTCCGCCCGCCGGGCGATGCGGGCGATGTCCTCCAGACTGACCGGCAGGCCGGTGGGGTTGATGGGATTCTCCACGATGAACAATCCATACTCCACCGACATCTTGGCCAGATAGTCGTCCACATGGAAGCGGTAGCCGTCGGAGCGGTCCAGGTAGCAGCACTCGTACACCGAGCCGGTGCAATTCACATGGTCCACATAGGCTGTGAACTGTGGGGCGTGGCCCAGCACTTTCTTGCCTCTGGTGAGGCACAGCAGATTCAGATTGCACAGGATGTCGTAGGAACCGTTGCCCAGGATGATGTGGTCGGCAGTGAGCCACCCCTCCCCCACCCCGTTGCCCCGGTACCAGTTGGCCAGAGCCTCCTTCAGGGTGCCGCCGTGGGGATAGTATTTGATCTCGGCAAAGTTGCCGCCGTGGGCCTCCGTCCGCTGCTCAAAGGCGTGGAGGCGCTGGAAGATACAGTTGCCCAGCAGATCGGCGTTGACCCCCAGGGAGCAATCCAGCTTGATATCCCCCTCCGGCAGGCTGCCTGCATAGTCCTTTGAAACGTAATCCCGCACATAGGGATTGATCTCCAGATGAAACATCCCGCTCCCCCCTGTTACAGCTTTTTCCTGTCTGTGCTTTCAGGATAACACCGATTCTTTTCAAAGGCAAGGTCCATCCTGACAGCGTCTTTGAGGATGACCCGCTGTTTCCACCCCGGTCCAGTGCTTCTGATACACTATGCAGCTGGCAGATTGTTTTCCCCGCTTAATGGGCCTAGAATGGGATTGCATAAAACCATTCTTAACGGAGGTGCCTATGATGAAAAAACGCTTGCTATCCCTTGTGCTTACCCTGTCCCTTTCCCTCTCTTTGTGCCTCACCCCTGCACTGGCAGCCGCCGGGCTCTCCAACTTTACCAAGAGCAAAACCTATACCCCCGGCCAGTTCACCGATGTGGCCTCCTCTACCTGGTACACCTCTGCCGTCCAGGCCGCCTATGAATACGGCCTGATGCAGGGCTCCAGCGACACCACCTTCAATGTGAACGGCAAGCTGACCATTGGCGAGACCGTCGCCATCGCCGCCCGTCTCCACGCCACCTATCAGGGCAATGGATACACCTTCACTGCCAGCGAGCCCTGGTATCAGACCTATGTGGATTACGCCCTGACAAACAGCATCTGTCAGGCCTATCCTGACTACACCGCCGTCATCAGCCGGGCCTCCTTCGCCATGATCCTGACCAATGCCCTTCCGCCCGAGGCGCTGACCGCCATCAATACGGTGGAGGAAAACGGTATTCCCGATGTGCCCAGCGACGCCAACTACCATGACGCCGTCTACCTGCTCTACCGGGCCGGCGTCCTCTCCGGCACCGATTCCACCGGCACCTTTGCCCCCTTCAACCAGATCACCCGTGGTGAGGTAGCCGTCATTCTGTCCAGCATGGTGGACCCCTCTCTGCGCAAGTCCTTCACCCTGAAGGCGGTGGTGAAACCCACCTCTCTCACCCTCAGCGCCCCCAATTTCGTGGTGGACGCCGGCGCCAAGCAGAGCCTGAAGGCCACTGTAGCCCCTGCCAACACCACGCTGCCGGTGACCTGGTCCTCCTCCAACACCAACGTGGCCACCGTGGCCTCTGACGGCACCGTCACCGGCGTCACTCCCGGCACCGCCACCATCACCGCCAAGTGCGGCTCCCTCACCGCCACCTCTGTGGTCACCGTGCAGAAGGTTCCCCCCATCGGCAAGCCCACAGGCTTCTTTTTTACCCGCAACAGCGTCAACGGCATTACCCTCTCCTTTGACGGAAGGAACAACTCCGGAAAGGCCATCAATTACTACACTGTCCATGTGACCTTCCTGGACCCCATCGGCAACCCCGCCTACGATGAGATCACCCACAAGGCTACCGCCTCGGTCCGCTACGTGGGACCCGTTTCCCCCGGCAGAAGCATCCTTGTTTACAAGCTGATGGGCTATGTGCCCGCCTGCGACGCCATCCGGATCGATACCATTGATCTGGAATATGCCGACGGGACAAAGGAGACCATCGTTTATAACCAGACGACCCATCGGGAGGAGCACTTCTGATCCCGCTTCCCTATTCCCTTCCCCCAAAAGAAAGCAGCCCCCTGCGCCAACTGGCGCAGGGGGCTGTTTTCTTGTTTTGCTTTGAGGGGTCTTAGCCTTCGATGGGGGTGGACAGGTTGGTCTTAAGGGCGGAGATCTGGTCGGCAGTGAGGCCGATGCCGGTCAGGTAGTCCTCCGCGGCTTTCTGCAGGTCCACCTTGGACAGATCGGCATCCTTCTTCAGGCCGGCCAGGTCCCGGAGCATACCCACGGCCACCTCAGAGATCAGCTTATACTGCTCGGAGTTCTTCTCCACATGGTAGTAGTTCTCATAGGACACCATGTAGTCGGCCACGATCTCCTTCTGGGAAGCACCCATCAGGGCCTCCAGCAGGATGGCGGTAAAGCCGGCCCGGTCCTTACCCTCGGTGCAGTGGAAGGCATAGGGGCCCTCGTGGGCGATCATGAACTGCAGACCGGTCTTGAGCTTGGCCTGGAAGTCGGCGGCCTTATAATCCACGCCCATGTTGAGGGCGATCACATTTCCCGCCTCATAGAGACCCTTGTAGTAGGGAGAATCAAAGCCCTCGGCGGCAAAATAGCCCTGGATGGCCTCGTCATCGTCGGCCAGGTTGACCACGGTCTTGACGCCAGCCTTTTCAATCAGGTCGTCGGCATAGGCAGCCCGGCCGATTTCGGGGTTCACGGGGCTGCTGGTGCGGTAGAGCACGCCCTCGGCAATGTCGCCCACGGTGATGGCGCGGAAGTTGGCAAACACCTCGTCGGAGGCGTAGTCGTCCCGCTCGTTGGTGCGCTCAAGCTGATGGGCCTGATACTGACCCAGGTAACCGGCCTTCTCAGCCAGCGTGAAGGCAACAATGTCGCCCTCCTCCACGCCGTAGGTGCCGGCAAAGTTGCCCATGTTGATGGCAACCACAAGGATGTCGCTCTCCTTATTGTCACGCACCACGCACTCGCCGGTGTTTACATCGCTGTAGGCGGTGCAGAAGGGGATCTCCAGGCTCTGGCCGTTCACAGTCACGTCCAGCACGTCACCCAGCTCCAGGCCCGCGGTATAGAGCACCTCAGGCTTGATATCCAGGTCCAGGTTGCCGTATTTCTCGATGGCGGCCACGCTGCCCACCACGGGCGCCCGGCTCACATCATAGGTGTTGGCGAAGATCGCGCCGTTGACCACCCACACGTCGGAGAAGTCGGGCTTGCCGTCCTTGTTGGGGCAGACCAGGTAATCGCCGTAACCGTGCTCAGAGACAGGATCGTTCACATGGAGCACATCGCCCCAGGCAGTGTTGACGGTGAGACGCACGTCCTTTGGAACAAAGCAGGCAAAGTTGGTGTCGGGTTCAGCCTTGGTCTTCAGATCAATGAAGGTGTCCTTGGAGCTGGTGAAATCCTCCGCCTTGAGGGCAGTACCGTCGGCCTTGGTATAGGTCTCCAGCACCTTGCTCAGCTTGGTGACCCACTGCTCGCCCACAGTACCCTTGAGGACCACGCTCTCCCCGTCATCGGTGGCGGTGTAGTCCACATTCTCCAGGTCGTTGTGGAAGGTGGTATCCTTGGAGACCATCATGCCCTGGATGGTATACTCCGCCTTGCCGGTGAGGAAGAAGTCCTCGGCATGGGCCTTGATGTAGTCCTCAGCGGGAGTCTCAAAGGTGAGTTGGCCAAAGTTCATCAGGATCTGGGCCAGCTCGGAGCGCTGGGCAGTCCCGGTGGGATTGAGTTTGTTCTGGCTGCCGGAGAGGATACCCAGCGCCACAGCCCGCTCCATACCGTCCTTGGCCCAGTCGGCCACGGAGGCGGCATCCGCATAAGTGCTCAGGTCGGCATTGTCGGCCTGAGCGCCCTGGGCGTCGGCGTAATCGGCAAAGACCTTGCCCAGCTCCTGCCGGGTCATGGCCCGTTCGCCGCCGAAGGCGCCCTGGCCCACGCCGGTGGTCAGGCCCTCATCTTCAGCCCAGGCGGCAGCGTCGGCGTACCACTGATCGGAGACATCGTTGAAGGAGGCAGCTTCGGCCACAGCAGGACGGCCCGCCATGTTGTACAGGGTCTGATAGACCATGCCCCGGGTCACGGTGAGAGAGGGGCCAAAGGCGTTATCGCCGGTGCCGTTCATGATTCCCTTTTCAGAGACATAGGAGACGGCAGGGGCATACCAGGCGTCAGAAGCCACGTCAGTAAAGACGGGGGCAGTTCCTTCCGCGGCCATGGCAGGGGCGGAGATGCCCAGCGTCAACGCGGCAGCCAGAGTCAGGGAGAGGAGTTTTTTGCGTTCCTTCATTTCAAACATTCCACCTTTCCACATTTGTATCCCACCACTGTTGGGATACTTCTTCCATGTGCCATAGTAGCAAAACCGACTTAACAATACAAGCACATTCTTGCGGTATCTTCCCTCTTCATTGATAAATACGTTCCATCAGCGTCTTTGGAGACGCTAACTGAAAAAATGACGACAAATATGAAGAACGTACAGTTGCGATGTCAGACTATCTATTTTACTCTAAAAGTGTAAGATAGAGAAAGAAAACTTGGCCAATTTGCACGAACAAACAGGAGTGGATATCGGTGGTGAAAAAAGAGATGGATGATTACAAACAAAAAGGAACCGTTTGGCTCAGAGAGTATAAAAATGAGATTGCAATCACAGTTCTAATCATTGTGATTCTGATCCTATCCCCTATGCTCTCACCGTTTTTTCTCTCCGGCAGCAACTTGCTGAACCTGCTGCGGCAGACCGCCTATACCGCAATTGCCGCCATTGGAATGTACTTCGTGATCCTCATCGGCGGGATCGATCTCTCCATTGGCGCCACCATTCAGATCATCGGTATGGTCTCCATCACTATGCTGATCAACGGTGTGCCGGTATGGCTGACCATCCTGACTGTACTGGGCATCGGTGTGGCAGTTGGGCTCGTGAACGGACTCTTCGTTACCTACGGCAGACTACAGCCCTTCGTGGTAACACTGGTGACCAAGCAGATTATGCAGGGCATCGTGCTATGCGTCACCGGTGGTGCCAGTGTATCCGGAACAGTGCCTGAGTCTTTTATGCGAATCGGAACAGGCTACATCTGGATTTTCCCGGTCCCCGTGGTGGTGCTCTTCCTCATCAGCGTGGCTTCAATTTTTGCAATGAGCCGCACCACCTATGGCCGGCGTCTGCGGGTGACCGGCTCCAACCAGGTTGCCGCCTATAATTCCGGCGTAAACGTGCGGATGGTGAAGCTTTCAGCTTATGTACTGTGTGCTGTGTTTGCCACCATTTCGGGGCTGCTTTCTGTGGCCCGCACTGGAGCCTTCCAGCCCACTACCACCCATGGCGGCGCCACCGGAATGGAACTGGATGCCATTGCTGCCGTTGTGGTAGGCGGCGCCGCCCTCACCGGCAGTAAGGGTACCGTAGCCGGTACCCTGCTGGGTGCTCTGCTATACGGCATTTTGTCCAACTTGTTCCCGCTGATCGGCATCAGTTCGTATATGCAGCAGCTGATCCAGGGTCTAATCATCCTGGTGGCGGTGCTCATTTCAGTAAAGGGAAGCATTGGTGTCAAGCCCAAACTGCGGCGGAACAGGAGTAGCTATGAGTACCATACTTGAATTGAAAGGCATTACCAAACGATTTGCCAATTCTACGGTTCTGGATCACATTGACCTGGCATTTGAGCAAGGCGAACTTCATGCACTGGTTGGCGAAAACGGCGCAGGCAAGTCCACCATGATCAAAATTATTTCCGGAGTCTATCAGGCCGACGACGGAGAACTCTGGCTTAACGGCAAGCGAGTCTCCTATTCCATGCCCAGCGAGGCCCAGTGGGCGGGAATCAGCACCCTCTTCCAGGAGATTCAGGAGATCCCAGAGATGACCGTGGCCGAGAATATCTTTCTGGGCCGCGAACCCCGATACGGTGGCATTCCCATAGTCAACCGCAAGCAGATGGTGCGGGCGGCAAAGGAACTGATCGACCGGCTGGGGCTCCACCTCAGCGCCACCGCCAAAATGCGGGATTTGCCGGTATCCTCTCGAAAAATGGTGGAGATCGCCCGGGCGGTCAACCAGAACGCATCTGTGGTTATCATGGACGAGCCCACAGCAAACCTGAACGTGGAAGAGATGGACGCGCTCTTCCGGATGATCGACGAGTTAAAAAAGCAGCACACCACCATTATCTACATCTCTCACCGCATGAACGAGGTATTCTCCCTCTCCGACCGCATCTCGGTCCTGCGGGACGGCAAGCTGATCGCCACTCTGGACAGCGCCGACTGCAACGAGAAAAACCTCATTCCTCTAATGATCGGGCGGGAGCTGACCGACCTCTATCCCCAGCGGGAACATCGCATCGGGGAGGTGGTGCTGGACGTCAAGGACTTTAGCCTGGGCAATCACTTCCAAAACGTATCCTTCCAGCTCCACGCCGGCGAGGTGCTGGGATTCGCCGGTCTGGATTCCTCCGGCGCAAACGCGGTCACCAAAACCCTCTTCGGACTGTGCGGGACACCCAGCGGCAGCGTACAGTGCGGCGGCGTGAAGTTGGAAAGTTTCAAGCCGGCCAAGAGCATCAAAAACAACATCGCCTTCCTGCCGGAAGACCGGAAAACTCAGGGGCTGTTTCTCAATCAGAATCTGGTCAGCAACATCACCATCAGCTCCCTGGGCCACCTGTTCAGCAGGCATTCCGTCCTGAAGCGGGGGGATGAAGTGGCTGCCAGCCGGAATGTTGTGGACCGTCTGCACGTCAAGGCAGCGGGACTGCATACCCGGCCGGAAGAGCTCAGCGGCGGCAATCAACAGAAGGTACTGCTGGGCCGGTGGATGATCGACGCCTATAAAGTGCTCATCATGGAGGAGCCCACCCGCGGCGTGGACGTGGGTGCCAAGTCCGAGATCTACGCCCAGATCAACCAGCTGGCTGAGAAAGGTCTGGCCGTGATCATGTACTCCACGGAGATGCCGGAGCTGTTGGGTATGTGCGACCGTATCCTGGTGTTTTCCGCCGGAGAGCTGACGGCCTGCCTCTCCCAGGAGGAGGCCACCCAGGAGCGTATCCTGGAGTATGCGTTAGTGAGGCGATGAGCATGAAAAAAATTGAAGTGTCCAAGCTGCTGCCCGTTATCATGCTGATCGTACTGATCGTCATCGGGTCACAGCTGTCTGAAAGCTTCTTTACCCTGAGCAACCTGTCCAACATCGTACAGTACGCGGTGGAATCGGCCTTCATCGGAATTGGCATGACCTTTGTATTGCTGATCGGCGGCATCGATCTGTCGGTGGGTTCCGTGCTGGCTTTTGCCAGCGTGGTCAGCGCCAAGATGGCGCTGGAGAGCATGAGCATTCCCCTGATCCTGATTGTGGTGATCCTGATCGGTCTGGGCTGCGGTGCGGTCAACGGTCTGCTGGTAACCCGCTTCCGGATTGAGCCCTTCATGGCCACACTTGCCATGATGATGATTATGCGGGCCTGTACCTTCCTCTTCACCGGCGGCGGTCCGCTCACCGGCTCGGTACAGGATTCCTTCAAACAGATTATTAAAGGCGACTTTTTAGGGGTGCAAAACGGCATCTGGTATGTACTGATCGCATTTGTGGCCGCTTTTCTCATTCTGGACCGGACGCGGTTTGGCCGGCATATCTACGCGGTGGGCGGCGGAGAGGAAACCGCCAAGCTCTTTGGCGTACAGACCGACCGGGTCAAGCTGTGCGCGTACATGATCAGCGGCCTGCTGGCCGCTCTGTCCGGCCTGTTTATCGCCGCCCGCATCGGCATCGGCGAGCCCAGGTCCGGCCAGTCCTACGAGATGACCGCCATTACCATCTGCGTGGTGGGCGGCATCAGTATGCTGGGCGGCAAGGGTAACATTCTGGGTACCTTTGTAGGCACCATGGTGGTGTGCATGATCAGCAATCTGATGAATCTGATGAACATCGACACCAACGCCCAACCCATCGTCACCGGCATCATCATTCTGGTCACCACCCTGATTGTCTCCAGAGAAGTGGGAAAATCCAGAAAGCACCTGGTCAAAGAGATTTAGACCGGAGTATCCGGTTTAAATAAATGCTCAATGCACATATGGAAAGGAGAAGTTATGAAAAAGATTGCTGCTCTCATTCTGGCACTGTCCCTGGCACTTGGTCTCGCCGCCTGCTCCAGCCCCGCCGGCAGCGGCGGTGAATCCAGTTCCCCCTCCGCCAACGACGGAGAAAAGACCACCTACAAGATTGGCTTTTCCCAGTGCGTCATGAACCATCCCTTCCGCATTGCCATGGTAGACTCGGTAAAAGAGGCTGCCAAGGCCTACGATGACATTGAGCTCATCGTGGTGGAGGGCGACGGCGATGTTCAGACCGAGATCACCAACATCGAGTCCCTGATCCAGCAGGGCTGCGACGCCATCATCGTCTCCTCCCTGTCCGGCACCTCCATCTACCCCGCCTACAAAGAGGTCCATGACGCCGGTATCCCGCTGGTCATCGCCGCCTCCGGCTGCGCTCAGGAGGATGAGGACGCATACAACTACTACGATACCTTTGTTTCCACCGACGAAGTGGAGATGGGTCGGGCTGCCGCCGATTACGCGAACGAGCTGCTCAACGGCGAAGGCAAGATCGTTATGATCCGCGGCGTGGTGGAGTCCACCAACTCCATGAACCGCTATGTGGGCTGGAACGAGCAGGTAGTCAACTATCCCGGCCTGGAAGTCATTGTGGAGCAGGCTGCCAACTGGCTGCGTCTGGACGCCAACCAAGTTATGACCAACATCCTCCAGGCCAACCCGGAGATTGATCTGGTCTACTGCGAGAACGACGAGATGGCCATGGGCTGCCTGGAGGCCATTCAGGACGCCGGCCGTGAGGACGAGATCATGATCATCTCCATGGACGGCCAGGAGGACGCCGCCCAGGAAGTCCAGAAGGGCGGGCCCTTCAAGCTGACCATCACCAACTGCTCCGATACCACCGAGGCGCTGGCCGCCGCCTGCAAGCTGGCCCAGGGCGAGAGCGTGGACAAGCGGATCGTCCTTCCCTATGAGATGGTAACCTCTGAAAACGTGGACACCTACCTGGCCGAAAGCTTCGGCAGCTGAATCAATCCATACTACCCGTAACAATCAGAAAGGAGTTTCATTATGGGCTACGAAGACATTCTCCAGAGCATTCCCGTCAGCGAGTATAAGGACCGCCTTGCACGCACCAAGCAGAGGATGGAGCAGGAGGGCCTGGAAGGCCTGCTGGTCTATTCCGATTCCGCCCGAATGAGCAACGTCAGATGGCTGGCCGACTATCGGGCCTTCGACGGCGTATTCCCCTACCCCGCCATGGTCTTTGTCCCCCTGATCGGCGACCCCATCCTGTTTGCCGAAGGCAGTCTGGTTGGTTATGCCTCCGACAAGACCTGGTTCGACGATACCCGGGGCATCCGTCAGGAGCTGGGCAACGTCGTACGGGATTTCGCCTCCAAGCATCCCGGCGCCAAGTTGGGCCTGAGCGGTGCAAAATACTGCGCCCTGGAATTCTATGAGCAGATCATGGACAACATTGGCACCGCCAAGCTGGAAAAGACCATGCTTATCGAAAGCCTGAAGTCCATCAAAAGTGAACGTGAGATCCGCAATATGAAGGTGGCCGGCGAGCTGGCCGACCGAGGCATTTGGAAGATCAAGGAACTGCTGGAGTCTGAAAGCGGCCTGACGGAGCGGGAAGTGGTGCGCCAGGCCATGGCTGAGATGTTCCGTCTGGGCGCCGATACCAAGTCCTTTGACATCATGGTGCAGTCCGGTGTCAATGCGGAGAAGTGGTTCCTGGCCTATCCCACCGATAAGGTCATCCAGAAGGGAGAGACCATCCTGATCGACATCGGGTGCCGCTTCAACGACTACTCTTCCGACATGGCGCGTGGCGTGGGCTACGGCGACATGAGCCCCGCCCAGGAGAAGCTGCTCAACACCTGCCTGAAGGCCTGGGAAGAGGGCATGGCCGCCCTGCGTCCCGGCATGACCGGCAAGGAGGCCGACGTAGCCGCCAACCGGGTTATGGCAGAGGCCGGATATGTCCACTTCGCCGGTGAAGGCCGGGGCTGCGCCCACTCTACCGGTATGGACCCCGAGGAAGAGATCCCCACCATCGGCCCCAACAGCGACGATGTGCTCCAGGAGAATCAGACCTTCTGCTTCGAGATTACTCTGATGGAGCCCGGCGTGGGCGGTACTCGAGTGGAGGACACGGTTGTCCTGCGCAAGGATGGTCCTGAGAGCCTGACCAATTTCCCCAGAATGAATCGCTGGTAAATCACACACAGGAAAAGCAAAGCCAATCGTCCCAGGCGTCCCCGCGCCTGGGCCTTGGCTTTCTTTTCCATGTGCAAGGGCATGGCCCATATGCTATAATGCGAAAAAGGGCCTGCAGTGCCTGTTCTGCAGAAAAAGGGGGAGTTGGATGAGGCGCGAAGTGCTCAGCGGAAGAAATCTTACCTTCCATAACCGCGCTGGATGTATCATCTCCAACGTATCCCTGCATCTCTATCAGGGTGAGATCTTGGGGATCGTCGGCATCAACGGCCCCGGAAAAACCATTTTGGCACAGCTTTTAGCCGGTATTCTTCAACCGGACAGCGGTAAAATCGTCCTGGGTGAGGTGGGGCAGGGGGAGCAAGCCTCTCCGGAATTGCTGCGGGCCCAGGTCGGCTATGTAGGGGAAGAGCCGGAACTGCTGGAGAACCTAACCGTGGCCGAAAACCTGATGATCGGCATTCAGGCTGAGCCCTGGCTCTACGCCAGCCGGAAGCGACTTTATCAAAAAACCAAAGCCCTGCTGGAAAAACACGGCTTTGAAGCAGACCCCAAGGCTCGGGTCTCCGCACTTACTTACACCCAGTGCAAAGAAGTACAGCTGGCCCGGCAGTTGGTCACCCGTCCCAACATTCTGGTATTGGACGACCTGGCTGAGTCCTTTTCCAGCACAGGACAGCGGCGATTGGCTGATATTCTGCGTACCCTCGCCCAGGCAGGCAGCGCTATCATCTACACCTCCCATCGCTATGAAGATCTTCTCCCCTTTGCAGACCGTCTTCTCATCCTCCGCGCAGGCCTTGTGGTAGCAGAATTACGGCGGGAACAATTTCATCCTGAGCGAATACGCCGGCTGCTGTACGGCGGCGATCCCCCCGCCTCATCTCTTCCAGCTGCCGACCCAGGAACTTCTCCCCAGACAGGCGAGGAGGTACTGCGGCTGTCTGCTGTCCAGACCGCCTCGTTAAAGCCAGTTTCTTTCTCTGTCCGCCGCGGAGAAATTTTAGGCATTGCCGGTCTGGTGGGAAGCGGAAAGTCCTTTCTGGTTCAATGTATCGGCGGGCACCGCCCCATTGAGAGGGGCAGTCTGTATATTCAGGGCCATCGCTGTATCCTGACCTCCCCCCGTGATGCGATTAAGCGCGGCATTGGTTTGTGCCTGGAGAGGCACAGCGATATGCTGCTGCAGGAAAATGCATCCATTATGTCCAATATATCTTTGAGCGTAATCAATCGAGTGGGTACTTTCGGCATACTCAGCCGAAAAAAAGAGCGTCTGCTGGCCGCAGAGTACTGTACACTGCTGGAGATCCCCCATAAGCCGGATGAACGCCTTGCTGTGCTGAGTGATTCAGACGCGGCGAAGGTGGCCCTTGCACGCTGCATGGCAGCTTCTCCCCTGGTTCTTGTCCTGGATGAGCCCAACCGGGAACTAGACCCCGGCGGTGTGCAGCGGTTGTGTGCCCTATTGCATCGTCTGCGAAACACCTGCGGAATTGTGGTTAGTTTTTCAAAAATGGACGATCTTGCTGCCTGCTGTGACCGAATCCTGATCCTGCACGAAGGAACCGTGATCGGTGAAACACGACGAAATGATCTGTCCTATGCTGATATGCTGCGTATGATCGAGAAGGGAGGTGAGCAGCCGGAATGATTGATGTAGTCATTATTGATGATGAGGTTTGGGTCGCAAAGATGATAACGCAGATTATTGACTGGGGCGCATACGGTTTTCGCATCGCCGGAATCTTTCACGATGGTGAAGAAGGTTTGGATGGCATTCGTCGCCTCCACCCCCGGCTGGTGCTGACAGATATTCGTATGCCCGGCTTAACTGGACTGGACCTGATTCAAACCCTGTCAGAAGAAAGTCCAGACATTATGTTTGTCATTATCAGCGGCTATAATGATTTTGAATATGCAAAAGCAGCCCTTACCTATGGTGCGATTGGCTACCTGCTAAAGCCCATTGATGAGACCGAGCTAAAAAAAGTGGTGCTGAAAGCAAAAAAGCAACTTGTTTCCGAAGAGTTGAAGCAGCGTTCGGAATTGCAGATGCGGGACACCATGGGCCATACGGTGGAAAAACTTCGGGAGCAGTTCTTTATCAATTTCATTTTGGGACTGGGTGATAGATCCATTGCGCTCAACCGTGTTAACGAAGATCTGAAACTTAATTTCCGTGTAGGCAGTTTTCAAGTCGTCAACCTCCTGCTGGAGCAAAAAAATTGCTCCAAAATCTGCATAGACCTGATTACCAAAGCCATCTGGGAGGTCGACCTACCGACAGAATGCTGTGAGATGGTCACTCTGAACCCTCGTGGCGACTCCATTCTGATCTTAAACTATACGCCGGAACAGAAAAATGCCATTCAGCAGATACTGGACCGTTTCTTTGCGGTCCTGTTGGAAAAAAGGCCTCCTTGTGGGATTACAATGGGTGTGGGCAGTGTATCTGGAAATTTTTCAGATATATGTGTATCGTATCAGTCTGCCCATGAGATTGCTATGTACCGGCTGCTCCGAGGCACCAATCGGGTATACAGTGCGCTCAAACTCCCCCATACTGTTTCTGAAAACACTCACACGCTTGATCTCAATCATGATATCAGCTTAAAGCAGGCCTTTCAGAGCGGCGATCTGGAAGCGGTGCAGAAATTAACAGCACAATGGATCCAGTGGTACTTTACCAAAGCCCAGCAAGCCCCCCAGATCCTGATCGGCGGTTTGAATCATTTGCTTTCGCTATATCAGGAAAACGCTCCTGCCGGTACCCGGGACTGGGAGGCCTACTTTCTGGAGCGGCGGGATGAGATTGGAGCGGCCTCCAGTTTGCAGGAAGTCAATCTTCTCCTTGCCAACGCCGCCAAAACCATTTTGGACAGCCGGGAACCTGACAGCGCGGCTTCCGGTCAGACAGCCGTACAGGAGGTGCTGCGCTATATTGATCACCACTATATGCAGGATCTAAGCCTGAGCGAGGTGGCCGACATGGTACGATTGAATCCCAACTATTTTTGCGAAATATTTAAGCGGGAAGCTGGTATCAATTTCAAGGAATATCTGGTGACCAAGCGGATCGAGCAGGCAAAGCTGCTTTTAAAAAGCCCCAGTTACAAGCTCAACGAGGTGGCGGAAATGGTCGGTTACCGTGACGGAAAACACTTTGGCAAAGCCTTTAAAAAGCTGGTGGGCATTACCCCCGGCGCATATCGAAAGCTGATGCTGGGCCATGAGTAAGGAGCGGCGAAAAAGCAGCGCCCGAAAAGGGATGCGGGGCCAGATGTATTTTCATGTACTAAGCATCCTCATTCTGGCCGGTATATGCCTCTATCTCTCTATATGCCTTCATGCGTGGGAAGATCTGCTGCGGTTTGGACGGCTATCCGCGGCGGTGGTGCTTGCAGCGGCGGCGGTTATGATCTGTCTGGTGGATATCTATATGTTCATCAGATCCGTGTTTAAAACCATGGCCGAACTGGAGCATACACTAAACGTGCTGGAGGAGAGCGCCAGAGAAGATGGAACCTGCTATGAGGAGTCCGACGGCCTTATGCGGCAAAAGACACCGACGGAGCTGCTCCAGCTCCTGCTTCAGCGAGAGGCGGCAGCCCAGATTATGACAAAAGAGGCTGAGATTAACGCCCTGCAAAGCCAAATCAATCCTCATTTTCTGTACAACACCTTGGAAACCATCCGGGGCCAGGCCCTGTGCTGCGGGGCCACTTCCATTGCCGATGCTACAAAAGCGCTGGCCGAGATTTTTCGATACAACATCAGTCAAAAAGGGGCCATGATCAGTCTGAAAGAGGAACTGGCCAACATTGACGCCTATATGAGGATACAGAGCATTCGCTTCAATGACCGCTTTACGCTCCACTCCGATGTGGCAGAGGATACCCTCTATATTCAAATTCCCAAACTTCTGGTGCAGCCCGTAATTGAAAATGCCCTGAAGCATGGTCTGGAAGTCAAGCGTGGAAAGGGAAATATCTGGATCTCTGCATTTCGCACAGCAAATCGTCTGGAAATTGCCGTAGAGGATGACGGCGTAGGGATTTCTCCCACCATTTTGAAAGCGCTGAATGAAAAACTGGCTCAAGGCCAAGCAGAACGGCTAGGCAGTTCCACCACCTCGAACATCGGCCTGGCTAATATCAATGAGCGGATCAAATTGATTTATGGCACAGATTACGGCGTCACTGTACTAAGCGCAGAGCAGCAGGGCACTCGGGTAATTCTATCGTTAGGTATTCTGTCCTGACATATATGGCAGGCGCAAGGTCAACCCGGGCCTCCGGCCCATATCTACCAGAATAGTTATCAAATATACTTTACTAAAGAAATGCGATATAAAAACAGCAAAACCGTAAGGGAAAACCTTATACAACAAAGCTCCCCAAAAATGAGAAGTCCGTTTTTCGATGAAATAGTTCGAAAAACGGACTTCATTCATGTTTTACTGTTCCAAAAAACGTTTCAGGATTGCGGCAGCTTCTGCTCTCGTTGTATCACCCCGGGGGTCAAGCAAGTTGTTTTCTTTGCCTGAAAGCAGACCATAACCGACGGCCCACGCTACACTTTCTCTTGCCCAACCGGAAACAGCGTCCGCATCAGCAAACACAGTCAGGTCGCCTTGGCTGGCCGTATGGATCCCCTTGTAGTCTGCATAGCGGCTCATGACTGCCGCTATTTCCTCGCGGGTCATATTTTGATCAGGCGCAAATTTCCCATCGGAGACTCCTGTAATGATGCCGTTTTCCGACGCCCAGCAGACAGCATCCGCATAATACGCATCTTCCGCAACATCATCAAACTTCAGCACACTGTTCGTTTGCGGCCGGCCGTCCGCCCTGTAAAGTATGGTAATGAACATTGCCCGCGTCAGGAGTTCATTGGGAGCAAACTCAGTGTCGGATACACCGAAAAACAATCTGTTCTGTTCGGCATAGCAGACGCTGTCAAAATACCAATCTGTCTTTTTCACATCGGAGAAGCAAGAAATTTCATCCTTGTCAAAAAGGCTTAAATGCTCAAAAAACAGGCTTGGATCAAAGATGCCGTATCCGCTTTCTTCATCATAGCCTTTTTCGCATATATCCTCACAGCTGGATCGCAAAAAATACCGTATCTGGTGGGGCAAAAGTTCCGGATAAGCTTCAAGGGCGGCAGCAGCATAGGAGGTAATCAGCGCGGCTGAATAGGATGTACCCGTCACCAGTTCGTAATCGTCTGCGTTTTTTATGGAGACAGCATTTACCTTTTCGCCGGAAAAGAGCAAATCCAGCCCGCTTCCGTGACAGGAGAAAGCAGAAGGCTCCAGCGTTTCGTTATGGCTTCCGACGCCGATCACCGTAGGATATGCGGCGGGATAATAGACACTTCCCCCGTCGTTTCCGCAGGCCGATACAATCAAAACGCCCTTCTCTTCCGCATAGTCAACCGCCTTTTTTAATGCTTCATTTTCCTTCGGTACACCGCTGCTGATATTGATGATCTTGCAGCCGTAGCTGTCAATGGCGTCATATATGGCGCTGCAAATGGCTTGGATGCCTCCGTTTATGGCGACGCCTGACGGGTACTGTGAATAATATACCAGCGGTACGATCTGGCTCTCACTGGACGGGGAGATGATTTCATTGTCCAGCGTGCCAAGAATTAAGCTTGCAACCCTTGTTCCGTGACCGACCTTATCCTCAGTGCCGCCGTATTCCGAAACATAGTTCTTTCCCTCCAGAATCCGGCTGCTGTCAAGAATATGCTCTTTTTGTGTGACGCCGGTATCAATCACACCAATTTTAACAGAGGCGGCAAATGCCGCCTCTGTTAAAATTACGATAAGTAATAAGAGTATCAGTATTTTTTTCATAGGCTTATCTGTTCTGAAGCAGGGTATAAATCAGTCTTGTCAGTATGGTTGCGGCTTCTACACGGGCAGCCAGGCCTTGCGGTCTGAAGCTTCCATCCTCGTATCCGATGACGAGTCCCAGATTTCTGGCCGCCACCACAGAATCGTATGCCCAGCTGCTGATCTGCCCATCATCCGTGAATTTACCGGCGGGTTCAGCCTCTATCTGATATCCTTCGTACTTCAAATAGCGGTCTATCATGGTACAAATCTGCTCGCGGGTAATCTTGTCGTTGGGACCGAAATGCTCCGCGTCATATCCCTCGATGATACCGTTGTACGCGGCCCAGGAGACATATTCCTCATACCACGAACCGGGTTCAACGTCGGTGAAGCTGTGGGCATCATAGGTACCCAAATTGCCGTGCATTCTGCCAAGCATCGTTACAAACATTGACCTTGTAAGGTCTCCTTCCGGGACAAACAGGTTGCCTCCCACACCAAGCACCACTTCTCTGGCCGATGCGAAATCCACATAATCGTAAGCCCAGTGGGTCTCCGGAACATCATCGAAGTTGATGCCATCCACAACGGTGATCCTGTAAGTCGCACGGACCGGCGCAATAAACCGGAACACTCCGTCTACAACGGCAGACTTGGCAACTGTGATATAGGTTCTTCCGCCGTCTGTGCTGTACTGTGCCACGACATGATTCTCGTTTTCAACCGGTTTTCGCAACGGATATGTAACAAGTTCGCCTTCCTCGGCAGTTACCGTTGCAATAATATCTGTGACCGAAGTGGTCGGGCGTCCGCTGCTTTTCGCTTTGAAATTGGCTTTTGCTTCTACGGACGTGTTCGGCATGGTAAAGCTGATTGTGGTCGCGCTGGGATCGGATACGGTCACACCCGTGAGGACCCAGCCATTGAAGACATATCCGTTGTCGGGGGTCGCGGTGAGCGTTACCAGATCACCAGGGGCGTATCTTCCGCCGCCCGTAACCTTTCCGCCGATGGTAGAGGTAATCGTTACGCTGCCCGCCTCCAGCGGTGCGCCAAAGGTTACGGCATCGGTCAGGTAGGCGCCCTTGGTAACTTCCAGTCCGCCCTCCACAAAGCCCTGGGAATTTCCGCTGATCTCCAGCAGTCCGTCGGCGTCAACATATGCGCTGCCTTCCACCGCGGTACAGTTCCATGTGACGTTGGGGCCGGTAAGTCTGAACGTGGTTCCGTCGGACGTCACGCCCGCAAGGGAGAGAACCACAGTCGTATCATCCGCCGCAGCCGGAATGTTTCCGTTGTCCACGACGTTGCCATTGATCAGCACCTTTACCCGCTGCAGATCCGCCAGGCCGCCGTGGGTGACGGTGGCATACTCCGTCAAGGAGTTCCCCGCCGCGTCAGAAGCAGTGATGCAGAGTTCTCTCTGGGAGGCGTCATTGGGTGCGTAAACGGTAACGTCAAAGCTGAACAGGCCGTCCTGATCGATGGTCCCGCCCAATTGCGAAACGGTCATTCCCGAGCACACTTCGACTCCGTCCGATGTGATGGTGAATCGTGCGTCGCTGTCCGTCACGCCGCTTACGGTAAGCGTTCCGTCCTTGGCAAAGGTGCTGCCGTTGAGCGGGGAGGAGAGCATGAGCCTGGGCGGCGTCGTATCAACCACAAAGGAATAGCTGTACTGGAATCCGTCGCCCTGGCCGTCTTTCCCCTTGATGGTAAGGGTATGCCCGCCCTCGCTCAGCTCCGTAAGCGGAATGGAGATGCTTGCGGTATCCGTAAAGATGCCGTACGCTCCGCTTCTGTATCCGTCGCTGTCCGGGGTGAGAGCTCCGTCAACGCCCCATTCTCCCGTTACGCTTTCCGTTACGGCCGCCGTAAAGCAGATGTCGCTTGCGGTGTAGGTCTCCCTGACAACGGATACTTCCTGTGCAGGCGTATCCGGATCGTTATCATGGTCTGCCATTACCAGTTCCGAAATCTCCTGCTTCTGCACGTCCGCCTGAATCGTCACTTCCGGTGTGGTCATCTCCGGCACGGTGATGGAACTTGTCAACACCTCTTTGCCGTAGACCACCGCGTCGTACGCGCCGTTGCCGTCCGAATCCACCAGGCAGTAGGGCGTGACACCCACCTGGTAGCTCTGTCCGGCGACAAGGCCTTTTTTCTCCTCAACGCCGTTTTCGTCCACACCGGTGTAGCTTCCGCCGATGGTAATGACTGTTGCGCCTGTCTCGTTTTTGGTATATGCAAGTCCGTCAACATCCGTGGAAGTCCCGTCCGCATAATACACCGTCGCCATATATCCCATGGTTTTTCCGTCGACGGGCTGGGCCACATCCACTTCGATTTCCAGGTTGCCGGCGGGATAAACGTCCGAAATCACAGCCGGCGCCGGCATATTGGCGTTGGTATAGGATACCGGGGAGGTGCTGTAAACCGCGCTGTTGACCTCCTCATCTTTGGAATATACCGCACGAAGGTAATAGGTTCCCGAGGGCAGATCCACAGGCAGAGCCAGCGAGGCCGTTGCGCCAGAAAGGGTAGAGACATCATCAATGCTGCCAAGGAATCTGACGCCGCTTTCCGCCGCGGGATCCGTATCCTCGGTCAGATAGAAGCTGATCTTGTCCAGCTCCGCCGTCTTCGTTCCGGTCCACGTCACATCCAGCTGATTGCCGCTGATGCTTGCGCTGACTTCCGTCAGCTCGGGGAGGGGATCCACGTTGTAAACCACGACGCTGGCCTTCGTCGTGCCGGTGGAGATGAACCAGTCCTTGTCGTAGTCCGCCAGATCGGTCACGGTGAAGGCGTAAGATGCCTTGCCTGTCTCGGCGGTATAGGTGACGTTTGCGTTTGCGGCATCCGTGTTGGTACCGTCATATACAACGATGGGATACGGGGTTCCGGCCATAGACATTTCGGAATTTACTTTGAATTGCTTTGCGATCTCCCGGGCCTGCTCCAGACTCTCGGCATCGTAATCGATCCGCACGATGGCGGCCGCGCCTTCTGTGTACGCCCCGAGATTGAATTTGTGCAGCAGCAGATCGCCGCTGGACTTGAGTGTCGCGTCAAACAGCTGCGGCAGCTCCGACGTGTCCACAATCTCCGCCGCTTCCATACCGGAAATGTTGGTGCCGATCCGTGCATAGAGGGTCTGGCCCCGTTCCTCATCATAGTATACGGGAATATCCTCGTGTCCCAGCAGTTCCGGGAAGCTGGGCTTGGCAAGGGAATCGCCCGTACCGAAATCCACCGAGTTATCGCCCCAGTAATAGGCGATTCCCACGCGGACAGAAAGGATCTCCACATTGCCCCAGATCTTTTCGGTGCTGATGCCCAGATCTGCTCCGGCCACCGTTGTACCGCCGAAAACCGGCACCGACTCCGGAATGTTCACCGACGCATGGGCAAACATCTCAAAAAACCAGTCCGTGTAGTTCTCTCCGATCAGGACGATGTAGCCTCCGCCCTTGATCACGCCCTGGAACAGATTGACCGAGATGGACGCCTCCAGATCGATCCCGGGATACCACTCCAGCCCCAGGCTGATCTTCTCGATGGCGTCGATGGTACCGAAAATCTTGAGATTCTCCGCCTTCAGGCTGATGCCGGTGGCGCCGACGGTCAGTGTGGCCTTGCCATCCAGAACCTGCACGATGCTGAAGCTGGCCGTTACGATCAGCTTGAGCGGCGGCACCGAGTCCGTCATAAAGATGGTGTCGTAAATATCGGAGATTCCGCCGCCGCCGCCCTTGAGCCAGACGACGCCGCAGCCATCGATGTTGAGGCCCGGATTGAACCCACCGATGTAGAAATAGATGTCGTCGGGTACCGGGACGTCGTCGTGGCTCTTGAAGGAGAGCTTCGCCTCCAGTGAAAAGTTGGCAAGCTTCATGCTGCCCTTAAATCCGAACGACCAGTCGTTGATGGTGTTGACCTCCAGGGTACCGGTGACCTTGGGCAGGGCGGAAATATAGTTTTGAATGCCGATATCCACCTTAAAGTTAACGCCGATCAGGCCCTCGCCGCACCCGTAGAGAATATCACGGACCATCACGGAGGCGGAAATCTCCTTATTGTCGTCTCCGCTCTCGTCGATGTTCGACCAATCGTATGTCCGGTACAGCGCGTCGTTGTTGGTGTAGATGTAGCTGTCAACGCTCTGCGCCTCTTTGTAGTTGCGCCAGAAATCCTTGATCTTCTGCCAGTAGGTGGTCTTGAGGGACTGATCCGGATTTTCGGCAAGGCTCTGGCCGGTGGGTTCCGGGCTCTTGGTAAAGCTCAGATCCAGGCTTGCCGAGAAGGAGATAACCCGGCCAAGTTCCTTCCCGTTGTCTTTCATGACGCCCAGTTCGCCGTATGCCATCTGGAACACCATACCGGCAATGGTCTGCCCCGGGCTGTAGGTTGTGGGCCACAGGAGCATAATGGTGTTGTCGTTGAAATTCGGGTCCCGGACGCCGTTTTTGTCATAGGGGATCAGAGAAAAGCTCTTTCCCTGTTCCAGCCGTGTGAGTCCCGATTTGCCATTCCAGATGGTGGTGCGGGCATTGCTGGTCAAAAGCTCGCCGTCAAATTCCACCACCACATCGGTGAGAGGCTGTCCCTCCGGCACATCCTTGTCATAATACACAGACATGGTGCCGTTTTCGAAGTCCATGGCGCCGTTGATGTTGACGCAGTTGTCGACTTCGTACTCTCTGGTCTCCTGATTGACACGCTTGGTGCTGGTTGCGCTGTAATACGTTCTCTTGGAGCTGTCCTCCAGCGTGTAGGTGGACTTTGAAAATTCACCCCGGAAGATCAGAAGGATCTCGGAATATCCGCCGGCGTCCTGGAAGTCCTGGAAGGCTTCCTCGTCCCGGAAGGAGTCGATTCGATAGGTAAAGTTGCCGCCGCTCTGATATTTGGTTACCGTCAGGATGCCGTAGCTGTCGTTTTTGTACTTCACATCCTCCGACACGGTAAAGTTGAGGCAGGATGCCGTCTGATGCTGGTATTCTTTCTGGATTACGTCCTCCGAGACGGCCGCATCGGTCCACTCCAGCTGCAAGTACCAGCTTCCGGGCGCCAGCTTGACCGAGTCGTCGATGGCCACATCCATCACGCCGTCCTTGATGCTGATAAACTCGTGGTCGATGGTATGCGACGTTTTTTCATCCACGCTGCGGGCAACCAGATTCCAGTTGCCGCGGTTATCCAGAAGCGCCGGGTTTTTGACCGTTACATACAGATGCCTTGTCCCGGAGGAATAGATGACCTTGGGCGTCATCTCGGTAAAGCTCACCTTGGGAATGCTTCCGTCGGCGCCCGGCAGGAGGATGTAGGCCACTTGCTCTCCCAGTTTCTTCTCTTCCACGATGGCGCCCTGGGTCTCCGACGTGTCATAGATGCCGATGGTGATCCGCTCATAGGCCGCCGTATCGGTTACTTGGGCCTGGAAATACAGGGTTTTGGAGTTGATATCCCCCACCTTCACATTGGCGTAGGTGACGATGAACGGATCGGTGGAGCCGAACCGGGAATTGTTCTCCGCGCCCATGTCTCCCAGCGAGCGCAGATTCTCGGTGGTTCTGACCACCAGAGAAATGTTCTCATAATTCTGGGCGGTGTCGGAGGCGTAGTTTTCAAAGGTGACGCCGGCTGCAAAATCCGCAATGCCCTGGTCCGTCTGCCGGACATAATCGTCTCCCGCGTCATTCAGCGTAAGGCGCAGCGGAGCGGACACGTCGACGGTCATTTTTTCTGCCGCGGAGACGTCCTTGTGGGAATACACGCCGTAATAGGTCACCATGCTGACGGGCGTGCTGCCCACGCTGCCCAGGTCATAATAGAGAGCGTATGCGCTGTCCGCCGTCAGATAATCGTTCTGGGTCTTGGTGAAGTCCATGGAACTGTCCGGCACAAAATCAAATAGGGACGCGGCCAGATTGTTCCAGTGGCCAAAGGCCGCCTGATAGGGCATGGCCTGGGGACTGTTGACCGAATAGGCGGTAATTGCCGGGTCAAAAACATTGTCGAGACAATAGAAGTTTTGCGGAATCGGGTAGTCCGTACCATCCAAAATCTGCTCGGTGGAGATGGCGTGGGTGACCGACTCCTCGTCTACCGCCTGATAGGTTCCGAAGTCGTAGCCGCCCAAGGCGGTGTCCCAAAGGACACGCGCCTTGATATTGGCGTTGCTACCGCTGCTGTTGGTGGCACTCAGGGAGATCGAAACCATGCCGTGCTCGTTGGAGCTATCATTGGCCAGGGAGATGGTCTGGGTAAAGGTGTAGCTTCCCACAGACCAGACGGCAACAATGTCGCTGTTTTCCGTGGCCTGGGTCACGGAAACGCCCTGGTGACTGGGGTCGCTGCTGTCCCCGTACTTGCCGCCGAAAATATAGTCGGAGACTGTCCCGTCCGCTTCTGTGACACGGAACGAAACAAAGGAGGTGTCATACTCGCCCGTGTGATAGAGCAGATCTTTGTTGTTATCTGACTTCTTCAGCGAGTCACCGTTGACCGTATTGACAACAAACCCGCCGTTTTCCTTGGAGACCTGCACCCGGATATATCCGTTATCCAGGGAGTAGGCCTCATGTTCTGCTGCCAGCGCGGCGACTCCCTCCAGAGGCACGATCCCCAAAAGCAGAACCACACAAAGCAAACACGATAGGATCCTTTTCATATTTTCGCCCCCTTACGCTTCCACATAGAGAATTGCGCGGAATGTCATTCTGCTCTGCGTAATGACAGATACCGTATAGAACCCCGGGGTAATGGTGAAATTGCCGTCGTCATCGATCTGAACGTCTGCACGCTTGTTCTTGATCTGACCGATGGTCAAAATACCCTTGCTGATTTTCACCGTATACGGTTCCAGGACACCGGGCGCGATGTTCTGGATATGGGAGACCTGGATGTTATGGGTCCCTGCCTTGAGTACGGTCGTGCCTTCCGGCTCGATCAGTGTGCCGTTGAGATAAATTCCGGGGTTGTTCTTGTCGTAGACCGAGACATATCTGATTGCGGTCGCTTCATTCCCCGCCTGGTCCCGTGCCGTGTACGTCACGCTGTAGATGCCGACCTCCGTGAGGTTGACAGCGCTTGCGTTGTAAGTCCAGGTTTCCACCATGGCCTGGCTTTCGGGCTCCCAGGCCGTGACGCCTGCGTCGAGGGCGGCCGTAAGCTCCGCCGGAGCGCTGTCCTGGCGGATGCGGATGGTGCTGCCTGCAAAGCTGATGGCCGGGGGCGTGCGGTCGATGTTCCCCACGGGGATGTTGGTCACGCTCTCGTTGCCGGCCAGATCCGTGGCGATGACGGAGTATACGCCGTTCTGGCTGAAGGAGAGCTCCTGGGAACCGCCCGCCGTCAGCGGGTACGTCTGCCCGTTCACGGCCAGGGTGCAGGCCTCGTCCACGGTCACCGTGAGCTTCTGGTCCGTACTGGTGACGGGCAGCTCCGCCGGATCGGGGGTAAAGGTCAGCTTGGGCGCCGTCCGGTCGATGTTGTTTACGGTGACCGTCGCCACCGCCCGGTTGCCCGCCTCGTCCACAAACAGATACTCGAAGGTGCCGTTCTGGGTGATGGTAACCTCCAGCGGCGTCTCGGCGTCATATACGGCACCCGCCTTGCCGGCAGTGGAGCAGAGGACGCTCTTGTCCGGCGTCATGGTCACGGCCACCGCATAGGGGACGTTATACCCGCTCCGTTTCAGCTCCGTGGCCTTCACCTTCACGTTGGGAACCACCTTGTCGATGGTCTCCTCCGGCAGATAGACTTCGGCTTCCGCACTCTTGCCGTTGGGGGACTGAACCCGGAACTTGAGGCCGATCCCGCCCTGCTCGAAGCACACCGTCAGACCGTTGGAGGTGACCGTATAGCTGGCGTGGCAGTTCTCGATATCCTTGATGTTTCCGGTGGGAAGCTCGGTCCAATCCGATCCGTTGTAGGAATAGTGGGTCAGCTTGACTTTTTCCACGTCAAGGACCTTGTTGGATGTGATATGCGCGTAGACCGAGGTATTGACCGGCGTTTGGGTGTACCAGCTGGAGTCCACCTGGCCGTCGTTTGAAAGATACGGCGGCGTCCATGTGGTGGTAAGCGTCGGCGGGTCGGAGTCAATGCCGGTGATCTCCACCTTTTCACTGTCGCCCATGTTGCCCACATGGTCCTGGAAGAGCAGTTCCTCCGTGGCGTTCTCCTTGAATACCTTCTTGTACCAGCCCGCGTATTCTCCCGTGGTCTCCCGCTCCATGCTGCCGTTCATGAGCGTCACAGAAGCGTTCTGGAGATTCGTACCATTGTCGATCTCCGTGCCGTCATTGGCCGTGTCGGTGAATTTCACATAGACGGTCTGCTCATAGAGGCCGCTGTGCACAATCTTCTGCTCCGCCACGGGCTTGGTGGTGTCAAACCAGTGTTTCAGATCCACTGCCCGGATCGTGATGCAGGAGAAGTTGTCGGCTGTGGCCGCAGTTTCCCCGGACGCATTGTCCACCACCGCGATGGTGAAGTCGGTGGCCAGGTCCGCGGAAACGGTGATCGTGTTTCCGGAGATGCTCACCCCGGCCACGGTATCGCTGACCGCCCCGCTGTATGTAAGGGAGGTGGGCGGGGTCTTCAGCACCACGATCTTGTAGCTGGAATAGTCTGTGGCGCCGACCTTCAGGCTGTATCCCTGTACGTAACCGATGCTTGTAAACTCGTTTGCAACATCGTTTGCCGCCGTATCCTTGGAGAAGGCGCCCGCGGCGGTGTAGTTGTTGAAGCGCTTGGCGTAGACGTCCACCACCACGGTGGGCACGGTCTCGTCGGCATAGGGCGCCGGCGGCGCGGCAAAGGTGATGCCGTAATCCGCAAGGTTGACCGAAAGGCTGCCTTCGTTGCCAAAGGCATCCACATACTCAAACTGGTACGAGGTGTCGGTATCCGGGTAGGCAAACCGGATCTTCTCGCCCGTATCGCCGGTGGGCGTGACATAGCGGCTGGTTTTGTAGGATACCTCCACATAGCTTGTGGTCTCGATGCCGTCGGGGAATTCTTCCAGCAGTTCCTCGGCCGTATACTCCTGGCCGAACTGGTCGAAGTAGAACCTGGGCTCCGCCTCCGGCGCACCGTCAATCATGTTGTCAATGTGGATGGTCAGTACATCCGCCCGCTGATAGTAGCCCTGGTTATACAGCTCATCCCGGGAATAGGCTCTATCATAAACGAACACCATGATGGTTCCGTTTTCCTGGCGGGTGATGGTCCGTTCCTTGGTGGGCAGGGACTCCCAGTTGGCATCGGAGATGGCCTGGATTTGTCCGTTGCCAAGATCCTTCCAGAACATGAAGGCCCGCTCGGTGTCCTCCACGCTCATGCGCGCCGTAACGGAAATGACCTCCTTGGTATAGGTCTCCGGCGAAATGATCAGCTCCACGCCGTAATCGCCGAATACATCTTCCAGCACCAGCTCCTGGGTATAAAGGGTGCCGAAAATATCATAGAAGGAGATCTCGGTGGTGCCGTCCTGGGTCACGGGGAAGCCGTCGATCCACTCCGTCTGATAGCCGGTGGGCTCGGGCAGAATCCAGGATTTTTCGGGCTGCACCGGCACATTGAAGGGCAGCATCAGCGCATAGTCATAGCCGGTGCCGATCTGCTGATATTCCGGCTGTACGCTGCCGCTGTCTACAACATGGGGCTTGGTATTGGTGGCGGTGACATCTTTGATCTCGGTGGTGCCGGTATGGCCGAACTTGTCGGTGGCCTCCACCGTCACGTCAAACTTGATCTCCGCGTCATCGCTCTCTTCCAGAAGGTATTTGGCGGCGCCGTAAATCGTGACGTCCAGATAACCGTCTGAGGTTACTTTTGGCATGACCGCCTCCACCCGGTAGATGCCCGTGCTGCTGACATTCTCCGCTTCCCAGAGGAACTCCATGTCATCCTCCGGGGTGATCTCACCCCAGTAGTCGTCGAATTCGTCGATGGCCAGTTCAAAGGTTGCCTGCTGTCCTTCTGCGTCTCCACTCACATCCGGTTGTTCCACTCCCAGCCGCTGGGAATAGGCCTCGTCGAAGATGAGCTTCAGATCAATGGTGCCGTCCATCAGATAGGTGGTCAGCGACAGGTCCGTGATCCGGAGCTTGATCTGATACGTTCCGTCAGACTCCGTGCTGCCCTGGGACGTAATCACCGGAGCGTCCTCGTCCCGATAGACATTGAAATATTCCTCAAAATAATAGATGCTTCCATAGGTATTGAGCGCGTAGAAATAATACCACTTATGTCCGGGGGCTGCATCGCAGCGATAGGTGCCGTCGGCCTGGGGGAGCAGTTCCAGTTTGTTGGTCCCGTCGCTTGTAAAAATCCGCACTCCCTCCATGGACTGGCCCTCATCCGGAGTAAAGACCAGCGTATTGTCGTCGGAAATCGTCACCTGCGTGTCCGCATCCTTCTGGGTCGAGAGCGTACCGGACACATCCAGCCAGGAAGGATAGATGGTGTAATACTTGATTTCCGACTTTTTCCCGTTGGAGAGTACAGTCCGCACCGCGATCACGTTGTTGGTATTCCGGATCAGGCACAGGGGTGCATCGCCTTCGGCTCCCGGATCTGCGGGGTCGATACCGGCCACATATTCCGCGGCGCCTTCTTCATCGAGGATCGTGAGGTCCAGGCCCCGCGTCGAGCCGCTCCTGTAAATGGCGGCAGTGTCTTCCGTCTGTCCTGCCGTGACATTCCAGATCAGCTGATCCGTGTACAGGTACATGGTTCCGCTCGTTTGAATATTCTCTGTTGTCAGATAGATCTTGTGCTTGTCGTATGGTCCTCCCCAATATCGGTCTGTTTCATTGGAGACCGGCAGATAAATCACATCTCCGCCAGGCTCAACCTCCTGCTCCTGAATACCTGTGGAATATGCCATATCATGATTGACGGAATCGCACTCCATCTTCAGAGAGGTGATGCCGAACTCCGACGGATCGGGGGCGGTCCGCCCGTCAAGATACTTCGTCTCACTGGCGCGATAGAGGTACAAACCGTTTTGCCCGCTGTTTTTTGCCTGAAGATTCACCTGGAGATAGAAGGACCCCGTTGTCGTGTACTCTCCCGCCGGCAGGGTGATGGTCTGTTTTGCCTGGGGCTTCAACGGAATATACAACGTTTCAAAATCAGCACTGATTCCCCATACCATCACATAGGATTTATCAAAATTGATGAGATCATAGCCCCATTCCGGCATACCATCACCCAGGTCGATCTCATAGGTCAGGCCCTCCAGAGTGGAGAGCATCGGCTCCGAGGTATAGTAGTAATAGGAATTGTCGGTGGGATCAGGAATGTCGCTCACGGGAGTGATGCTGATATCGGGGAAGAAGTTTTGTCCTTCTTTGAACGGCGTGACCGCGCGGATGGTGTAGCTTTCCTCGCTGACCTCATAGGAAACATTTCCTGCCTGGGTCACACATTCGTTTTCATCAAAAGCAAACGCACCCTTTACGCCGGCAATGATGTAGAACTGATAATCGCCGGTGCGGTATCCGAAGGTTTGAGAATACGGCTCGCTTCCGTCATTGAGCAGGTAATTGTTCAAATATTCGATGTCCGTATCCGTTTTCTCCAGAACAATAAAGTTCCTTCTGTCATCCGACTGTACTTTATACCATTTTTCGTCATCATACGTCATTCCGCCCTCGGTGCAGGCGTAGTACTCATTGTCCTTACCCGGCACCGGATGCAGGCCCAGCAGGAAGCCGCCGGAGCCCTCTTGGGGTTGGTAATAGATATAAAAATCGGTGGCGTAGTCTTTATTTGTGCTGACGCTGTACGCGATCTCTTTCAGATTGTACCGATGCGCGCCCAGACCGTATACCACTTCATTGCCGTTTTTGTCCGAGACCTTGACCCAGAGATATTTGTTGAAATCCTCGCCGGTTTTCACGTTTTCGGTGATGGTAATCGTGGCGGAGGTCTGGTCGAGAATATCCTCCGCCGGCACCTGGTCGATGTCCTCGGCAGCCGGCTCTTGGTCGCTGTCCGTCCACAGATAACGGGCCTCATTCAGGGCGGTGGCTTCCTTGAGGTTGACCTTTACGGTCAATTCGCCGCCTGTATCGGTAAGTTCTCTGGTCACCTCGCCCAATTCGGCCGTGGGATAGGTGTTGTCCCAGAGGGCGTCGATGGCAAAGGTGGCTGTGCTCTCGTTGCCGGCATAATCCATCACCTGGAAGTCCAGCTCTGTATCCAGCACCTCATAGGTGACATCGTCCACCTGCTTGATATGCAGGTATTGGGTTCCCTCCACCTGGGTAAATTTGCAGTAGCCGTTATTCATGAGGGCTCTTGTCCACTCTTCCGGCTCATCGGTAGAAGAGGTGACTGCGTAGTCGAAGGCCATGAAGGAATAGGTGTCCGTTCCCTTGCGCCATCTGAAGTAGCCGTTCAGTCCGTTGGTCCCGGACCCATCGTCCTCGATGGTAAACGGGACGTAGAAGCCGCTGCCGTCCTCATAGGGTACGACAAGATATACGTCATCCGATTGCGTCATCTCGGCGGTGATCTTCGGCTTGGTCACGTCCAGATAGAGCGTCGCTGTATTTTTGTTGCTCACATCGTCAGCGGAAACCGACAGCGTATTCCCGGCCAAATCAGAGACCGTTTCGTTGAATTGGATGCCCGTGATGCGGATGACGCCGTCCGGGTCCTCGCAGGTCATGCCCTCTTCCATGGTGAGTTTCTCCAGGCTGATATAGGTCACGTTTCCCTTGGACGGGCCCTGGCCCTCCCCGCCCTGGCCAACGGCGGTCTTGAGCAACTCTGTGCTGGTCAGCGTGACGGTGTCCCCGTCCTGAGTCTGCAGGTTCGTGGTGGCCGTGAGACCGGTGTACTCTCCCTCGGCAAGATCCAGAACCTCGCTGAAGCTCAGGCCGAAGTCCACGCTGTCGCCCACGCCCAGGTGGGTGTCGCTGTTATCGGCATCGTTGGAACCGGTCATCGCTTTGATGTTTGCGTTGTTGGCGGTGACGGTGGCGCTGATCTTGGAAAGGGCCGGAGCCTTGGTATCAATGTAGCTTTCCGTCACGTTATAGGTTCTGTCCGACTCCCGCATACCGTTGCCGGCGATGTCGGTGATATACGATGTGGCCCTGGTATAGCCGATGTCGTTGGAGAGGCTGAGCCCATCGGTGGAGAGGGTGAAGCTCTTGTCCTCGAAAACCACCTTGAGGTCACATTCCTTCATCAGCGGGCTGAAGTCCACGCTGGTGATCGTCTTTTCCGTGGCCTCGCTGTTGGTGGGAACCGTGTAGGAAAAATACAGGGTGTCGTTTTCCAGCTTGGTCAGCATGGCCTTGGGATAGTTGTCGGAGCTGAGCCCTTCGATGGCAAGGCCCACATACAGATCGTCATGGGCAGCGCTGTCATCGGCAAAGCGGATGGGCTCGTCAAATTTGACTTCCAGATTCACCACATCGCCGGCTTTCAAAATCCGGTTGTCAATGCCGGTTACCGAAACGATGGACGGCGCGTTGTTGTCCATATAGGTGATGACCGGCTTGGTCAACGACGCGTCGCCTTGGCACTTGCAGCTTTTATTGCCGCCGTCGTAATAGGTGCCCTGCAAGCTGACGGCAAAGTATACCTTGGGAGAAACTTCGTCGCTATTGTAAGCGACCGTGCTGTAGCCAGTGGAAAGGCGTTCCGTGTCTTTTGCCATGTCCCGGCTGTTGATGAAGAGGGAGGGATTGTACCGAGTGCCCCTAACCCAGTATCGATAGGACAGCATGACAGCCGTGGTAACATTGGCCGTATTGTTTTTCAGATTAAACAGTCCCGACTTCCAGGAATGCTGATGCTTGTAATTGTGAAAGGAAGCCGAGATGGAGGTTTGCAGGTTGCTGCCCTTCATCCGCAGTTGGCCGATGTCCACGTTATCCATATTGATCTGCGCGCTTGCATTGACCAGATTGTTTTCAAAGGACAAGTTGAACAGGCTGCGTTTGGTGGCCGCGTTGAACTTGCTGTCTGCGCTGATTTCCCGGTTATACAGCTTTTCGTCGATGCCGGTCTGTGCGTTATAAATGGCCACCTCCGGCTGGAGGCGCGTATATGCCACATCTCCTGCCGCCAGGACGGGGATCGACACCGTCGGCAGGAGCAGAATCAGCTGTACAACCGCAAGCAGCGCCGCCAGAATCCGCTTGGGCCGTACTCGTCCTCTTTTTCCCATCGTGTTCCTCATCATCACACCCTCCTTTTCATGCTTTTCTGTTCTTCTCATGTCCGCACACGCCAAGCAAAGTGTTCGAAAACGGTCTGTAAAAACGGCAGGAGCCGCAGTCGATCAGACCCTCGCCTGCGTCCCTGTGTTCGCCGAAGGGACAGGCATCTTCCAGCGTCAGCATGATTGGATGCCCCTCCGGCGTATAGATGGGATGTTCCAGAAAGTCGGGGTATACTTCCATGTATTTTCCAGATTTTTCGTCATACTGAAGCGGAATCGTGAGTGTTGCGCCTTCGACCTGATATGTTTTTGCCTTTTCCACACGCCAACTCTCCTTTCCTGTTTCGTATGGTTTTATCATACCATGAATCCATATTTTTGAAACCACCCGTTTGAGGGTGAAAAATGGGTAGGTACCGAAAAAAGGACCCGGCCAAATGGCCGGGTCCTTTCTCTCATAACAGCATATATTTTTTCAATTCCTGTCTGTTTTTGACGCTGAGTTTCTGCATGGCATTGGTAATATGATACTTTACCGTATTCACGGAAATATGCATGTGGTCTGCGATCTCCTGATTCGTCCAGCCGCGGGCAGCCAGCATGGATGTAGCAAACTCCGTTGTGGTCAGATTGTCCGCCACGTCATGCCCGGTATCGGGATTATGGATCTTGCGCCACCCTGCGGAAAACCGGTAGGTGATGGCGATGATCCGCTTGAAGTCCTCCGGATATTCCGGCTTGATCACCGCTTCCAGCATCCCGCCCAACAAGCCGTGGTGTTCGCCAAAGCCCTGGATAAAATCGTCCGGTTTGGCAAGCTCCCACGCCGCAAGCAGATGCCGCTTTGCCTTGTCCACCTGTTTTAGACTCATATAGTCCATGACTGCGGCCAAATGCAGATAAATGCTGGGGATCGGATATTCTTCCGTCTGCATACTCAGCGTGGCCTCTATAATGCCCAGGCTTCTCTGGTAGTCCTTTTGCAGATAGACACCGTGGGCGATGATATATAACGCAAACATCCGGATGCCCATTGGGAGCCTGGGAAGGAACTCCTGCGTGGGAGGCAGTTCTTTGGGCAAAGGAAGGTGTAACAGTACTGCCGCAGCAGAAGAAATAAAGGACAGACCCGCCCGCTTTTCCGGGTGCTTTTCCGTATCCGAGGCAAGCGTTTCCTGCACTGCTGTCAGCGCATATCTGGCCCGCTGTATCTCACCCACAGAAAGATTGGCATACAGATAGATCAGACAGGCGGAAAGCTGTATGTTCTTATCCGACTCACGGAGAAGCAGTTCGGTTTGTTCGATGGCTTTTTCCGGCTGTCCGCTGAAATAATAATATTCCGCAAATGCAACCTGTTTCTCCGGGCCGTCCGCCATGCTGTCAATGAATTCCAGGCATTTTCCCGGCTCAAACGCGGTGTTCATCAGCGGCATAAGCCCCGGATAAGAAAGGCTCTGGCCTCTCTTCCCCTGCGTTTCCGGAGCCGACTGTTCCCTGCGTTGGTCTTTGGGCTTTTCGGCTCCCACTGGGATTCTCCAGGATGACCCAAACTTCTCTGCGCCCGCAATGCGCCCTGATGCGCAGTATTTCTGCACCAGGCGCTCAGATGTGTTCCATTTCTGCGCCGCATCGTACACAGTCATGTATTCCATAAAGTGCCCCCGCCCCAGACCGTTTGATACCGCCGCAAATAAGTTGCAATGCAGTATCATCTTTCAAAAATTGAGACTAAACAACTTCTTCAGTTTTACTATATGTTAATTATTATATAATGCTGTCAAAGGAATTTCAACCGGCCATTTGGGATGGTCCAAATAGCATTTTGCAGAAGGTCCGTCGTTCGGGCAAGCTATCCCAATCGGTTTCCCGTTACACTCAAACCCAGCCACGCAGAGAGAACACGAAGCCACAGCAACTTCCACCAGAGAGAAAAATGAGATAGACTTTTGGGGTTTGGCCTTTCCCAAAATTATTCAAAAAAAGCACAAATCCGAACCCGGCACCAAGCGGTGCAGGGTTCGGATTTGCTACTTGTGGTGGAGCGTCCGCAACCAACGATGAACACCCTTCGCAGTTGGTCAGGTCACCCTCAAGCCCCTCCTCGATCTCGTCCAGCAGAATGTCATCAATTGTGATCGGGGTGTCGCTACCGTTCAAAACCAAGGTGAACCGGTCATCATACAAATATACCGCCCGGAGGAAGATATTGATGATCCCACGCTTAATGTTCTCGTCGTTCTTGTCTCCTTGCCTGAGCGAGTAGAGATAGGCTCTAACCTGGGGTGCTGTCAAAGTCACCTGCTTCGCCATCTCGACAGCCAGTTGTGCTTGCAACTCCTCTTTTTCGTGCTGGCGTTTTTCAATCCGCTCAGTAATCATGTCGGCCGCCTGTCCCCGCTCCAACGCCTTCCAGAGATTTTCAATGGCGGTGTCTGCTTCCTGGATGGCAGCTCTGATGCGTTTGATGGATGCTGTGTCCCGGTTGGATTCACAGGCCTCAGATACCGAGGCCGCAATCCGCTCAATGTTACTGTCTGTCAGCAACTTGCGGCACTCCAACACCACACGATCCTCAATTCTCTCTTTACCGATGACCTTCTTTTTGCATTTGCGCCGTTTGAAATTATTGCAGGCGTAGTAGTGATAGGTCTTGCCGGATTTTCCTGTACCGCCGTAACCGGTCATCATCTCCCGGCAGTAGCCACAGAACAGCTTTGTGGTGAGCAGATACTCTTCCCGCCCTCTAGCTCGGGCAGGTGCTTTTTTGTTGCGATCAAGGATATAGTGGACACGCTCAAACAGCTCATCTTCGATGATACGAGGCATACCGCCCGGCGTTTCCTGTCCTTTGTAGAGGTAATATCCGATGTAACGCCGGTTGTTCAAAATGCGGTGGACGCTGTTTTTATTAAAGGGTTTGCCAAGAGAAGTCGTGAGCTTTCTGCGGTTCAAATCACGGATAATGTCTGCAACTGTTTCTCCGCTGGCATATCGTTCAAAAATCTCCCGGACAGTCTTTGCTTCTTCCTCATCCACATAGTACCGACGTTCGGAATCCACCTTATAGCCCAAACCAGGATTGCTGCCATTGGCCAAACACTTTTGCGCATTGATCTCCATGCCCCGGCGAATCTTTTGGGAAAGCTCCGCTGAGTAGTATTCAGCCATACTTTCCAGAACACCTTCCACCAGAATGCCGCTGGCATCATCGCTGATGTTTTCCCGCGCGGAGATCACTCGCACACCGTTCTTTTTCAGTTTTGCCTTGTTGATGGCACTGTCATATCGGTTGCGGGCAAAACGGTCAAGCTGGTAAACCAGAACGCCCTCAAAGGTATGCTTGTCACTGTCGGCAATCATCCGCTGGAACTCGGCGCGGCTGTCGGTGGTTCCGCTCTGAGCGCGGTCGATGTACTCCCCAACAACAAGATAGCCGTTGTTTTTTGCATACTCATAGCAGGTATGGAGCTGTCCCTCAATAGATTGCTCGGTCTGGCTATGACTGGAGTAGCGGGCGTAGATAACAACATTCATTGTTTCGCCTCCCCAAGCATTTGCAGTAGCGTTTCCTTGAGCCGCGCATTCATAGGAGATGTGGGGTCAAAGCACATTTCAACAAACTTCTGCATCTGGGGGTCGTTCTGCTGAATTTTAGGCTTGTACTCATACAGCTTGCCCTGAGGATTGTCCGTGCGTCCAAAGATATAGTCCATAGATACATCAAAGTAATCCGCATATCGGGTAAGTGTTTCAAATGTCGGTGAAGCCTGATTGAGCTCATAGCGGTTCAGGCTGGATTGCTTGACACCGACGATCTCGGCCATTTTAACCTGGGACAGCTTAACACTTTCCCGCAGAGACCGCAATCTTTCTGCCACTTCTTTCAAGAGATACACCCCCATTCGTCAATATCATTTTATCAGATGTAGGAATAAACCTCAACCCTATATCAACATAATCACAATGATAAAATGCTGTTAGCGCATAGTTTTCAAGTACCACGTTTTTAAGGGAAGCATATTGACGCAAGCAATGCTTGTGGCTATCCACAGCCACAAACTGCTTGTTGAGGGCAGCGCCCCCAAACCCCTTTGAGCGCAGAATTTTACTCTGCGGCTGCGCGTTCTGCGAACGCTTTTTCTTGAGAACTCGGTTACAAAATTGTGGATTATCCAGCCCCTTGAGTAATGTTGTCTTTTGCGGATGCATCATACCATTGTTGAGTTAATTCAGAGTGCAAAAAAGCATCGTTCATCAATTTAAGAAACGCAATTTTAGATTTCTGGGTGCTCAACCTGATCTGAGTTCCATCTTCACTATATTTGAACTTTCCTGCAAGCTCTGGCGTGTTTTTTGTAAATTCCACAATTGCTTCTTTTGATATCCCTAGCTTAAAAATAGGTGATGCTTTTTTTACTTTAGAAAGCTTCCGCGCAAATGATGGAACTTCAAGTGTATCCCGCAACACCTCAATATCATCCAAAATGTCCAGCTCTTCGATTGCGCTAACAGTTTCCGTTGCCGCTTGTTGGATGAGAGCCGAAAAGCCCATATTACGTTCCAGCATTTTTAAATTGAGCACAAATATAGTGTCGCCTACTCGCAAAAGCTGCGCATCATTATTCAATCGTATAATATCTTCTCCGGGCAGTTTCTCAAAACGTTCACTGCTTCTAATTGCTCCCAGTAAGAAACTTTCTCGTTTTATCAAAGAGATTGGATAATGTTTTTTGAAGAGGACAATACCACTTTCCATGCTTCCAATATAAACTATGTATCCAAACAAATGATTAAGATCATCCGTGTTAAAATTAAAATGATCTATGTTTATCGCTTCTTCAATATTGAATTTTTTAAATAAATTCAGTTCTTCCGGATAACTATCATAATCATATTCATAAACTGCATTTGGTGATTCATCTGCAACAGAAAGATTGCGGACAATCATATCTTCATTAGCGACAATGGTAGTCTCCAAAAATTCTTCAAACATGTGTTGAATTTCCGGTGCTGTGCTCTCATCTTCTATGTCTGCCAATCTCAAAACGAGTTCATCGTTAACTTTGAGGACCAAATACAGTTGTGCAGAGTGCTGCTGCCCCAATATGGTTGACACTGTACCTTTTAATTCATCCGACGTCATTCTTTATCTCCTTTGCTATCCAGACATATTTATCGATGGGAATCCATTTAATAGCTGATCTTTTGGATAAACGGTCTTTTGATATCAACACAATTCCATCGGGAGCATCCACGCCTTTAATCTCTGCGCGATACAATCTGTATCCCATAAGTGCCAAGGTAGGATTCCCACAATATAAATCCATTCTGATAAAGATAAACCCGATTAGCACCAATAGAACGGCCAGCACGAACACATATCGAATCTTGGTTAAATCGATGCAAATCAGCGGGATTATATAGGTAGTAAGAAATGTTAAATATTCATAATTCTCGTTTTTGATGAACTCAATTTTATACGGCGGATTCGTTACTCCTGCCCATCGTTGTTTCTCTCGAGACGCAACAAGCCATCCCAGAATTGCAAAGAGTAAAGAGATAAACGCAAGCCAATTTCTTTTCAACAACGGTCCAAAACCTATAAAGTGCGCATCTTTAGAAAAACAAATTGGGATATCAACGGTTAATAGAAAAATCAAAACGAACAATAGCCATAATGACATAAAATAGAAGCGAAGCTTTATAGCTGTGTCTTGCTCATGTTTTTGTCGCCTGTTTCCCATATCGCCGCCTCCTTTGTTTAGGCTATGTCAAATCCGCCCTCAAGGATAAATTTTCTCAAGATCCGATCCACCTTCATGTTGATCTGAAAAGGCTTGATGGCAGCTCCCTCAAGGGTTTCCAAGAACACTTTTGCGCTGTCCCTGTTGACCGTCGCTTTCAGCTTATCAAATCGGCCAAACTCGTTAATGTTTGCTTCTGTAACCCTCAACTGCATGAAATCCCGCAGCATTGTCTCATCTGCTCCAAGAGCCTCGGCAAAACGGTGAATCTGGTCATTCTTCGCACTGGTCATATACTCTGTGATGTAATCGCGCAACGTTTTCCCTTCATCAACTACGACATCGCCATTCTGCACATCGTGCAGGAAGATATTTGCATACTTCTGCTCTTCCTGGGTAAGAGTTGCAAAGGACTTATGCAGTTCATCCAGCACCGCCGCTGTTTCAGTTCCATCCTGCAGCGCCTTGAGGTATTTGCTGAATCTGGAGTTCATGTAATTGGCATCAATAACGCCGGTGTTGATCTCGGTCAGGTAAGAATCAATCTCATAAGGAACATCATCACCACCCAAGCCTGTTCCCTCGCCGGAAAACAGCTCCTTATAGCGAAGTGCAAGAATCAGGTAAGTAGTCTCATCCAGATGAAGCTCAACAGTGGTTTTACCCGTTTCTGTTTTTATTTCATAGGACAGTTTATTCCAAGTAAACCCCTGAATTTTAGCTGCTTCCAGGTAGTTATTAAAACGCTTGAAAAGCTTGGCAAACTGTCCGCGCTCTGTGTGATCTTCCGGCAATTTTTCAAAATTTCCCACTCCTGCCGAGCGGAAAATCGCTTCGATTTCATCATACAGCTCATTCAGCTTGCCCAGGTTATACTCCAGCTTGTCCGCAAATAGGCCAAGAGGTTTGTCACCAGAGTACAGTTTGAACGCTTCGTCGATATTCCGACGCATCGTATAAGGTTTCCGGTAATAACGAATCGTGCCAAAGGGTTTCTCTGGTCCAAAAAGGCGGTTGGTGCGGGAGAATGCCTGAATCAGTTTTTCATAGACCAAAACCTTATCCAGATAGAGGGTGTTGATCCATTTGGAGTCAAATCCCGTCAGCATCTGATCCACAACAATCAGCAAATCAATCTGTTGATCCGGGGTCCTCTCCACAGACTTATACTGCTCCTTGTGTGCCAGGCGGTAGGAAACATCTTTTTTGAACGTTGCATAGGTAGCCAGCTTAAACTTCATATCGTAACGAGCATTGTAATCTTCCAGAATCTCGATCAACGATTCTTCCTTGAAGATCGCCCCACCATTGTTATCAATGCTTGGGTCAAACAGTGCCGTCACTTTCAAACTGCTCATTTCCTTGAACAGCCTGTAATATTGGATCGCCTCCGGGATACTGCTGGTTGCAAAAATCGCATGGAACTTACTTCCGTGGCTGAGCGTAACCCAGTTGTCCAGAATATCGGTTACTACCGCACGCTGATGTTCTTCCCGCTCATATTGGGAGTTGGGCAAATAATCTTCAATGCCCTTCAGGTAGGTTCCGTCTGCTTGAACGACACCAGCCATAGGCACGCTTGTATGGTCCATATAGTGCAGATAGGCTTTTTTCTTTTTTAGGTCGCTCATGGCTGCGGCTTCAGTAGGCGCTTTGGCTTTTTCCAAAGCAACAGCCTTGCGTAAATCACGGTCCTTATAGGTAGGCACCATATAGGGGTCAAAACCCAGAACATTTTTGTCCCGGATTCCGTCTGCAATGCTGTACCGGTGAAGTTCGTTTCCAAACACATCCGAGGTAGTGCTCATTTTCTTCTGGTTCTCTTCATGAATTGGTGTTCCCGTAAACCCGAAGAACATGGCATTGGGGAAGGTTTCTTTGATTGTACGCAGCATTTCTCCGAATACGTCCCGGTGTGCTTCATCAATGATGAAAACAATCCGCTTATCCCGAATCAGTTCAATATCGTGGGCATTATAGCTGCTGTTTTCCTCAATGCGGCTCATCTTCTGAATGGAAGTGACGATCAACGTATTGGCCGGATCGTCACTTTTCAGTTTTGAAACCAAAACATTTGTATCTTCTGTGTCCTGTACAGAACCCGCATCGTCGGCAAAACCACGGTAATCCATCAGTGACTGGGTTCCCAGCTCCACACGGTCCATCAGGAACACCACCTTATCGGCATCCCTTGATCCGGCAATCAGCTGAGCGGATTTAAAGCTGGTCAAGGTTTTACCGGAACCGGTCGTGTGCCAGATATATCCGCCATACTGATCCTTATCCGCCCAACGCCGCATGGCAACACGACCGGTAATGCGGGAAGCCGCATAGTATTGGTAGCTGCGCATGACTTTCAAAATACCATCGGTATCATCGGCAACTGTATAAAAACCAATCAACTGGTGCGCCATAGGGATGGAGAGCAGATATTGCGCAATGTCCTTCCAGTTGTTCAGCGGCTCATTGTTAGCATCAGCCCAATGGAAGTAGAAATCCTTGTTAAACATTCCGTCTGGGCCGGGATTAGCAAAATAAACTGTCTCATCCGGCTGCATGGCAATGAAAATCTGCACCAGGGAGAAAAGCCCGGAGAACACACCTTCATGGGCATATTTTTCGATCTGATTATATGCCTGACTCACATCCACGCCGCTGCGCTTGAGCTCGCAGTGGATCAAAGGCATACCGTTAATCAGCAGCATAAAATCGCCCCGGCGATTGGGCAAAACCGCACTTCTCGCCTTGAACACAGGCTGCTGGGCAATCTGGTAGCGACTCTGTCCGGCGGCAATCTCCCGCTGGTCATAAATTTTTAGGCTGACCTCTTTGCCAAAATGCAGCTTGTCGGCAGGGTTATCCCGCTTAATGGCCACGGTTTTACCATTGATAAAGCCATTCAGCTTCAGCGGTGTACGCAGCCGAGTGATCTGGTCCAGAATCTGCTGCATTTCGCCATCGGTCAGCGGGACATCATTCAAACGGTCGATATCCCGGTTGTTCTCAAAGAGAATCTGCTTCCAGTTCTGGATCAGCTCTTCTTCGGTTTTGTAGCGCAGGATTTCCGGCTCCCAGCCATATTTTTCAGTTAGTAAATTGATTAACGCTGCTTCAAAGGCAGCTTCATTTTCAAATGCCATAGCAGCCTCCTATGTCAGACAAACATTTTTTCCAGCAGGGCTTTTTTGATGGATTGGAGTTTGCCGAGTTCTTGCAGATTTAAATTTATATTCTCATTTAAAGTTTGCAATGCTTGACCAATTTTATGCTGTTCTTCCATACTCGGAATTGGAATAGGCATCTTGAAAAACAAATCACTTTTAATAGAAAACCTATCAGATCTTGCTCCAGAATCTCCATTAAATCTCATATAGGCATACCAATGAGAACTTTTAAAGTACCATTCCAAAAATAATGTGTCTATATCGTGAGTTCTGAAAACCGTATAGAGAGGGGACATTACACCCGTTCTACCAAGTCTATTACAGTTTATAGGACCGCAAGGCGCTGTGACAGAAACACGCGGATTGTATACAAAATCATTATCTTCCACGATATAATATCCGTTAATTTTTTCAGCTTTAGCTATATCATGATCAAAAAAATCTCTTTGACTAATGATACCGTGCTCAGCCGAATTGGTAAATGTCTCTGTGATATAATTTTGCACATTCTTCTCATTTACCTTATCGGCAATTTGAGCGAGCTCAATCGTTGACCACTTTTCATCAAATCCTTTAAAACGAATCTCCGGCACAGCTGCGCCATCTTTCGGAAACATTTTTTCCAGCATCGAAGTTTTGAGCGTCTGAAGTTTTTTCAGTCTGGATTCACATTGTAAGACAATATTCTTAATATGCGTAAAAGAGTCCGAAATAGCTTTTTGTTCAGCATAGTCTGGAAAGACAACCATTCCTAAAAGCGCATTATCAGACGATACCTTCATGTCATTTTTCGCCCCCTTGTTTACCAGAGGGTTTAGATAGTGATTCAGCCTATCGTTATTTTCAAAATACCATTGTACAAACTCGGGATAGGTGACTTCTCTTGGATGATATACTGCATATAATGTTGAAACAACACCAGCTTTCCCAGTGTTTGTCTTTATAATTCCATAAGGATTTTCCTTCAACGGAGATTTGGTATATACTACATCACCGGTGTGTACAACACCATAATTTAAAACAGAAGCCCCCGCAAAACTCCGGCCTTGAAATTCTATTTGATTAACAATTCCATAATCACCAGAAACGGACAAAACGTCTTCCCTTTGATATAGTCCATCAAAATTTTTTTCTTGGGAAGTTTCAAGATAATAATTAAGCAAGTGCTTAGTCCATTCTTGTGTGAAACCTTTGACTCGGATTTGAGGAATTTGGGGCAGTTTCTTCATCTCATTCACCCTTTAGCAGCGATTGGAACTCGCTAAGCCCTTTCATATCAAATTCGCTGCCGGTGAGCTCATCCAGCATATCAGCAAGCGTCGTTTCTGATGTCTTGATCTGCTCGTCTAGCTCCACATAGGTCACGGCATACTTATCCGTAAGCACCTGCACGGCTTTTTCCAGCCCGTCAATGATAATTTCCGGCATAGCCCGCAGAGAAACACATAGGGGCGCAATCCATTTCAGACGCAACAAATCCAGGACTTGCTCATCGCTCAATCCTTCAATGGTCTCTTTGGTTTTCAGGTGCAGGGCTTCCTCGTTTTTCTTTCCCTCGCTCTTAACCGTTTTTTCCTCTACCATTAGCTTGTCAGCCTGTACCATTTTCGCCTCAAAGGAATCCTCCGGGAAGATATACGCCGCCCGCAGTGCCTTGACATACGCCGAAACTTTCACCTTAGTATAGGGAGAATTTCCCTCCACATCGGCCCAGCTGACTTCCGGATGGGTATTGATATAGTGAAGTTTTTCCGCTTTTCCGGCCTTCGCATCCAACAACTCCAGATACCCCTGCAAGCCGTCCAGCTCCGGGGACGAAACATCCCCATAAATCTCTGCCAGCTTTGCTACAAACTCCTTGGAAACAAAGGCGGTGTTGTCCTCGTTGAGGAAGTCGCCGCGGTCGCCCTCGTCAATGGAGTCGATAATCTCAGTTAGTTCTGCCGCAATTTCATCCAGTCGAGCTTCCTTGGTTTTGAGTGCGTCGTAATCTTCTCTCAGTAGTGTAGTCTGCACCAATTCAAAGGGGATCACATGACCCACCCAGCCGTTCTGCACCTCTTCTTCCTTGTCACCTTTCTTTTTGATGACCATGTTGGGGTCAACTTGCTTCGCAGCTGCAAATCCTTCGGTTTGGACAATTTCGAGATCGGTGGCGATACCTGCCCATTGATTGTCCAGCAGCTGATACGCCTGGTATTTGTCCAGCAGGGGCAGCGGCGTGATGCGGCCAAAAATATTTTGTGTGATGGCGTCCTCTGTCTGAGAGATATTCAGCTCCATCATTTTTTCAATCAGTTCTCCGTTCAGATATGCGTCAAAATCAGCGAACGCAGCCTGGTGAGCGGCAACAAATGCCTGCACATCATTGTTTCCTTCGATCGCCTCCTTGACATTTTGGACAGCTAATTGAGAATAGGGCGTTTCATCCGATGTGAACAGGCTTTCCCGCAACTGAGGAAACGCGGACCAATAGGAAGCTAGAAAGTCAATTTCGTGGTTGGGGATACCGCCGAACATGGTGGCGTAGATATCCCATGTTTCTGGGGCTTCAGAGGAATCAATATAGCGGGGAATATTTAAGTTATAGCCATTGCGCCGGATCTCCTCTTTGGAAACCAGCCGGGCAAACTTTTCGATCTTCTCGGGACGAGCTGCAACAGCATCCACAATTCGCTTGATATCGGACGCCATCAGCTTATTGGTCTTGCCAACCTTGGTAAAACCCTTGGAAGCGTCAATAAACAGAACATCAGATTCTTCGCGCTTCTGGCGCAGCACCATAATGATAGTAGGAATACCTGTGCCAAAGAAAATGTTGGCAGGCAGGCCAATAATCGCCTCAATGTTGTTGTTCTCAATCAGATTTCGGCGAATCTTTCCTTCGCCTTCGCCCTGGCCATCCGGCCCCCCCAGTGCATCACCACGGAACAGAACACCATGAGGCAGAACAATGGTCATAATTCCCTCTGGCTTCAGGTGGTATAGGTCATGGAGCAGAAACGCATAGTCCGCCTTGCCTTTAGGCGCAATGCCATAACGATAACGGGGATCTGTGTCTTTATGCTTCGGGTCCCAGCGCTGGGAGTAGGGCGGATTGGAGACAACCGCATCCAGATACAGGGGATTATATTCCCGGGTCACATCGTCATACATGGGCCAGTCCTGTTCCAGGGTATCACCGCAGCGGGTGAAGATGTTATCCGGCTTGATGCCACGCATGACAAGGTTCATACGTGTTAGATTATAGGTGTTTTCCTTCAACTCCTGCGCATAGTACATGATATCATCTTTGCTCTTAGTGTACTTTGCAACGCTTTTACCGATGGTAATAAGCAGGGAACCGGAACCGCTGGTAGGATCGTAGATTTCAATTTTCTCCCGGTCTCTTAGATGGTGAGCAACGATTTCAGACATAAGCTGAGATACTTCGTGAGGGGTATAAAACTCACCGGCCTTTTTGCCAGCATTGGCCGCAAAGTTACTGATCAGGTATTCATAAATAAATCCCAGGACATCATAGTCCTGTTTGCCATCGGTAGGGATATCTTTGATCAGCTGAATCAGTTCGCTGATTGACTTGGTCTGGCTGCTGGTGCTGTCGCCCAGTTTGCTCAGGCCGGTTTCCAGCGTGTTAAAGATTTTGCTGAATACTTTCTTTTGTGTTTCGCTGATCAGGCGATTAAAGGCAGAAAGCGCGGTTCTCACATTGTCCACGGTGAAACTGCCGCCCTTTGCCAGCCAGGTAGAAAAGAGGTTATCGTAGGCGATAAAATACCCGAGATGCTGCTGACAATAGTCCACAAGAGGCTCATTATTTTCATGGGCATTCTCTTTGATATCATCATCTTCATAACCGTCTTTTTTCAGAAATTCAACTTCTTTGTCGGACAGGAATTTATAAAAGATAAATCCCAAAATATAGTCCTTATATTCATTTGCTTCAATCTTGGAACGCATTCTGTTGGCGGATTCCCAGATTTTATTTGCCAGCTGTTGTTTATTCATAAAGGTGTTCTCCGATCTATTGTTATTAGTGCCCTATCCGGTGTTTCAGTATATCATTACTGCCTATCTTTTGCTTTCTGTACATGTGTTTGATAGAGCTGTTTCGGCAATTCACGCAGATAGGTATTCAAGATGCCTATAGCGTTTTCCATGTGGACCTGTGAAATCAGATCATACTCCACTGAACAATAACCGCACGCATCCAAAACCTTCTGAGCTTCTTCCATCTTTTGAATGCTTTCTTTCCGTATTTGTGCAGAGATGCCGTCCTGGGACAACTGGTACATGTAATATGCAAAAAGGCTTTGCTTAATTTTTTCCATCACACGCCTAAATTCTGCGCTAATTAGAAAATCATTAAGAATGGCCGTATCTTGAGAAACATATAGTTGTTGCCCTTCCTCACTGCTGGAGTTTTCTTTACACTGAATAAGCTCGTCAATCGCCTCATCGCACAGACCTAACTGTTCAGAAATATCGTGGTATTCCTTTTTGCGGGAGTTAGACAGCCCCAGTAGATACTCCACCGACACATCGTAAAAATCCGCAAAAGCAGTCAGATACTCAATGCTCATACTACGGGTGCGGCCATACAGAGGATGGACTGGATCGTTGATTTCATAATTTTTGAGATTTGTATGGCTGATGTTGACACCACGCTCCGCAAGCTGCTTGGAAAGCTGTTCAAAGGACAGCTTTTTTTCTTTGCGCAGATCTTCCAGCCGCTCTTTGGTCAACGCCATCCTTGCTTCGTCATACAGCATGAGTTGATCCTCCCGTCCATTTATAAACTACAATTTATAAGTAAATCGTTTTTGAAACTGAAATAATTTATGGTTGATATACCGATTCAAGCACTTTCCTACGGTATAATTCAATTAGAGTTTACGGTTTACATTTATTATAAACCATAAATCTCACAAAATCAATTCTCTACATGAAATGGAGGAAAGCGCATGGAAAAATATCTGCACAAGCTGCAACCACAAAGCTGAGAGGAAAAACAATTTGTCGATTCAAATGACACCCAAGCAAAAGAGAAAAGCCAATGCGCTGATTCGAAAATCTTGCTGCAATTATGACGGCGGCAATTGTATTGCGCTGGATGATGGCGAGCCTTGTGTCTGTGTACAGAGCATCTCTTATTCTCTGTGCTGCACCTGGTTCCGGGATTGGGTTCTGCCGGGCGCTCCAGCCTTACAAGCTGAAATCACCAAACCCAAGGGAGTGAAGCGATGCGCAGAATGTGGTGCGCCGTTTCTGGCAAAGTCTAACCGAGCCAAGTATTGTCCCGATTGTGCCCGCAAGGTGCACCGCCGTCAGAAAACAGCAAGTGACAGGAAACGGAGGTCGAATACGGACAAATAGAGCTTCCAAAAGCCGGATATATGCTCACTTTCCAGCCTGGCAATCGTGGAGGTGAATAGCAATACCCCTTATCGCTCAGAAATCACGTTCTAATTGTCCGCATGGAGGTACCTGTCATGGCTACTAAACCCTTTTACATTCATCAGAAGCCACCGGCCCAAAGTTTTATACGACTGCCCAATTTTCTGTTTGAGGCACCAAGTTTTTGCTCCTTGTCAAGCGAAGCCAAACTGTTGTATGCGATGATACTGCGTCGAACAGATTTGTCCCGCAAAAACGGATGGGCCGACGATTATGGCAAAATTTATCTGTACTACCCCATCAACGAGGTGTGCGAGCTGCTGCACTGTGGCCGTCAAAAAGCGGTGGACACACTGCGGGAACTGCAATATGCAGATCTTGTATCCATCAAAAAGCAGGGTTGTGGAAAACCCAACCGTATCTACCCAAAATACTATGAAGCGGTTTCGAACACCGACTTCAAGAAATCCGGTTGCGGAACGCCGGAAGTCTGAATAATGGATTCGACAAGTACGGTAATCCGCTTTCTTGAAGTGCGAAAACCAGACGGTAGATAAAAAGAAAAAGATAAATATACCCAGTTTAATTCGATTCATTCCCTTCCGATCCAAGCTATTTTATGCGGGATTTTCCGGTGAAAACCCCGGATGGGAAGAGATAGGAAAGGAGCTCTATGAGAATTTTCTCAGGTTTTGAAATTATCTGTTTCCCCTCTGTGTATGGGAACAATCTTTGGCAGCTGTGTATCGCCGGGAAGGAGTGTGAGATGGACTGAGTTGAGCCGGAAAGGTTTTGCTGTTGGGGCAATACACTATGGCCAGCCAGGAAAAACGTCAAAATCTATACGAGATCGAACTGCCACAGTCCATCATTGATTCCTTTGCCCGATTTCTTGTGCCTGAAATTCAGAAATTCTATGCCAGTGACCAGGGGCAAAAAGAGCTTGAGGCATGGGAAAAGAAGTATTCTGATCAAAGTAAGGAGTGACGTAAAATTCAAAGATGATATAAGAAAGGATGACTCATTTCGGAGTGTCCACTTATGGATTATTGAACACAACAATAACTTTTAAGTGATGTTCTCGCAGTTCTAAACATAAAGGCCACACAACAGGTTTCTATGTCTGCTGTGTGGCCTTTTTTGTTAGTATTGTAAGCATTAGTTATCCAGCGACTTGGAATGCACAGATGAAAATCTATATTAAAAGTTCAGACAACAAGGCATGAATAGATACAATACCAATATCAAAAACCCGATAAGATGTTAGAAACAATTAAACAACTCCAAGACTTTTGCAAATTCAGGATCACTCTCACCTATTACTTTATCCGTGCCTTTAAGGATTTCTCTTTTAACCATAGCTGCCAAACGAACTTTCCATCCTTTTCCAAGGTCAATTCCTTGGGCTTTAGCAAACTCCTCAATCTGATTACAAATCGGCTTGTCTACTACAACGACATCATCAAATTCTTCGTCAGCCTCTTCTGGTCTGGGTAGGAATCGTGCAACAATCTTAGCCAGTTTGCTTTTCGGGAAAAGATCCTCCACTTCAGCTTCCACTACAGTCGAAAAATCGGCAATAGAAATCAGCTTCTCGGTTTCTGCTGCATAAAAATCCGCTTTGAGCTCATTAGCCATTTTAGTACCGGGCTTGTCCCCATCAATAACAACTAACGGTTTAATATCATTTACCCCAGAGAGGATTGCTGAAGTAGCTTTAATTCCTTTGACGCCCCCAGTAGGGATAAAAACAATCTCTTTCAAAGGTGCAATTTTGCCTTTGGAAATTAAAAGATTTTTCAATGCGGATAAGTATAGTTGATCCGATTCCCCTTCAACGAGTACAGGGTTGCAGTTTATCAATAATGTATCAGAGACAGAAAGCCCCAAGGCAGCATGAGCTGGATATATAGATTGTGGTTGGTTTTTTCCTTTAAGCCGCTCGGCTGCACGCAAATCGGCACTGACAGTTGTTTTTCCTAGAGTATCAATATAAACAGAGCGGACTCGTTCCAAATGGTTTGAATCGACCATAAATGGTGAATGAGTCGTATATATTATTTGATTGTTTAAAGATAGGTTTTCAAAGAACGTGAATAAGTCCTTTTGTGCCAAAGGGTGCAGAGTCACTCCTGGTTCATCCAATAAAAGAATTGCATTACGGTGATGTAATTCGCTTTCAACCAAAAAGACCAGATAGAAGCTAAAGAACCATTGCAATCCAGTGCTGCGGGCCTCCAGCTCGATTGGTTCAGGCCGAATAGAGTCAGATACCCAAATTCTAAAATAGTTGCCGTCTGCTTTAAACTCAAATATATAGTTTCCTTGTTTCCACCACTCATTAAATGACTTGGTAAATCCAGCAGCCGCAGAGGATAACAAAATCTCCCTTTCTTTTTTCTTGTTCGCAGTGGCTTCAATTTGTGTAGCGTTGGGAGTTCCGCTGCTCTCTGCCCCCATATCAGTTATTTCCTTAGGGTCAAGGTTGACATATTTGAACAACGTACTTAGTGTGCGAGCCTTTGCAGCTTCTTTTATGCCGAGGTCAGTTCGGTTCATATTTTGTAGCACAGCGGGAAGATAAATCTGCGAATCTAAATTTCCATAATTGGAGTAATATACGTACTTCGGCATATGTGAAGCTATATATTCAGTTACACCATCAATATCGACAAAGGAATCTTCTTCATTTTTGTGTTCCGGTTCATTTGGGAAAATATATGAATAATTTCCATCAAAGTCCCTTTCAACGATTACAGCAGAAAGTACCGTTGGATCACACCGAATAATCTTAGCCAATTCCGCTTGTTCATCACCATTCAAAGAATACTGTGCCCTTATAAAAATCGGCTTCTGCTCCGCGTTGCGATATACATGGTATTTATCACGAGGTAAGTCATCCTGTAAGTTGATTTCTCCATCCGCAGCAGGATTAAGTTTCCAAAGTGGAAGCATAACATTGGTTTTACCCGATTCGTTTGTGCCGATCAATGCGGTTATCTGTTCAGCATCAATCCAGCCACTATCTTGGACAGAGCGAAATTCCGTTACACGAAATCTACTCAACAACATTGTTCATCTCTCCTTTATTTGTAACTGTTGGATATTTACTTTTCTTGAAAACGCATTGCCAACTGCATAAAACTCGAGTTCGACAGCATCTGCTTAGATGGAATAAACATGTACTTCCAACGCTTTCAGCGCTAACAGGTTGTCACCGTGAATCAGCATGATCTCAGTGTCTGGGTCGGCAGCAGTGTTAGATGAAGTGGCATTTTCAATCAGCAGCCGTGGTTCTATACGGATTGGCTCATCCTTCCCGTACTAAGTCAGTTCCAGCTTATTTGCCATAACCTTGTTCCTCCATTTCTTTCCCCGCTAAGAATGCCAGCTGACATTGCAGGATATACCGATTATCTACTTCCGTGACTTGACTTTGCGGTTTAGCGATGGTAGTTGGAAGGGCATTCACCTTTACCGCTATGTCCGGATGGCTGATTTTATTAGAGAGAATTTGCTTGTTTGCAGAATCCATATCAAACGGATTTTTCTGCAACTCATTCCATGTATCTAAAATATCTTTCTCTAAGGAAGTAATTTCATGTTTTAATCTTAAAAAATCGATTAAGAAGCTATAATCCATTAGTTTTCCTCCTTGTCTGGTATAAATTCGAGAATGTCATCTACGCTACAGTTCATCGTGCGGCAAATACATTCAATGGTATCCAAAGAAACGGCTCCATTCCGCTTGAGACGGGCAATGATATTCGCAGAGAAGCCCGCTTGTTTTTGGAGTTGAGAAGTTGTCATGTCACGCTCTATTAATAGGTGAAACAGTCTTTTATAACTAACAGCCATAATACCCCTCCATATGTGATAACCATCATCTTAAAAGTAATTATATCATGTACGCGTGAATTTTCCAATCTTTTGGATAATAATTTTTGACCCAACCGCATCAAAGATGGGGTGGTATTTTGCCACCCCATCTTCCAGGTGCTGCCTTGTTTCACAGTAGCACCAAAAGTCATAGAGATACACGCTTTGAAAGGGAACGTCATTTTGGCATCCCCTTTCAAAGCGTTCGCAGTACGGGTAGGCACAGAATGAAATTCTGTGTTCCGTGTGGGTGGGGCATAATCCCCAACAAGCAGAAAGGGGGAGTGTGTACTAACACTCGCATTGCTTGCGGTGATCTGCCTATTATGATTGGACACCGAATCCAAATAAGGCACAAGCATATAAAAAACGAGGTTCAGGGCACATCGTGCCTTAAACCTCGTTTTGTGTTTTATGACATCACAGCCACACCCTTACGGCAAAGCCGCCTTTGAAAAAGTAGGTGTTCGTGTAATGTCCATCTGGTGGAGGCGGGGGGAGTCGAACCCCCGTCCGAAAACGCTTCAACGGGAACTTCTCCGGGCGCAGACGGTCATTTACATTCCCGCACCCTGACGTAGGCCGTCAAACTTCAGGGCTTGGTAGCTTCATTGTTCATGGTGCGCTCAAAGCTTTGCGCACACACGTGCACCACTAAACGACGCCCCGTTCCGGCTCGTGGTCCTTCCGGACGGGACGGTCACGGCTTAAGCCGCGACAAGCTCAACGTTATCGTTGTTCTTTAATTTATAAGTTGCCCGTTTTAAGGATGTCAGGCACATCCGCCCGCTATTCCCGCCTCTACGTCCCCGTCGAAACCAGTACGCCCCCATGGAGCGGCGCGGTCAAGCCGCGCCGCGACAGGTAACACTTTACTGGCAGCCGGTCAGACTTAGCACTTCTCCGGCGCGGGATAGTCCACACCGAAGGTCTCCACGGTGACGGACTTCATCCGCTGATCCTCGTAGGGGCGGTCCATCCGGTCCCGCTTCACATTGACAATGGCATCGGCCACGTCCATGCCCTCGATCACCTTGCCGAAGGCGGCGTACTCGCCGTCCAGGTGGGGAGCCTTCTCCACCATAATGAAGAACTGGCTGCCGGCGGAATTGGGATGCATGGCACGGGCCATGGACAGCACACCCCGGTCATGCTTCAGGTCGTTCTTCACGCCGTTGTGGGCAAACTCACCCTTAATGGAGTAGCCGGGGCCACCCATACCGGTGCCCTGGGGGCAGCCGCCCTGGATCATGAAGCCGGGGATCACACGGTGGAAGATCAGGCCGTTATAGAAGCCGGACTTCACCAGGCTGATAAAGTTGTTGACGGAGTTGGGAGCCACATCGGGGTAGAGCTCGGCCACCATCTTGCCGCCGTTTTCCATTTCAAAGGTCACAATGGGATTCTGAGCCATTTGGTTTTCCTTCCTTTCTTCGGGGGCTGTGCCCCCCTTGTCAATAACCGCCGCGGCGGTGTGATTTCATGGTGCGGTCCATCTCCCGCTTGGCGTCCCTGGCAGCGGCGGAATCCCGCTTGTCATAGAGCTTTTTGCCCTTGGCCAGGCCCACTTCCAGCTTGACCCGGGGGCCTCGGAAATAGATGGACAGGGGAACCAGCGCGTATCCGTCCTGCTTGACCTTGGCAAAGAGCCGCAAGATCTCCCGCTTGTGCATCAGCAGACGGCGGGGCCGCAACGGGTCCTTGTTGAAGATGTTGCCCTTCTCATAGGGACTGATGTGCATCCCATGGACGTGCATCTCGCCATCCTTGACAATGCAGAAGGAGTCCTTCAGGTTGACGTGGCCCTGGCGGATGGACTTGACTTCGGTGCCCGCCAGCTCAATGCCGGCCTCGTACTTATCCTCGATAAAATAGTCGTGGTAGGCCTTGCTGTTCTTGGCCACGATTTTGACGCCCTTGCTCTCCATTCCGCCACCTCCCGTCCAGGCAAATTCTCTGGAAATTTATTATACCACAGCTGTCAATAGCTCAGACGGGAAAGTAGGTCAGCACCCCGGCCAGAGCATCGGCAGGAAAGACCATACGCCCGTGCTCTGCCAGACTGGCTTCCAGATGGGGCCGCCCGGCCTCGCTGCGGCCGAACTCAGAAAGCCGTACGGCAGTCTGCTCCGCCCCGGCGGGCAGAGAAAGCCACCACCGCCCCTCCCACCACAGCAGGGCGGCATCCGGCCTGGGCTGATCCAGGACCCGGGCGGCGGCAGCCAAGTCCTCCAGGCAGGCAAAGGAGAACCACCGCTGTTCCGGCGGACGCACGTGGGCAAACACCAGCACGCCGCAGGACTCCGGGTAGGCCTCGATCTCAATGGAGCCCTCCAGATCCATACCCGCCTGCCGGAAGGCGGTACGGGTCAGCTCCAGGGCCTGCTCCAGAGTGAGCCCCGCCGGTGTCAGGCCGTGCTCCTTCAGGTCGGCGGGGGTGATGTACAGGGCAACGCTGGCGCTGCCGATGGGCTGGATGGTCATAGTCTGCCTCCTCTCAAATGCAGGAACGATTATACCCGTTCCGGCCCCTTCCGTACAGCTGTAATGATTGGCTTGATTGGAAAAGCTGAGGGTGGCACGGAACCTGGAAGTATGATATAATGCATCTAACCGATGTAAGAAAAGGGGATATGCCGGATGGAACTGTGGGAAAAGACTGTAGAGAGCGAAACGCTCTTTGAAGGTAAAATTGTCACCCTGAAGCTGGACAAGGCCCAGCTGGTCAATGGCCGGATCACCCGGCGGGAGGTGGTGGAGCACCCCGGCGGGGTGGCTGTGCTGCCCCTGTTTGACGACGGTACCGTCAGCATTGTACGGCAGTTCCGCTATCCCTTCCAGGCCGTGGTCACCGAGCTGCCCGCCGGCAAGCTGGAGAAGGGAGAGGACCACCGCCCCGCCGCTCTGCGTGAGCTGGAGGAAGAAGTGGGCGTCACCTGCGGCAAGCTGACCTATCTGGGCTGCCTGTACCTCTCCCCCGGCTTCTCCTCCGAGGTACTCCATATGTATCTGGCTCAGGATCTGAAGCAGGGCGCCTGCCACCCGGATGACGACGAATTTCTGGAGGTGGAGCGGGTGCCCTTTGCCCAGCTGGCCCAGCAGGTCATGGACGGGGAGATCGTGGACGCCAAGACGGTGGCCCTGGTGCTGAAGGTCAAGCAGCTGCTGGGTCTGTAAAGACAGGAGGTTGGCATGAGCAAGCGCATTCTGATCGTGGAGGATGAGAAGAATATTGTGGACATCCTCAGCTTCAACCTGACCAAGGAAGGCTATGAGACCCTGGAGGCCTACGATGGTCAGGCGGGACTCCAGCTGGCGCTGGAACAGAATCCCGACCTGATCCTGCTGGACCTGATGCTGCCCAAAATGGACGGCTTCGACGTGTGCCGCAATCTCCGCAAGGAGAACCGCTCCACCCCGGTCATCATGCTCACCGCCCGGGAGGAGGAGACCGATAAGGTGCTGGGCCTGGAGCTGGGCGCCGACGACTATATCACCAAACCCTTCTCCATGCGGGAACTGCTGGCCCGGGTAAAGGCCAACATCCGCCGCAATGAGATGGTGGCCGGAGCTCCCGCAGCCGCACCCTCCGGCAGCCGGATGGAGCTGGGCCGTATTTCCATCGATCCCGATCAGATGGTGGTCTGTAAGGATGGGCGGCCCCTGGATCTGACCCAGCGGGAGTACGAGCTGATCAAATTCCTGGCCTCCCAGCCAGGCAAGGTGTTCTCCCGGGAGGCCCTCATGGAGCACGTCTGGAACTACGAGGGCTATGTGGGTGACGTGCGGGCTGTGGACGTGGCCGTCCGCCGCCTCCGTGAAAAAGTGGAGGACGATCCGGCTTCTCCTCAGTTTGTAGTGACCCGGAGAGGCCTGGGATACTATTTTAATGCGTAACCCTGCGCCAACTGTCCGGATCGTCCTCCACGGGCCCCCGCACAGCGGGGCGGCGCCTGCGCCGTACAAGCGATTTGCCCAGCGGGCAAATCCTTGATGGCCGGGAAAATTCACTTTTCCGGCCAGATGCAATGATCTCCAGGGCTCCCGGCGGCTCTGCCGCCGGGAATCGGACGATCCGACTTCTCCCCAGTTCGTAGTGACCCGGAGAGGTCTGGGCTATTATTTTAACGCCTGATAGAAGCAATCTTGGCGGGCCGGGGCGGCCGTCCCTGCCCGCCCTGTCTTTATTTTTTGCAAGAGAGGAGTGGTCCACAGTATGTTCCGCAGCCTGCACATGAAGCTCATGCTCATCATGACGCTGCTCATCATTCTGCTGATGACCGTTGTGGGCGCGTTCCTCATCAACTCTGTGGCCAATTACTACACCCAGGACTTCTATACCCAGATGTCGGAGGCCTTTGCCGACGAGGTGTTCTGGGCCGACCTGAACACCCCAACCCCCGGCGAGCAGGACGGTGCTGCCAGCATTGCCGAGATCCTCAACGCCTACAACGGCACCCTGGGCGTGGACAACCGCAGCCGGAAATACTATGTGCTGGACGGTAAGGACGGCCACTGGCTGGCGGGCTCTGACGAGCAGGACGCCGACCAGCCTCTGGACATGGACTCCCGCAATCTGATGCGGGTGCTGGCCGGAGAGGAAAAGAGCGACGACAGCACCCCCTCCGCATCTTACATGGATGTGGCGGTGGCCGTTCAGCGGGGGGACCAGCGCTATATCATTTATGTCCGGGACGACGGCACCAATGCCGCCGCCCTGAACAGCGAACTGATCACCCTCATCGTGGAGGCCCTGGTCTTTGGTCTGGTGATCTCAGTGCTCCTCTCCTTCCTGCTGTCCAAAACCCTTATCACCCCCATTGAGCGGCTTACCGAGGGTGCGGAACGGGTGGCCAACGGTGACTTTTCTCAGAAGCTGGAGGTAGCCTCCCGGGATGAGATCGGCATCCTCACCGGCACCTTCAACGACATGGCCCGCCAGCTCCACCACACCCTGGAGGAGGTGGAGAACGAGCGCAACAAGCTGGGCACCCTGTTCCTCCACATGACCGACGGCGTGGTGGCCTTTGCCCGGGACGGCGCTGTGATCCAGTCCAACCCTGCCGCCGAGGAACTGCTGGGGACGGCCATTCCCATTGGCGGCAGCGTCAACTATGATACCCTGTTCTCCGACATTGCACCCCTCCAGGGGGTGCTGGCGGTCCAATCCCCCGGCTACCTGGACGGGACCCGTACCGTGGGCGGCAAGAGCCTGGAGCTGCTGCTCACCCCCTTTGACCAGGAGCGGCTGGGCGGCGTGCTGGTGATGATCCATGACGTCACGGAGCAGCACAAGACCGAGGAGATGCGCCGGGAGTTTGTGGCCAACGTGTCCCACGAGCTGCGCACCCCCCTGACCAACATCCGCTCCTACGCAGAAACTCTGGTAGACAACGCCGGAGATCTGCCCCCTGACACAGAAAAGAATTTCCTGGGGGTCATTCTCAATGAGTCCGACCGGATGACCCACATCGTGCAGGACCTGCTCACCCTCTCCCGGTTCGACTCCGGTCGGTCGGAGCTGAAGCTGGCCCCCTTCTCCTTCGGACAGGCGGTGCAGGATGTATACAACGCCATTCTGATGGAGGCCCAGCGCCACGGCCATCAGGTGGAACTGAGGCTCCCCCCTACCCTGCCCGAAATCGTGGGCGACCGGGAACGTATTTTGCAGGTGATGATGAACGTCGTCTCCAACTCCATCAAGTACACCCCCGATGGCGGCCACATCCGCATCTCCGCCGGCCAGTGGCCGGGCAAGGTGTGGATGGAGGTGGCCGATAACGGCATCGGCATTCCCGAAGCCGACCGGGGCCGCATCTTTGAGCGGTTCTACCGGGTGGACAAGGCCCGCTCCCGGGAGTCCGGCGGCACCGGACTTGGCCTCTCCATCGCCAAGGAGATCATCGACCGGCACGAGGGCACCATCGAACTGCTGGACCGGCCCGGTCCCGGCCTGACGGTGCGCATCACCCTGCTGACGGAGGGGCCTCGCCATGGAAAGGAGTAAACCGAGACGCCGCCGGAACCGGGGACTGGAGCGACTCAAGACCCTGCTCATCGTACTGCTCTCCCTGTCCGCCATCTATCTGACCGGCCTTGCCCTGGTACAAAACCGGGTCTCCGGCTCCCAGGGACTGCTGAGCGGGCTGATCTCCCTCTTCCGCCCTCAGAGCACTGTGGAGACCTCCGACCTCGGCAACACCGTGCAGCTCACCGCCGCCGCCCGCCCGGTCCGTATCGCGGTATGCGACGGGGTGAACCGCTATGCGGTCCAGTACAACACCACCCAGACCGACAAACTGTATGACAGCGTGGGCATTCTGTTGGGCGAAGCCCTGTCCAGCGCGGACTCCCCCACGGTGGTCACCGAATCGGTATGGCAGGCCGCTTTGAGTGCACCCGGTGTCTGGTTTGATTTTCTGGGCAAAATCCCTCTGGAGACCCTCAGCGCCTGGACCGGCGAGGGGGGCATCAATACCGCCCTCACCGGCTCCGCCCGGCGGATCGCCGTGGCTCTGGCGGACGACGGGGTGCGGCTGTACTATCATAATGAGAGTGACGGCCTGTATTATACCTGTAAAACGGCAGTGACCTATCAGGGGCACATGGACGAGCTGATTGCCGGCTACGGCGGCAACGGCGTTCCCTTTGCCTTTGAGCTGGGCACGGACAGCGGCTACGCCGGGCTGGACCCCTATGTGCTCATCTCCGCTTCCGCACCCACCCCCAACATTTACCGCGCCTCCAATCCCCTGGCCAACCTGGACGACACGCTGATCAGCAGTCTGCAGCAGGCTCTCTCCTTCCAGACCTCCTACTATGCCATTCCCAACGGTATCCGTATCCGGGAAGGCCAGGAGACCCTGGAGATCAGCAACACCGGCACCATCTCCTATACCACGGCAGAGGGCACCAGTTCCCGCTACCCCGTGGGGAGTGAGTATGGCTACGACATCACCGAGGTGGTGGAGACCACCCGGCGGATGGCCGCCGATACGGTGAGCCGCTACTGCGGCGCCGCCCGCATCTATCTGATGGATGTAACCGAAACCGACACCGGTCTGTCCGTCCGCTACGGCTATAGCCTGAACGGCGCGGAGGTCAGCCTCTCCGGCGGCGACAGCGCCGCCCTCTTCACCATCCAGGATGGACAGATTACCGCCTTTACCCTCCGGTTCCGGCGGTACGAGGATGCTGGCCAAACCAGTCTGGTGCTAAACGAGCGGATGGCCGCCGCAGCTCTGGAGGCCCTGGACCCGGAGGGCCGGGAGCTGGTCCTGTGCTACAGCGACAGCGGCGGCGACACCGTCCAGGCCGGATGGGTGGCCAAATGACGAGATCGCGAGGTTCCTATGGAATGGTCTAAACTGAAAAATGTGATCCTGCTGATGCTGCTGTGCGTCAACATCATCCTGCTCCTGCTTGTGGGCAGTCAGGCCAGCCAGGACAAGCGCTACCAGGCGGAAACCAGGCAGGCCGCCCAGGCCGTGCTGGAACAGGGCGGCATCGACTTTACCCTGGATGAATTCCCCGACGATCTGGCGCTGTCGGTGACCACCGTCACCCGTGACCGGACCGGCGAAGCCGGCATCGCCGCCGCCCTGCTGGGAGAGGTCACCCTGGAGGGGGAGAGCGAGGTACGTCCCCGCTACTCCGGCCCCGGCGGCGTGGCGGAATTTTCCATGAACGGCAGCTTTACCATTACCCTTACCCCCGGAACCTGGAGACTTGAAAGCGACCAGGACTATGAGTCCTCCAGCCAGGCCTGCCTGGAGGCCATAGGCTTTACCGGCACTCTGTCCGGCACGGACCGGACCGGCACGGAGACTGTGCTGACCTATTGCCAAAGCTGGGAGGGTTCCCCTCTCTTTTCCTGCACCATCCGTCTCCACTGGCAGGAAAATGACCTGGTCCAGGTGGAGGGACAGCGGCTGGACGGCGGCATTTCCGCCTCGGTCACCAAGTCTCTCCTCTCCACCCCCACTATTCTGGTCCGCTTTCTGGCCGGGATCAACGAGGGGGGCTATGTGTGCAGCCGCATCGATACCATGGACGGGGGCTACCTGCTCTCCAGCAACACCACCCGACAGGTCCAGCTGACACCGGTATGGCGGTTTGTCACCGACACCGGCACCTACTACGTCAACGCGGTCACCGGTGAGTTTTCACCTCTGGAATAATCAAAAAAAGGAGCGGCTTACGCCGCTCCCTTTTTTACGTCTGAATGATCAGTCCTCGTCCACGATGAGGCCGTAGCCGCCGTCATTGCGCTTATAGACCACGGCAAAGCGCCCGTCCTGATCCACATCCTTGAAGGCAAAGAAGGTGTGGTCCACCAGATTCATCTGGAGCACCGCCTCGTCCACCGTCATGGGCTTGATGGGGAAGCGCTTGGTACGGACGATCTTGAACTCCTCCTCGTCCACCTCGGGGGCAAAGGAGGAAATCTCCTCGGCGTCCACACTTCGGGAGAAGGCATCCTGACGCAGGCGCTTCTCCAGGCGGCTCTTATTCTTACGCAGCTGGCGCTCCACGGAGGAGACCGCCGCGTCGATGGTGGCAAACATATCGGAGGTACTCTCCGCCACGCGGATGATGGTACCGCCGGAGCGGATAGTCAGTTCCACATTGTTGCGGTCCTTTTCCACGCTGAAGACGATGGCGGCCTCCGCATCCGCCTTAAAATAACGGTCTAACTTGCCCACCTTTTTCTCAGCGTAGGCGTGGACCTTGTTGGGCAGGTTGATCTTCTTGTCTGTGAACACGAACTTCATCGTTTTCAACTCCTTCCGCCCTCCGAAGAGGGATTGGTTCGCCGGCCGGGGCCGGTTCCCTGATTTGATTATACCACGTCGTACGCAGATTGTCACAACTTATTTCAAAAGTTTTTGTGAATTTTGCCCATCACACTCCGGACCCTCCGGGTGGGAACACACCCCGCAGCCGCAGCGGCCTCCGCCGCAGTCCCGCCGCGCACAGTTCCGGCCCGGACATACTTCCCCCTGTGGACACAGGGCATAGTCGCCGCCGGTGATGGTCAGTCGCCGCCCCTCCACCAGGGCCAAAGCCAGCTTCTTGCGGGCGGTATCGTACACTTGCTGCACCGTGGAGCGGGCCACCCCCATCTGGGCGGCGCACTCCTCCTGGGTACAGCCCAGCAGATCCATCAGGCGGATGGCCTCGTATTCCTCCACCGCCATCTCCACCGTCCCGTCCCCGCCCCCGGTCAGCGGTCCAAAGGCGTTGTGCCGGGGCAGGGCACAGATGCGGCGGCATTTCTTCGGTCTTGCCATGGGCGCTCCCTCCTGTTCCTGCTCTCAGTGTAGCAGATTTCCGGTATATGTCAAGAACACGCAAAAACAAAGCCGCTGCCAAAGGCAGCGGCTTTGTAATTACAGTCCGGCGAATACCGCTTCCGCGGCGGCCAGAGTGGCCTGAAGTTCCTCCTCCCCATGGGCAGCGGAGACAAACATGGCCTCGAACTGGGCGGGGGCCAGAGCCACGCCCCGCTCCAGCATCCCCTGGAAGTACTGGGCGTACTTGCCCACGTCGCTGCCCTTGGCGTCCACGAAGGTGGACACGGCGGTGGGGGTGAAGAAGGGGGCCAGCAAAGAGCCGATCTGATTGACCACCACCGGCGCGCCGGCCTTGGCAATGGTTGCCCGCAGACCTGCCGCCAGCTTCTCGCCCTTGGAGGCGATGTGGGTATAGACCTCCGGGTGGTCCTTCAGGTAGTTCAGCTGGGCCAGACCGGCGGCCATGGCCACCGGATTGCCGCTGAGGGTACCCGCCTGGTACACCGGGCCGCAGGGGGCCACCTGCTCCATGAGGGCACGGCTGCCGCAGTAGGCGCCCACCGGCATACCGCCGCCGATGATCTTGCCGAAGGTCACCAGGTCGGCCTTCACGCCAAAGTATTCCTGGGCGCCGCCCAGGGCCAGCCGGAAGCCGGTGATAACCTCATCAAAGATCAAGAGGGCTCCGCTCTTGTCGCACAGGGCCCGCAGCCCCTCCAGGAATCCGGGAGCAGGATTGACCACGCCCATGTTGGCGGCCACCGGCTCCACAATGATGCAGGCGATCTGGCCGGGGTAAGCGTCCAGCAGGGCCTCCACGGAGGCCAGATCGTTGAACTGGGCGGTAAGGGTGTGCTTCACGATGTCCTCGGGCACACCGGCGGAGGAGGGATGTCCTCCCGCCAGGGCGGAGGAGCCGGCGTTCACCAGCAGGCAGTCGGAGTGGCCGTGGTAGCAGCCCTCAAACTTGATGATCTTGTCCCGGCCGGTGGCCCCCCGGGCCAGACGGACGGCGGACATCACCGCCTCGGTACCCGAGTTGACCATGCGCACCATCTCGATGTTGGGCACCAGGTCGATCATCAGCTGGGCGATCTCCACCTCCCGGCGGGTGGGAGCGCCGAAGGACAGGCCGTCCTTGACGGCCTTCTCCACCGCCTCCCGGATCACCGGGTGGTTGTGACCCAGGATCATGGGACCCCAGGAGCACACATAGTCGATATACTTCCGGCCGTCCTCGTCCCAGATGAAGGGGCCGTCGGCCCGGGTGATGAAGCGGGGAGCCATACCCACCGCCCGGTAGGCCCGCACCGGGGAGTTGACCCCGCCGGGCAGGACCTTCACGGCCTGCTCAAACAGTTCTTCCGAGCGTCCCATCAGCCGATGTCCCCTTTCTGAATGGCCTGAGCCAGTTCTTTGGCGTAGTAGGTAATGAGCATATTGGCACCCGCCCGGAACACGGACAGGGCGGACTCGCACATGATGCGGTACTCGTCAATGAGACCCGCGGCGGCAGCGGCCTTGATCATGGCGTACTCGCCGGACACGGAGTAGGCGCACATGGGCAGATCATAGGCGTCGGAGCACTCCCGGATCACGTCCAGATAGCTGAGGGCAGGCTTGACCATGATGATGTCGGCCCCCTCCTCAATGTCCAGGGCGCACTCCTTCAGGGCCTCCTTGCGGTTGTGGGGGTCCATCTGGTAGCCCTTCCGGTCCCCAAAGGAGGGGGCGGAGCCTGCCGCAGACCGGAAGGGTCCGTAGAAGGCGGAGGCATACTTGGCGGAGTAGGCCATGATGGGGGTGGTCTGATACCCGTGCTCATCCAGAATGGCCCGGATGGCGGCCACCCGGCCGTCCATCATGTCGGAGGGAGCCACCATGTCGGCCCCGGCCTGGACGTGGGACAGGGCGGTTTTGGCCAGCACCTCCAGGGTCTTGTCGTTGTCCACCTCATGGCCGCAGAGGATGCCGCAGTGGCCGTGGTCGGTGTACTCGCACATACATACGTCGGTGATGATATAAAAGTCGGGGTACTTGGCCTTGATGGCCCGAATGGCCTCCTGGACCACGCCGTGCTCATCCCAGGCGGAGGAGCCGATGGCGTCCTTGCGGGCGGGCAGGCCGAAGAGGATGCAGTGATTTACCCGGTTGGCCTGGCACTCCTCCACCGCCTGGCACACGCTGTCGATGCCATAGTGATTCTGGCCGGGCAGGGCCTCAATGGGCCGTACCCCCTGGAGGGTCTCGTCCACAAAGATGGGGTAGATCAGGCTGTCGGGGGACATCCGGGTCTCCCGGCACAGGCGGCGCACCGCGTCATTGCCCCGCAGGCGGCGGGGCCGTTGGATCAGTTCCATATCAAACACCTTCCAAAATGGTTTCCACCAGCGCGTCCATGGTGGCCTCACGGGCCACCCGCACAGGAATTCCGAATTTCTTTGCCTCCGCGGCAGTCTGCTGCCCGATGCACATCCCCACCATGCGCGAGAAATTGACATCCTCACCCACGGAGGAGACGAAGCCCTTCACGGTGGAAGCGGAGGTGAAGGTCACCAGCAGACCATCCGTCCCTTCCACCGCCGCCCGCAGCTCCTGAGAGCGGGGATTTTCATACACCGTGCGGTAGCTGGCCACATCGTCACAGGCAATGTTACGCCTTGCCAGCCCCTCTGTCAAGGCGGGGGAGCCCTCCTCCGCCCGAAGGGCTAGCACCTTGCCCGTAGCGGGCAGACCCTCTCCCAGATGGGCGGCGTCGTACACCTCCGGCACATAGTCGGCCTTTAAACCATGTTTTTTCAGCTCGCGGTCGGTACCGGGGCCGATAGCGGCCAGCTTCACGGCTCCAAGGGCGCGGGCATCCTTGCCGTGACTGTCCAGCCAGGCCCACAGGGCCTCCACCCCGGCGGGACTGGTGAGGGCCAGCCACTCATAGCCGTGAAGCTTCTCCATGGCCTTATCCACAGCGGGACAGGGGTCCAGAGGCACGGTGGCGATGCAGGGGTACTCCCACACGTCAGCCCCAAGAGCCCGCAGCCGGGCGGACAGGGTGCCCGAGCGCTCGCGAGGCCTTGTGACCACCACCCGTCTGCCCTTCAGGGGCAGCTTGTCAAACCAGTCAAAGTCCTCCGCCAGGGCGCACACCTTGCCCACCACGATGACGGCAGGGCTCTCCACCTTGGCCTCCTCCGCCGCCTGGGGCAGGGTGCCCAGGGTGGCGGAAATGCGCCGCTGGGCGGGGGTGGTGCCCCGCTCCACCACGGCGGCGGGCATGGCAGGCTCCATGCCCGCATCCAGCAGCCCCCGGCAAATCTGGGGCAGAGCGGACACGCCCATCAGAAAGACCAGGGTGCCCTTTGTGCGCACCAGAGCCTCAAAATCAATGTCCAGCTCCTTCCCCGCCCGCTGATGGCCGGTGACGATGTGGAGGGAGGAGCAGCAGTCCCGGTGGGTCACCGGGATACCCCCGTAGGCGGGGGCGGAAATGGCGGAGGTGATGCCGGGCACCTCCTCAAAGGAGACGCCGTGCTGGGCCAGCAGCTCCAGCTCCTCGCCGCCCCGGCCAAAGAGGAAGGGGTCGCCGCCCTTGAGGCGCACCACATTCTTGCCCTCCAGGGCCTTGTCCAGCAGGATCTGGTTGATCTGATCCTGGGGCACCGGGTGGCGGAAGGCCTGCTTACCCACGTCGATGTGCTCGGCTTTCTCGGGCATCATGGCCAGGATGGCGGGGCTCACCAGCCGGTCATACACCACCACCTCCGCCTTCTGGAGGACCTCCAGCCCCTTCCGGGTCAACAGGCCGGGATCGCCCGGCCCCGCCCCCACCAATGTTACTTTACCAGGCATGGATTTCCCTCCTTCATGGAATTGGCCAGCTGTTCCGCCAGCGCGGTTCCCTGTTCCTTGGGTCCGGAGATCTTGTCCCGGAACACCTGCCCGGCCTCATCCACATAGAGGCCGGTGAGGGTGATGGTTTCCCCCTCCAGCACAGCGTGGGCGGCAATGGGAGAGGAGCAGCCCCCGTCCAGCTTGCGGACAAAGGCCCGCTCGGCCCGGGCACACAGGGTGCCCGCTTCATCCACCACGCCGCTGAGATAGCTCAGGTCCTCTCCGGCCCGGGTCTGGAGGGCCATAATGCCCTGCCCCGCCGCCGGGATCATCTCCTCCACGGTGAAATACCGGGTGATGCGCCCCTCCAGCCCCAGCCGTTTCAGACCGGCGGCAGCCAGCACCAGGGCGGAGAACTGCCCCTCGTCCAGCTTGCGCAGCCGGGTGAGCACGTTGCCCCGCACCGGAGCCACCTCCATGTGGGGGAACAGGGCCTTCAGCTGCACCGCCCGCCGGGCGGAGGCACAGCCGATGGGCTTGGCGGGGTCCAGCTCGGTCACGCCCTCAGGGAGTACCAGCACATCCCGGGGGTCCTCCCGCTTGGAGAAGCCCGCCAGGGGAATGGCCGGGTCCTCCTCCATGGGCAGGTCCTTGCAGCTGTGTACCGTCAGATCCACCCGGCCGTCCAGCAGGGCGGCGTCCAGCTCCTTCACAAAAAGGCCCTTGCCGCCGATCTTGTCCAGGGTGCGGTCCAGGATCTTGTCGCCGGTGGTCTTCATGGTCACCAGCTCCAGGGTGATCTCCGAATGATGGGCGCGGATGGCCTCCATCACCAGCTCCGACTGAATGACAGCCAGCTTGCTCTCCCGGCTGCCCACCCGTATGGTCTTCATTCCAATCCCTCCAGTACGGCCCGGATGGCCTTGGCGGCTCGGGCGGTGCGGGCGTGGTCGTCTCCCCGCCCAGCCACTCCGGCCACAATGTTATCCCCAGTGCAGATGGCGGGGAAAAAGAAGGTGCATTCCTCCGGGGCGTCGGCCACGCTCACCGGGATACCCAGGGCGCGGGCCTCCTCCCCCACAGCGCGGTTGACGGAGCGATCGTCGGTGGCGGCCACCGCAATGGCGGCTCCCGCCAGATCGCCGGGGGTGTAGGGCCGTCCCTCCCACTGTATGCGCCCGTCCAGGGGTTTACACCTGGGGGCAATGACGGTAACTTCGGCGCCGAAGCGGGCCAATACCTCCGCCCGGCGGCAGGCCACCACGCCGCCGCCGATGACCACGGCAGTTTTCCCCACCAGGTCAATAAAAAGTGGAAAACGGAAGTGTTTTTCCTGAGGCAAGGTCCACCGGGGCTTGGCGGCAGTATGCACTTCAATCTTGGCAGCACACCGCTCCAGATCCTCCGGGGTCAGGTTGTCCTTCAGCCCGCCAGACAGCAGATCCACCGCCCGGCTCACCGCCAGCTCCACCAGCTCCCGGGCCTCCGGGCCCTCCAGGTCGGTGGACAGCACCCGGGCGGCCACCGCCTGCTTCACCCGCTCCAGGCCGGGCAGGCAGTTCTTATAGTTCTCCCACTGGTTCAGCCGGTCCAGATACTTTTCCACAATGGCCGCCGCCTCCGGTGGAAGTTCCCGGCTGGCATCCACCCCCAGGTCGTCCACATTGTAGAGGGTGAAGCCGGGCAGAGTGGCTACCTGGGGCTCGATATCCCGGGGGATAGCCAGGTCGGCCAGCACCCTGGGCGGGTGGGACAGCTCCGCCAGCTCCCAGGCCGTCACAGTGTAGTGGGGGCTGGTGGTGGCGGAGAGTACCAGATCCATGCCCTCCATGGCCTGATACCGCTCCTCATAGGGTGTGACGGCGCACCCGGCGGGCACCACGGTCTCTCCGTGGTGGTAGCTGCGCAGGGTGATGGTGACGGCGCACCCCGCCTCGTGGAGCAGGGAGGCGGCCAGCCGGCCCATCTCCCCGTTGCCGATGACCAGGGCCTTCCGGCCCTTCAGCCCCCCCAGGTGAGCGGACAGACGGTCCACAGCGGACCGGGCCGCCGACCGGGGCACCCCAATGAAACGAACCTTCGTCTTAATCTCCTTACCGGCGGCGGCGGCGTTGCGGAACAGGGTCTCCAGCACCCCGTCCGCCGTGCCCGCCTCACGGGCGGTCTGAACGGCGCCCTTCACCTGGGTGACGATCTGATCTTCCCCCCAGATCTGGGAGCGCAGGCCGCCAGCCACCTCCATCAGGTGGCGGGCCGCCTCCTCCCCCGTCCGGGTGACAAAAGCGGCCTCAAAGGGGCCGTACTCCACCCCCGCCTCGGCGCACAGCAGCCTTCCCGGGTCGGGCATGGGCCCCTCCCCGCAGGATAGGTAGAGCTCGGTGCGGTTGCAGGTGGACAGCAGCACGCAGCCCTCCACCCCTTCCCGGCGGTACAGACGGCGGTCCAGCTCCAGCACCTGGTTGCGGGTGAAAGACAACCCCTCCCGCAGGTCGATGGGGGCTTTATGCCAGTCCAGGCCGGTCATAATGAGCTTCACGCCTCTTCCCCCTTTTTCACCAGCACCACCGAGAAGTAGCCGCTGCCCTCCTCCAGGTCGGCAAAGCGGGGACACACCAGTTCCCCCTCCATGCCGCAGTTGGCCACCAGGGAGGCCCGGCCCAGCAAGCCGTGCTCCTCCAGGGTGTTTTTCAGGGCGCCAATCTCCTTGCCCGCCTTCATAAACACCAGGTTGGCGTCCAGGTCCAGGCAGTCGGACACATCCTTGTGGGAGGCGGGGACGATGAGCAGCCGCTCGCTCTTCTCGCACAGGGCCATGTTCAGCTTGGCGGCTACCGCGCAGAAGGAGGGCACGCCGGGGATGATCTGGGCGTCATACCCCCGGGCCGCCACTTTTTTGTGGAGGTAGAGGTAGGTGGAGTACACCGTGGGGTCCCCCAGGGTGATAAAGGCCACGTCCTTACCCCCGTCCAGGGCGGCGCACACCAAGTCGGCGTTGCGCTCATAGGCCCCGTCCAGGGCGGCATGGTCCCGCACCATAGGGGCCTCGCAGGTCAGCAGTTCCTTGCCGTCGGCCAGCTCCCCCACGATATTGAGGGCGGTCTTTTCCCCCCGGCCCGCGTCGGGCACGGCCAGCACCGCCGCCTGGCGGATAATGCGCTCAGCCTTTTTAGTGATGAGTTCGGGATCGCCGGGGCCAACCCCCACGCCGTACAACATTCCTCTCATTGGTTTTCCTCCTTGAGCATTCGCAGGATCTCCCGCCGGGCCGCCCCAATGGTGGCGGCGGACCGGTCGGCGTCCAGACCATCCACCTCCCGCAGCACCTCCATCAGGTGGGCGATGCGGGGCAAACGGAGATGATTGGCACGCAGGGCCGCCGGGTCGGCAAAGAGCTGCTCCGGCGTGCCCTCCAGCAGTACCTTGCCCCCTCCCAGCAGGTAGGCGTAGTCGCAGTACAGGGGCACGATGTCCATATCATGGGTGGCGATGAGTACCGTCATGCCCAGCTCGTCCCGCAGCCGGGCGAGCAGCTTCATGATGTCGCTGACCCCCTGGGGGTCCAGCCCGGCGGTAGGTTCATCCAGAATGAGCACCTCCGGCTCCATCACCAACACACCGGCGATGGCCACCCGCTTCTTCTGTCCGTAGGACAGGGCGTGGGTGGGTTTGTCCCGCAGATGGGACACTCCGGTGCGGTCCAGAGCCGCCTCCACCCGGCGGCGGACCTCCTCGGGCGGCAGGCCCAGATTCACCCCGCCGAAGGACACGTCCCGGTACACGTCGGCGGAGAAGAGCTGGTCGTCCGGGTCCTGGAACACGATACCCACCCGGCGGCGCAGCTCCAGCAGGCCCTTTTTATCGTAGCGCACCGGCTGGCCCCCCAGCACCACCTTGCCGCTCTTGGGGGTGAGCACCCCGTTGAGGCTGAGGAATAGGGTGGACTTGCCCGCCCCGTTGGCCCCCAGGATACCGGTGACCTTCCCTTTTTCTGCGGCAAAGGTGATATGGTCCAGGGCCACAGTGCCATCTTCATAGGTATAACACAGATCTTCTGCCTGGATGGCCTTCACGGCAGCAGCCTCCCTTCTACAAACCAAATGGCAATCTGCCCCGCCGCCGCAAATACGGTGAGGGGGAGCAGCCCCCACCCCGGACGATAGGCATCGTTCAGGGTGGTAAGGCTGCCGGTATAGCCCCGGGACTCCAGGGCGGTATAGATACGGTCGGCCTTCCGCCATGCCCGCAGGAACACCATGGATGCCAGCATCCCCAGGGAGGACACCGACCGGCGGAACCCCCGGTAGCCCAGCCGGGAATCCTGGGCGGTGCGGATGTGGTCAGCCGTCTCCGCCAGCACAAAGATGAAGCGGTAGATCAGCTCCATCAGCTCCACCAGCAGCTTGGGCACATGGAGCCGTCCCAGGGCCATGGTCAGGTCGGTAACGGGGGTATTGAGGGAGAGAAAATACATACACCCCACCGCCCCCAGGGCCTTACAGAAGATACGTCCGCCCAGCCACAGGCCATCCAGGGTAAAGCCCCACAAACTGCCTCCCACCGGGATGGCGGCCACCATCTCCGTCCCGGCGGGATAGGCTCCCCCCACGATGGTGAGGCAGCCGATGACCAGGAAGATCAAAGGCACCTTCAGAAAATGGAGGTACGCCCTGAGGGGCAGGCCCCCCAGGGCAGTAATCAGCACCCCCATCAGAAGCAGGGTAAACAGGCCCACCGCCACGCTGTCGCAGCACAGGCAGATCACCAGAGCGACTACCGTCAGCAGCAGCTTGGGCATGGGAGACACCCGCCGCAGGCGGGACTGATAGGCGTAGCGGTCGGTGCCCATGGTCAGTTCGTTCCTTTCTCTTTCCCGTCCGGCTTCTTGGTGATACGGCCCAGAATGAAGCCCACCACACCGGCGCCGATGGCGGCCTGGAGGGCGAAGAGCATGGACTCCACCTCGCCGCTGGCGGGCTCCAGAATGGGCTCAAACCAGGGCTCATAGTCGGGGTTAAGCTCCATAATGGCCTCCTCAGCCTGGCCGTCGGCTCCGCCGAACTCGGCATTGGGCAGCAGCCACAGGGGCACGGCGGCAATGACCACCACCAACAGGATTAAAATCAAATTTTTCTGCCAAACTTTCATATCCGTCCCCTCCTTACAGCACCTGCAGCTCATGCAGCTCGGTCTTGCTGTACTTCTCCAGCACGTTGAAGATCACCACGGTAAGCAGGCCCTCGGCAATGGCCAGAGGGATCTGGGTCACGGCAAAGATGGTGAGGAACTTCACCATGCCGCCGTTGATGACCCCCAGCTGCACCGAAGTGACCACATAAGTGAAGAGGTCACCCAGGGCTGCGGCGGCAAATACCGCCACAGCGGCAGGAGCCTTGGCCTTCCGCAGCAGCTTATAGACCAGCCAGGACACAATGGGCCCGGCAATGGCCATGGAGAATACGTTGGCGCCCAGGGTGGTGAGGCCGCCGTGGGCCAGCAGCAGGGCCTGGAAGAGGAGCACGATCAGTCCCAGCACCGTCATGACCAGGGGCCCGAACAGGATGGCGCCCAGGCCAACGCCGGTGGGGTGAGAGCAGGAGCCGGACACCGAGGGGATCTTCAGGGCGGACAACACGAAGGCGAAGGCGCCGCACATGGCCAGCAGGATCTTGGCCCGGGGGGCCTGGTCGATCTTCTTCTTGATGGAGAAGAAACCAGCCACCAGGAAGGGCACGCACACCGCGCCCCAGCCGATGGCCCAGTTCACCGGCAGCATACCCTCGGCGATGTGCATGGCGGAGGCGCTCATGGTCATCAGACCCAGCAGCCCCACCAGCACCGCCGCGGCGCGGACGGTTTTGTCGGCAGTCAGAGTTTTCATGGTTGTTTCATCCTTTCCTATCACTCGTAGGTGGGTGGTTTCCGGGCCGGGCAAGGTTTTCCGGCTTGAGCCTCTCTGCCGCCGCGCGTCTTCCCAGGTTTTCCCAGTGACATGGTGCCCGGCGGCTCTTCTCTTACGGCAGCGGGACTGCGCGGGAATTGCACCCGGCTTCCCTTTTCCCGGCCCTCTATGCAAACAGGCTTACGCCTGGAGTTGTTTGGCCTCTCCGGCGTGCTTGACGAAGAGGGCCTGGATACTGGGAAACTCTCCCAGGCCCTGGAGCACGCAGTTGACGGCGTAGCCCTCTTGTTCCAGCAGGGACTTCCAGGAGTCCTCCTCCTCCCCCGCCAGATCGTTTTTGGCATGGTCGCCCGCCACGATCATCAGGGGCCGCAGCTCCACTCGACTGGCTCCCAGTTCTTTAATACGGCGCACCGCCTCCCCAAAGCCGGGGTAGCCCTCCACCGTGCCGATGACCACATCCTTCCGGCCCATATCCCGGAACACATACTCCAGCAAGGCGTAGCAGGAGTTGGCAAAGTGCTCGGTGCCGTGGCCCATGTAGAGAATGGCCTTGCCCTCCTCCGCCTGGGGCAGGTCTTGGAGCAGGGCCCCCACCGCGTCCAGGTAGTCCCCCGTCTCGGTGAGCAGGGGACGCCCGAAGGTCAGTTTCTCAAACCGGCCCTCGAAGGGGACGGCCAGAGCCATCATCTTGTCGTACTCGTCGCCGTTCATGATGTGAGTGGGCTGGACCAGCACGTCGGTGTACCCCTCCGCCGCCAGCCTCTCCAGGGCGGCGGGCACGTCGTCGATGTGGGTGCCCTCCCGCTCCAGCTTTCTCAAAATCATACCGCTGGTGAAGGCCCGGCGCAGGGTGCGCTCCGGAAAGGCGGAAGCCAGAGCCTTCTCGATGGCGGCGATGGTCTTTTCCAGGGTGTCCCGGTGGCTGGTGCCGAAGGACACCGCCAGAAGGGCTTGTGTATTCATATCCTTCACTCCCGTGCGTTGTTGCTGGCCTGGTAGAGCAGGGCGTTGCAGATGGCAGCGGCTACGTTGCTGCCGCCCTTGCGGCCCCGGGCCACGATGTGGGGGGTGTCCATGGTGAGCAGCAGCTCCTTGCTCTCCACCACGTTGACAAAGCCCACCGGCACGCCGATCACCAGAGCGGGGGCCATCTTCCCCTCCTCGATGAGCTCACAGGCCCGCACCAGGGCGGTGGGGGCGTTGCCGATGGCCAGCACCAGGGGGCCCTCCAGCTGAGCGGCCCGCTCCATGGACACGGTGGCCCGGGTCTCCCCCCGCTCCTTGGCCTCAGCGGCCACGTCCGGGTCGGACATGAAGCACACCGCCTTGCCGCCGAACTTCTCCAGCACTCGCTTATTGATGCCGGAGAAGGCCATCTGGGTGTCGGTGACGATGGTGCAGCCCCCCTTGATGGCGGCAATGCCCGCCGCCACCGCATCCGGGGAGAACACCAGGTTGTCGGCATAGTCGAAGTCGGCGCTGGTGTGGATGGCCCGCTTGATGACGGGCAGCTGGTCGGCGGGAAATACCCGGTCCCCCAGCTCCTGGCCGATGATCTCCATGCTTCTGGCCTCAATGTCGGCGGGAGCCACCCGCTGCAGCTCGATTTTTTTCATGGGTCATTCCTCCCCGTTCAGGATGCGGTAGATCCGCTCCATATCCAGACTGGCCCGCAGGCCGTCCGCCAGCTTGTCATACTGCCGCTGGGCGTACTCCTGCCAGTCCACGCTGGCGGCCTGGCCCTCCAGGCCCTTGGCCTTCAGCAGGCAGTTCACCAGAGCGGAGGCCGCTCCAGCCTTGTCAAAAATACCGTGGACGTAGCAGCCCCACACGTTGCCCTTGCTGAGGCCGTCGGTGTGTTCCTCCCCGGTCTGGGTGGCAAACTGCACCAGCGGGGCGGCGGCACTCTCCGTCTTGCCCATATGAATCTCATAGCCCTCAAAGGCCACACCGGCCAGAGGAGCAAAGATGCCCTGGGCCTGGGCAAAGGTACCGGTCACCCGGGTGCGGGTCTTCTCCCCCTGGAACACAGTCTCAGAGGGCAGCAGGCCCAGCCCCGCCAGGGTGCCGCCGCCCTCCACCCCGTCGGGGTCGGAGACGGTGTTGCCCAGCATCTGATAGCCGCCGCAAATGCCAATGACCGCGCCGCCCCTGGCGGTATGCTTCAGAATGGCGCCCTCCAGGCCGCTCTGCCGCAGCCACCGCAGGTCGTCCATGGTGTTCTTGGTGCCGGGCAAAATGATGAGGTCGGGATGGCCCAGCTCCCCCACGCTCCCCACATAGCGGAGGGAAACCTCCTCCATCCGCTCCAGGGGGTTGAAGTCGGTGAAGTTGGAAAGCCGGGGCAGGCGGATCACCGCCACGTCCACCAGGCCCACTTTACCGGATTTGGACAGACGGGCGGACAGGGAGTCCTCATCGTCCACATCCACCTCCAGCATGGGCACCACGCCCAGCACCGGCTTGCCCGCCAGCTCCTCCAGCTGGGTGAGGCCGGGGCGGAGAATCTCCACATCCCCCCGAAACTTGTTGATAATCAAGCCCTTGATCATCTCCTGCTCGTCCGGGTCCAGCAGCTTTACCGTGCCGTAGAGGGAGGCGAACACGCCCCCCCGGTCGATGTCGCCGCACAGCAACACGGGGGCGTGGGCCATACGGGCCATGCCCATGTTGACCAGATCATCCTCTTTCAGGTTGATCTCCGCCGGGCTGCCCGCCCCCTCGATGACGATGATATCATACTCCGACCCCAGAGTGGAATAGGCCTCCATCACGTCGGGAATCAGGTTTTTCTTATACTTGAAGTAATCTCCCGCCTTCATAGTACCCTGGGGAATGCCGTTGACGATAACCTGAGAGCCCGCATCGCTGGTGGGCTTCAGGAGAATGGGGTTCATCCGCACGTCGGGGGCCACTCCCGCCGCCTCGGCCTGCATGACCTGGGCACGGCCCATCTCCAACCCGTCGGGGGTGATGGCGGAGTTGAGGGCCATGTTCTGGGACTTGAAGGGGGCCACCTTGTAGCCGTCCTGCTTGAAGATGCGGCACAGCCCTGCCGCCAGCAGAGACTTGCCGGCGTTGGAGGCGGTACCCTGGATCATAATTGCCTTTGCCATCACTGCACCTCGCTGAGGGCGGCCAGCAGCCGCCGGTTTTCTTCTTCGCCCCGGACGCACACCCGGTACCAGTCGGGGCCCAGGCCGTAGTAGTTGGCGCAGGAGCGGATGAGCACACCACGCTCCAGCAGTTTTTCTTTCAGATCGGCTACGCCGGGCAGCCGGAACAGGAGATAGTTGGCCTGCCCCGGTATCACGGTACACCCCGCCGCCGTCAGACCGGCGGCCAGACCGGGCCGGGCTTCCTCCACAAAGCGCCTGCCCTCCGCCGGCCAGTGGGGACAGCAGGTCAGGGCCGCCACGCCTGCCGCCTGAGCGGGGGTGGACACGCTCCAGGGCTGGGCGAATTTGCCCAGCTGCTCCCGCAGTCCCTCGTTGGCCGTCAGGCAGTAGCCCAGCCGCAGACCCGCCATGGCGTAGCTTTTGGTGAAGGCCCGCAGCAGCACCAGATTGGGGTGGTGGGCCAGCCAGGGGGCCAGCCCCGGCCCGCCGGTGGCCAGAGGCAGGAAGCACTCGTCCACCACCAGCACCGCGCCCACAGCACCACACCTTGTCACTACTGCTTTCAGCAGATCTTGATCGATCAGCCGCCCGGTGGGGTTGTTGGGGGTACACAGGAACACCAGGTCGGTGTCCGATTCGATGGCGTCCACGAAGCCAGCGTCCAGGTCGAAGTTTTTGTCCTGATCCAGAGTGTACCGGACCACCTGGCAGCCCACGCAGGTCACGGCCTCCTCATACTCGGAGAAGGCGGGGGCAGTGACCAGGGCCTTTTTTGGTTTCAGCGCAAACACCAATCGGAAGATCAGGTCGGCGGCACCGTTGCCGCACACCACCTGCTTCTCCCCCACTCCGTCATGGGCGGCAATGGCCCGCCGCAGGTCCCGGCACAGAGGGTCCGGGTAGCAGGCCGACTGGTCCGCCGCCTGCCGGACCGCCTCCGCCACCGGGGCGGGCATCCCCAGGGGGTTCAGGTTGGCGGAAAAGTCCAGGACCTCCCCGCCGTAGGCGGCCTGGGCGGTGAGGATATCCCCGCCGTGGGTGTAGACTGGCATAACAACGCTCCTTTTCGTGGACCATGTGGGCATTTGTCCTCAGGGGAACAATAAAATCAGCAGGGGCACCCCGCAGAAAAGCAGCAGGGCAAAGAAGGCGGTGGCGTACAGGATCCGGCCCGCCCGCAGAATATCCAGAGGCTCGGGAGGCCGCTGATCGTCCCCGATGTAGGGCTTCTCCACCAGCTTGCCGAAGTACCAGCTGGGCCCCACCAGCCGAAGCTGGAGGGCGCCGGCACAGACCGCCTCGGTGTGGGCGGCGTTGGGGGACTTGTGCTTTTTCCGGTCCCGCTTGAAGATGCGCCAGGCATTCTTCCCATCGTACCCCGCCGCCACAGCCCCCAGGCACATGAGCACACCGGAGATGCGGGCGGGAATGAAGTTCAGAATATCGTCCCACCTGGCCGCCGCCCGGCCAAAGTAGAGATATTTGTCATTTTTATAGCCCACCATGGAGTCCATGGTGTTGGCCGCCTTATAGAACATCCCCAGGGGCGCGCCGCCGATGGCCAGGAAGATGAGGGGGGCGATTACCCCGTCGGAGGCGTTTTCCGCCACCGTCTCTACCGCCGCCTTGGTTACCCCGGCCTCGTCCAGCCGGTCGGTGTCCCGGCCCACGATCATGGAGACGGCGTACCGGGCCTTGTCCATGTCTCCGGTTTTCAGAGCATCGTATACCTTTCGGCTCTCAACGGCCAGGGACTTGGTGGCCAGCAGCTGGTAGCTGATCACACTCTCCACCGCCAGGGACAGCCAGGGGCTGACCAGCCAGCACCCCCACAGCAGCAATACCGTCAGGCCGGTGGGGATCGCCAGGGTAAGGAGCACCAGCACCACGCCCCCTACCAGCTCACCACCGTGGGACTTGGGGAAGAGCTTCCGCAGCACCTTTTCCAACCCGGAGATCAGGGCACCGATGGCCCGCACCGGGTGGGGAGCCCAGTGGGGGTCCCCCAGCAATAGGTCCAGGCAGAAGCCAATGAGCAGCGCCGTCAGATGACTGATCCACCAACTCATCCCTTGTACTCCTCCAGCACCGTCAGTTCCAGGGTGTCCGGGTCCAGGGCCATGCGGAAGCCGCCGCAGTTGGGGCACATCCAGCCGTAATACTCCCGCTCCGGGCGGCCATACTTGGAAAGCAGGCCCATCAGCGCCCCGCCGTGGGACACCACGCCCACCCGCTCAAAGCCGCGGGCAGCGGCATCCTTGGCCAGCTTCCCGAGGCCGATGGATACCCGCTCCACCACCTGCTCGGCGGTCTCCCCTACCGGCATAGCAGCAAAGTTCAAACGGTCGCCCTGGCCGATCCAGGCCTGATACAGGGGATCGTCCTTCAGCTCCTCGTGGTTTTTCCCCTCAAAGGGGCCGAAGTCGGTCTCCCGCAGCTCTTCGATCACGGTGGTCTCCACCCCCGGCCACAGCAGCTCTGCCGTCTGGCGGCACCGCATCAGGGGGGAGCGGTAGATGTGCTCCACCTTGGGCAGGGTGGGCCCCACTTTACGGGCCAGCTCCTCCCCCTGGGGGGTGAGCGGTACATCCAAAGTGCCCACAAAGCGCTTCTCCAGGTTGCCCTGGGTGGTTCCGTGCCGAATGAGGATCAGTTCCATGGTTTGTCTCCTTTCAGGGTCATGGGCAGGCCGCAGAAAATGCGCTCCACACGCTCCGCCCGCTTAGCCAGACGGCAGCACAGCCGACCCACATCCTCTCGCCAGGCCCGCTGGGCCGGGTCGATGGGTACCACGCCGCAGCCCACCTCGTCGCAGATGAGGATCAGGTCGGGATTGGCGGTCAGCAGCTCCTCCTCGTCCAGGTGGGGCCACTGCTCCAGGCCGTCAAAGATCGGCTTGGTTTTGGCTTCTTCGGGAGAATGGGCCACCTGGTCGGGAGTATATCCCGTTTTTTGCAGCACATAGTCCAACTTGCCCTGGCCAGCGCCGCCAATGATGAGTATCATACCAACACCTCGATTTTCTGGACCACAGCCACCATCAGCACCATGCCCAGCTCGCAGATCTGGAGGAAGAAGCCAGCCAGATCGCCGGTGACGCCCCCAAACTGCCGCTGGCTCATGACCCGATAATACAGGCAGGCCAGTCCCGCCCCCAGCAGGGCAGCGCCGCCGGTCCACAGGTCCAGCCACAGCATGGCGGCCACGCAGGCCACCACCCAGATCACCATGACGCCACGGGCCTTAGCGGTGTCCATAGGCCCGGTGAAGGTGGCCAGCAGGCCGGTGCCCCGGGCGTTGGGCAGGGTAACGGCAAAGAGGCCGGACAGGCTGCGGGAGAGCACCGGCCCCAACGCCAGCACCAATGCGGCCCGCCCCGCTGCCGCCACCTCACTCCAGCAGGCGAAAAATACCAGCAGGTAGAGCCCGCAGCAGATGATGGCAAAGGCCCCGGTGTGGGAGTCCTTCAAAATCTCCAGCTTGCGCTCCCGGCTCTGGTGGGAGGACAGGGCGTCGCAGGTGTCGCAGAAGCCGTCCAGATGGATGCCTCCGCTAAGGGCGATGGGGATGAGCAGGGCGAAGGCGGCGAAGAAGAGGGGCCCGAAGCCCAGGTACCGGGCCAGAGCCATCCAGCCGTACAGCACCGCACCAATGACCGCTCCCACCATGGGGAAGAAGCACAGGGCCCAGGACAGGGCCTTCTTCTCCCAGTCCACCCTTGGCATGGGGATTTTGGAGTACATGGCAAAGGCAATGATGAGACTTTTCACGCACGTTCTCCTTTCCACGCCACAGGGATGCCGCACACCACTTCGTAGACCTGTCCCGCCAGGGCGGCCACCCGGCAGTTCAGTTCTCCCAGCACCGACAGATAGTCCAGGGTGACGGGATCGTAATCCATGCCGTCGGAGAAGAGCTCGTTGGTGACCACCACCAGCAGCTCCGCCTGCTCCGCTGCCCGGCGGATGCCGGAGAGCACCCGGTCCAGAGTGCCGTCCTTTCCGTCGGGGGAAAAGTACTCGTTGGCGCACAGGTTGGACAGGTCCTCCAGCAGCACGGCGCAGCCGGGGGGCAATACGATGTCCGCCAAACCGGTGGGGCACTCCACCGTCTCAAACCCCTTGCCGGCGCGCATCTGCCGGTGGCGCTCCACCCGACGGACGCTCTCCTGGTCCCACACCTGCATGGTGGCCAGGTAGATCCGCTTTTCCAAACCGGAGGAGGTCACCAGACCCTCGGCAAATTCCGACTTCCCGCTGGCCGAGCCGCCGGAGACTAAGATCAGCATAACGCATTCTCCATTTCGTAGGGGCGACCTTTATGGTCGCCCGCCTCAAGTCAAGGGCTGGTATGCCTCAATATCTGTGGCCTCAAAGGTGGTCATCTCCCGGTACACCGCCAGGCCCATATCCAGCAGGGGCATCACTGCCACCGCGCCGGTGCCCTCTCCCAGCCGCATACCGGCATAGAGGAAGGGCTCCAGACCCAGCTCGCCCAGCACCAGCTTGCTGGCCGGCTCGTCGGAGGCGTGGGAACCCAGCATATAGTCCTTGCAGATGGGACAGATCCTCGCGGCGATGAGGGCGGCCACCGAGGAGATAAAGCCGTCCACCAGCACCGGCACATGGCACATGGCGCCGCCCAGGAACACACCCGCCAGGCCCGCCAGATCCAGGCCTCCCACCTTGTGAAGCACGTCCAGAGGATCACTGGGGTCGGGCCGGTTGACGGCGATGCCCTGCTCAATGGCGTGGATCTTCCGCACCAGGCCCTCGCTGGACAGGCCGGCGCCCCGGCCGGTCATGACCTCCGGCTCTTTATTCAAAAATACAGCGGCCACGGCGGAGGATGTGGTGGTGTTGCCAATGCCCATCTCGCCGGTGCCCAGCAGTTTGACGCCGCCGTCACACAGCTCTCGGGCCACTTCCACACCCACCAGCACGGCCCGCTCGGCCTCCTCCCGGGTCATGGCGGGACCCTGGGACAGGTTGGCGGTGCCCCGGCGGATGTTTCTCTGCAAGATCCTCTCTCCATGGAGGGGGGTGGCCACGCCGATATCCACCGGCACGATCTCCACCCCGGCGGCCCGGCCCATGGCGCACACACTGGTGTCACCGGTGGACATATTCTCCGCCACAATGGCGGTGACCTCCTGCCCGGTCTGAGTGACTCCGTCGGCCACCACGCCGTTGTCGGCACACATGACCACCACCGCCCGGCGGGAGATATCCACGTTGGGGGTGCCGGTGATGGCCGCCATGCGGATCACCGCGCTCTCCAGCGCACCCAGGCTGCCCAGGGGCTTAGCGATGGAGTCCCAGCGGGCCTTGGCCTGGGCCGCCGCGTTCTGGTCGGCGGGGATAATGGAACGGACCACTTCTTCCAGTGTCATAGCAATGCCTCCTGTCGGCGGCGGGCTGCCGCCACGAAATTGCGGGCCATCTCAGGTCTGGCCCAGAAATGAAAGTGGGGAAAACCGGCGTACAGCGTAGGCGCATGAACACCGCAGTCCCACCCGCGATTGCTCAACGGCTTCTGGGCCCGGAAGCTGTCGCCGGGCTGCTGGCTGTCCCAGTAGTGGAACTCGTGGGCGGGCAGCTCTTCTCCCGCCTGACACAGCAGGCCGTGGGTACGGGCGGTGAGGGTCACATAGCCGAACCGGCCCAGCTTGCCGGTATTCCAGGCCCGGCCGGGGATCACCCCCGCCATGGGCCAGTCTTTTCCGCCCACATCCTCCAGTTTTTCATGGAGGTAGAGGAAGCCGCCGCACTCGGCCACGGTGGGCAGACCGCCCGCCACCCCGTTCCGGATGGCGGACAACATGGCGGTATTTTGGCTCAGCTGCTCCGCCAGCAGCTCCGGGTAGCCGCCCCCCAGGTAGAGGCCGCAAGTGCCTTCCGGCAGGGCCTGGTCCTCCAGAGGGGAGAACTCCACCAGCCTGGCTCCCAGCTTCTCCAGCAGCTCCAGGCCGTCGGCATAGTAGAAGCAGAATGCCTTGTCCCGGGCTACCGCGATGACCGGCGTACCCTCTACCGGCTCCGGCAGGTCCAGAGGCCCGGCGTCCAGGTCGGGGGCGGAGGCGGCCAGGGCCAGCAGGCCGTCCAGATCCATGGTTTGCTCCGCCTGGGCGGCCAGCTTGTGGAGCTTCTCCTTCAGGCCCGCCACCTCGTCGGCGGTGACCAGGCCCAGGTGGCGGCTCTCCAACGCGCAGTCAGGCAGGCTGGGCAGGAAGCCGTACACCGTGACGCCGGTCTCGGCCTCTATACATTCCTTTAGCCGGGGGTAGAGCATGGGGGACACCCGGTTCAAGATAACGCCCTGGATGCCGCTGTCCGGCCGGAAGGTTTTCAGGCCGTGGACCACGGCGGACAGGGTGAGAGCGCTCCCCCGGCCGTCCACCACCAGCACCGCCGGGGTGCGGGTGGCTTTGGCCAGATGGTAGGCGCTGGCCTCATGGCTCATGGCGATGCCGTCGTAGTAGCCCATGACTCCCTCAATGAGGGCCAGGCCGGACCCCACGCTGTTGTGCTCCAGCAGGGACCGGGTACGATCCTCCCCTAGGAAGAACAGATCCAGGTTGCGGCTCTTGGCCCCGATGACCTTGCTGTGGAACATGGGGTCGATGTAGTCGGGGCCGCACTTGAAGGCCACGGGATTGATTCTTCGATCCATCAGGGCCTGCAAAAGGGCGCAGGTAACCGTGGTCTTGCCCCCTCCGCTGGCGGGGGCGCACAGCAGCAACCGGGGGGTACTCATGGCCGTCCCTCCCCGGAGAAGATCCACACCGGATTTTGGGCGTCCATGAGGTGATATCGGCCCGCCTGCCGGGTGCGGGTGGCGGCCACCTGCACCATGTCAGCCCCCTCCAGAGGGGCGAAGAGCCGGGCGGCCTCGGCCACCGTCTCCAGAGTGACGGCGGTACATACCACCCGGGCGGCGGGATTTTTCCGGAAGATGATGTTCAGAATCTCCTCCAGCTCACCGGAGGTGCCCCCCAGAAAGACCCGGTCGGGTGCGGGCAGATCCTCCAAGGCCGCCGGGGCGGTACCGGACACCACCACCAGATTGCCGGTGTGGAACCGGGCCTTGTTCTCTTCCAGCAGGGCCACGGCCTCTTCCTTCTTCTCCACGGCATACACCTGCCCGGCAGGGCAGGCCAGGGCACACTCCACCGACACCGAGCCGGTACCGGCGCCCACGTCCCACACCACATGGTGCTCCTCCAGCCGCAGCTTGGAGATGGCCAGGGTACGCACCTCCTCCTTGGTCATGGGCACGTCCCCCCGGAGGAAGGCCCCGTCGGGCAGGCCGGGGGAGTTGAAGGGCCGCACCACCGGGTCGGGGTTCTCCGCCAGCACCACCGACAGATCGGCAAAGGTCTGCTCCGCCAGCTCTGCCGCGGTGCCGGTGACCACCCGCTCGTCGGGGTAGCTCAGCCGCTCCCCCACTGAGACAGTGACCCCACCCAGCCCCCGGCGGGTGAGCTCCTTGCAGATGTCCTCCGCCTTGGTGGCTCCGCCGGTGAGGGCGAAGGTACGGCTGTTGCGCTGGATCTCCCCCACCACGTTGTGGCTGCGGCCATGGGCGCTGACGATCTTTACGTCCTGCCAGCTGGTGTGCAGCTTGGCGCAGAAGTAGCTGAGGGAAGAGATGCCGGGGATGGTAATGACCTGATGGCCCCCCAGCAGGGTCCACAGCTTTTTGGCTCCGCTGTAGAAGCCGGTGTCCCCGGACAGGAGCACCCCGATGGGGCCCTCCTGCTGCTTTTCGATGTATTCGGCGATATCGCTCCCGGCGATGAGGGGAACGCAGGTGTGACTCTCCTGGAAGGGCTCCAGCAGCCGGGGAGCGCCCACCAGGGTGGAGCACTCCTTGACGGCCTCCAGCGCCCACACCGTCATGGTCTCCGGAGCGCCCATACCCATGCCGATGAGATAGACTTTCATGCTTCTCCCTCCCGCAGCAGTTTCTCCTTACATTCTTCCAGGGTCAGGCCGGTCTCAGCCCGGGGCCGCTCCACCACCAGCAGCGCGCACCCCGCCTCACGGGCGGCCTCCGCCTTCTCCCGGAACCCGCCGTAGCCTCCGGTGTCCTTGGTCACCAGGGTCTTGATGTGATATTGCTTCAGCAGGGCCACGTTCAGCTCCTTGGAAAAGGGACCCTGCATACAGATGATGTTTTTGGGCGGAAAGCCCAGCTTCAGGCAGCGGTCCAGGGAGTCCGCCATGGGCAGCACCCGGGTATAGCACCGCTCCACCAGGCCGGGCTTGGCAAAGGCGTCCAGCTCCTTGCTGCCGGTGGTGAGCAGCACGTTGCCCGGCAGCCGCTCCAGCATATACGCCGCCCCGGCCATGTCTCCCGCCTTGTGGCACAGGTCCTCCCCGTCGGACTGGCGCACCAGCCGCAGGAGGGGCAGTCCGGCTCCTTCCGCCGCCGCCTTGATGTTGGCGGTCACCTCCACGGCGTAGGGGTGGGTGGCGTCCACCACATGGGTGAAGGGGCGGGAGGCCATCAGCTTCTCCATCGCCTCCCGGTCCATGCGGCCCACATGGGCCTCCGCCCCAGAGGGAAGGAGGGTCTCGCCGTACTCAGTGGCCACGCACACCAGGGTGGGAATCTTCTGATCCAGCAGCCACTGGGCCAACTCTCTCCCCTCGCCGGTGCCGCCGAAGAGCAGGATGTTCATCTTATTCCCCCCGCTGGAGGTAGCCACGGGGGGTTATCATCTTACCGCCCAGCACCTTGGTCTGGCTATTGCCGATGAACACGGTGGTGAACATATCCACCTGGGTGTCCCGCAGCTGGGCCAGGGTGAGGAGCTTGCCCTCCTCACCCTCCCGGCCGATGTTGCGCACGGTGCCGCACACGGTCTCCGGGTCCTTATCCCGCAGCAGGATGTCGCAGGCTCGCTGCAAATAGTCGGGCCGGTTCCGGCTGGAGGGGTTGTAGAGGCAGATCACGAAGTCCGCCTGGGCGGCAGCACTCAAACGCTTCTCGATCTTCTCCCAGGGGGTGAGCAGATCGGACAGGGAGATCACCGCGAAGTCGTGGGTCAAAGGAGCGCCCAGCACGGCGGCGCCGCCGCAGGCGGCGGTGATGCCGGGCACCACTTCGATCTCGATGGGGTCATACTCCTGGGCCACCTCGTAGATGAGCCCCGCCATGCCATACACGCCGGAGTCGCCGGAGCACACCACCGCCACGTCCTTGCCGGTGAGAGCGGCCTCCACGGCAGCCCGGCAGCGGTCCACCTCCCGGCGCATCCCGGTGGACAGCACCTCTTTTTCAGGGAAATCCGGCTTGACCAGCTCGATATAGGCGGTATAGCCCACGATCAGGTCGCACCCTTCCAAAGCGGCCCGGGCACGGCCGGTGAGGTCGGCACCTCCGCCGGGGCCCAGTCCGATGACAGTTACTTTTTTCATAGGATCTTCCTTCCCGCCACCGCCACGGTGACGCCGTTTTTCGCCTGCTTGGGCACCAGAATGGTACCGCCGGCACACACTGCCGCCCGCTCGCACACGTTGTCCACCCCGGTGATATGGGCCACAAAGGCAGACGGGGTGAAGGCTCCCTCCGCCTGTTCCAGCTCCGCCGCCGAAAAGACGGCCAGGGGCAGGTTGTGGGCGGCACAGAAGGCCAGCAGGCCTGGTTCGTCCTGTTTCAAATCAATGGTGGCCACCTGGGTTACCGACTGGGCTTCATAGCCGGACAGGGCCTCCTCCACCGCCGCCCGGATGGTCTCCATAGGAGTTCCTCTCCGGCAGCCGATGCCCAGGATCAGTCCCTTGGGGGCCAGCCGCAGGGTGCGGAGAAAGGGCCCCTCTCCCCGCCGGTAGGTGACCCACACCCCCAGCTCCGCCAGGCCGCGAGTCAGTCCCGCCGGGCAGGGGTGGCCGAAGTCGCTGACAAAACCCACCGGCTTCCCCTCCAGCAGGGCGGCGGAGATCTCCTTGGCCAGCACCCGGTCGGTAATGACCATGTCCCGCTCCCTGGCCCACACGTCCACAGCAAAGAGGCCGTTGACGTCGGTGGCGGTGGACACCGCCGCCTGACCGCCGGTAAGGGCGGCCACCTTCAGGGCCAGCTCATTGGCCCCTCCCACATGACCGGACAGCAGGGGGATCACAAACCGCCCCGCCTCGTCCACGCTCACCACGGCGGGGTCGGTAAATTTATCCCTCACATGGGGGGCAATGGCCCGGACGGCGATGCCCGCCGCTCCCACAAAGAGGAGGGCGTCCGCCTCGGCCCAGGCTTTTTCCGTCCAGCCCTCCAGGCTGTCATAGGCCTCCGCCCCCACCTCAGGGGCGAACCGGGCAGGCACATGGAGGGTGGCCTCCAGCGCATCAGCCAGGGTACGGCCCAAAGCCGCCCCCCGCCGGGTAAAGGCAATGATGGCCGCCATCACTTGCTGGCCTCCCGGAATTCATGGGTAAAGGTGGGGTCGTACAGCTTGGACCGCTTGTAATCATCCCCCAGAAAATAACCGATAGTAATGAGGGCCGTCTTGGTTACATGGTTCTCCTTGGCGGTTTTCGCCAGGGTGGACACGGTGCAGCGGTACACCTTCTCCTCCGGCCAGGTGGCCTTGTACACGATGGCCGCCGGGGTATCGGGCGCATAGCCCCCCGCCATCAGCTCCTCCTCCACCTGCTCCAGCAGGCCGGTGGACAGGAAGAGCACCATGGTGCAGCCGTGGGAGGCCATCTTCCGCAGCTGCTCCCCCTCGGGCACCGGGGTACGGCCCGCCATGCGGGTAATGATAACCGACTGTGATACATCGGGCAGAGTATACTCCGCGCAGAGGGCAGCAGCCGCTCCCGAGAAGGAGGACACACCGGGGGTCACGTCGTAGGAGATACCCAGTTTGTCCAGCTCGTCCATCTGCTCCCGGTGGGCGCCGTACAGAGAGGGATCGCCGGTGTGGAGCCGGGCAGTGGTGCCCCCCCTGGCCTCGGTGTCCTTCATTACCTCAATGACCTCTTCCAGGGTCATCTTGGCGCTGTCATAGACCTGGCAGCCCTCCTTTTTATAATCCAGCAGGGCGGGGTTCACCAGGGAACCGGCATAGATGATGACATCCGCCTCCCCCAGCAGCTTAGCTCCCCGCACGGTGATGAGATCGGCCCCACCGGGGCCCGCGCCGATGAAATGTACCATAATCGAAACTCCTATCTGTATCGGCGGACGGCCGTAAAAGTCGCCCCTACGATTGATGTTGATGCAGAGCCAGCAAGTTTTCAGCCCCTGTTGTCTTTCCCAGCAGTCCGTACTGGTTGGAGAAGAACACCGCCTCAATGGCCAGGTCGGGCCCGGCCCGGTGGTGCAGCACCTCCTCCAGAGCCTGGGCGATGGAGGCCATCACCGGCTCCAGCAGCCCGTCCTCTTTCAGCAGCTCTACCCCGGCATCGGTGGTAGGGCAGGCAAAGAGGGCTTTCAGCAGCGCCGGGCTCCCGCCCGCCAGGGCAGCGTGGGCGGTGAGGGTCTCCCGCCGGCCATCGGCCACCTTGGAGTGGGTGTTCATGTTCCCCGCCGCCACTTTAATCAGCTTGCCCAGGTGGCCCACCAGCAGGAAGGATCGGAAGCCCAGCCCGGCAGCGTGGTCGATGGCGTGACCCAGATAGTTGCTGCAAGTGCAGCGATGGGTCAGGTCCAGGTCCAGAGTCCCCTCCGCGAAGGAATCCCCGTAGTTGCCGGGGGTGACCAGCAGATCGGTCACGCCTGCGGCTTTGGCTATATCCTGCTCCAGGTAGAGGGAGTCAATGAGGGCGGCCTCGCTCATGGGGCGGACGATGCCGCTGGTACCCAGGATGGAGATGCCCCCTTCAATACCCAGCCGGGGGTTGAAGGTGTGGGCGGCCAGCGTCTCTCCCTCCGGCACCGAAATGGTAATGGACAGTCCGCCGGTATAGCCCGCCCTGGCCATCTCCTCCTCCGCCTGGTGCCGGATCATCATCCGGGGGGTGGAGTTGATGGCAGCTGCGCCTACCGGCTGGTCCAGTCCGGGCCGGGTCACCCGGCCCACGCCGGTACCGCCGTCGATGGTGATGCCGGGGGTGTCGGTCTTTTCCGCCCGTGCGAAGATCAGGGTTCCGTTTGTCACATCCGGGTCGTCCCCGCCGTCCTTCCGGACGGCGCAGCTGGCCCAGCCGGTTCCGGCGGACTGTTCCAGCAGTTCAACCTCCACCGCGATCCCCGCAGGGGTATCCACCCGCACTGCGGGCAAAGCCTCCCCGGTAAGCAGCAACCGGACTGCCCCGGCTGTAGCGGCGGCGGCACAAGTGCCGGTGGTATAGCCGCAGCGCAGCTGCTTGTTCCCCACCGGGATATATAGTTCCAGCACCAGACCGCCTCCTTCGACACAAAAAGGCCCTCCCCAGCTTTGGGGAGGGCCTTTTTCAATGAAAAAATGCCGCACCTCTCCACCTCAGAGCTACGCAATACGGTATCCCTGCAGCGGGTCTCCTGGCTTGCGTTTCCTCCTCCGGCGCACCTTCTCAGCCCCACGGGCCAATGGTATTCGCGCCTTCGTCCACGCTTACAGTAGAGGTAAGACTGCGCCGGATTTGCACCGGCTTCCCCTTTCGCGGCACTGCCACAACTGCGGATACGATTCAATTCTCCGCTCATTATATCAGGACGCAGAGGAAAAGTAAAGGTAATTTCTTGTCATATGAGCGCACAGGGCGGTTCCCATACCATGACAAAATTGGTCAATTTGACCCCATGGCGTTCCACCTGCTGCTCCCGCTCCACCCGCCAGCCCCGGTGTTCAAAGAAGGGCCGGGCGGTAAGAGAAGCATGGGTCAGCCGGGCGCCGGGCAGGCCGTCGCACAGGGCGGTGGCAATCCCCCGGCCCTGGAGATCCTTATGGACATAGAGCCGGTCCAGGTAGCCGTCGTCGGCCAGATCGGCAAAGCCAGCCACCATCCCGTCCCACTCCGCCACCAAAGTAGTGTGGGCCTGAAAGGAGGCATCCCAGGCCGCCAGATCCACCTGTCCGTCGGCCCAGGCATCCAGCTGCTCCGGGGTGTAGTCCTGTCCGCACACTCCATGAACCGTCTGATAAAAGAGCTCCGCCAGAATGGGGCAGTCCGACGGACGGTAGGGCCGTACCGTCAGACTCATGTGCGGCGCCTCATATGTCTGGCCTTGTCCCACAGCAGGGCGCCGTACTGACATACCTTCAGCAGCACGTTCATCACCGGGTAGGACAGGCACAGGAACACCACCAGCACCAGGAAGGACTGAATCGTCAGCTGGCTCAGGCCAAAGCTGGCCCCGAACCAGATGATGGCCACCGCGGAGGAGGCGCTCATGGCGATCATCAGCACCCGCCGCTTCCAGTCGAAGGGCTTACATACCTGATAGAGCACCAGCAGGCCGATGACCACCAGCAGAATGGTGGACATGGTGGACAGCTCGTCGGTGGTGAAGCCGAACACCAGATAGAAGGCCTCCAGCCCCAGCACGATGATCAGGTCGGTAAGGCCGCCGGGCAGGGCTGCCCGGAACACGTTGGTAAGAAATTTTCCCTTTACCAGGGCGTGGTTGGGCTCCAGAGCCAGGAAGAGGGAGGGCACGCCGATGGTGACGGCGCTGAGGAAGGAGATCTGCAGCGGGGTCACCGGGTAGGGGAAGGTGGCGAACAGGGAGATGATGGACAGGAAGAAGGAGAAGATGTTTTTCACCAGATAGAGGGCGGCAGCCCGCTGGATGTTGTTGATGACCCGCCGGCCCTCGGCCACCACCTTGGGCATGGCGGCAAAGTCGGAGTTGAGGAGCACCAGCTGGGCGGCGTGGCAGGCGGCCTCCGCGCCGGAGGCCATGGCAATGCCGCAGTCGGCGTCCTTCAGGGCCAGCACGTCGTTGACGCCGTCGCCGGTCATGGCCACGGTGTGGCCCGCCCGCTGAAGGGCCTGGACCAGCTTGCGCTTCTGGTCGGGGGTGACCCGGCCGAACACGGTAAATTCCCGCACCGCCCGGTCCATGTCGGCATCGGAGTGGAGGGTGGCGGCGTCCACATAGCGGTCCGCCCCCTGGATGCCCGCCTGACGGGCCACCTCGGCCACCGTCACCGGGTTATCGCCGGAAATGACCTTAACGGCCACCTTCTGCTCGGCAAAGAACTGGAAGGTCTTGGGCGCCGATTCCCGCACCCGGTTGGACAGCAGCACCAGGGCCATGGGGCACACCCGCCGGGGGTCCAGCCCCTTCTGGTCGGGCATCCCCTGGTATTCTGCGGCCAACAGCACCCGGTAGCCCTTGGCGGACCAGGGGTCCACCTGCTCCTTCAGATCCCCGTACCGGGGCCCCAGGATGAACTCGGGAGCGCCCACCAGATAGGCGCCGTGGCCGGGAAAGACGGCGGCGCTCCACTTGGTGGCGGAGGTGAAGGGGATGGTCTTTTCCGCGTGCCAGGCCGACCGGCCGTGGAACTTCTTTTGCATGGCCCGGGCAGTATCGTTGTCCGCCTCGGAAACCTGATAAAAGGCGTTGAGGATCTCGGTGACCTCGGTCTCGGCGTACTTCTCCGGGTCCAGGTACACCACCTCCCCCACCTCCATCCGGGGTTCGGTGATGGTGCCTGTCTTGTCCACACACAGCACATCCACCCGTGCCAGGGTCTCGATGCAGTTCATATCCTGGGCCAGCACCTTGCCCTGGGCCAGCCGGATCATGCTCACTGCCAGGGCCACGCTGGTCAGCAGGTAGAGGCCCTCGGGGATCATGCCGATGAGGGCGGCCACCGTGGACACCACCGTCTCCTGGAAGGTGCGGCCCACGATGAAAAATTCCTTGGCAAAGAGGGCAATGCCGATGGGGATGAGCAGGATACCGATGACCCGGATCAGCTTGTCCAGAGAGGACATCATCTCGCTCTTGCCCACCGTGACGTCCTTTTTGGCCTCCAGGGTAAGGCGGGCGGCGTAGGAGTCGGCCCCCACCCGGTCCAGCCGGGCCCGGCAGCGTCCCGCCACCACAAAGGAACCGGAGAGCAGGGCGTCTCCCGGCCGCTTGATGATGGCATCGGCCTCGCCGGTAATGAGGGCCTCGTTGACCTGGATCTGACCGGCCAGCACCGTGGCGTCGGCGGGTATCTGGTCTCCGGAGGCCAGCTCAGCCACGTCGTCCCGCACCAGATGGGAGGCGGGCACCGAGCCCAGCTGCCCCTCCCGCACCACATTGGCCCGGGGCGCCGCCAGCAGGTTCAGCTTGTCAATGGTCTGCTTGGAGCGCAGCTGCTGCAAAATGCCAATGCCGGTATTGGCCATGGCGATGAGCAGGAACAGCAGGTCCTGTACCGACCCTACAAAGATCAGCAGAGCGGCCAGCACCACAAAGATGAAATTGAAGAAGGTAAAAACGTTGGCCCGCACGATCTGGCCCACGGTCATGGTGGGGGATTCCACCGGATCGTTGGCCCAGCCGTTCTGCTGGCGCTCCCGCACCTGGACCATGGTCAGGCCCAGATTGGGGTCGGCGCTCACCCGGGGCACATCCCGGCGAGGACGGGGGACGGGCTGGGGAGATGGATGCTGTTTCTGCTTGCCTTTCATGTAGTCGCCCTCAATACTGTAAATTCCGTCCTCAGGACGGACAATTTCCAAAATCTTGTCACATTATAGCCGATTTTTTCAGCGCATACAAGGCCGCCGGATAAATCTTAACCAATTCTCCACAATTTCTTAAGTCAGGGGCATGGAGCCCCTCCTTCTCCGCTATACTGGAATCAAAGGAGGGGTATCCATGGAGCCCATTTCAGACAAGATGCACGTCCTGCTCCGGCTGGCACTGTGCGGCGGCGGCGCGGCTCTGCTGTACGCGGGCGCCCTCAAGTTGCCTGCTCTGGAGGAGCGCCGTCCCTGGCTGGAGGAGCACCGGCTCCAGGTCATAGCCCTGGGAGCGGCGGGGCTGTTCGGCCTGTCCCTGCTGGCCTTTCCCCGTCCGGCGGTGGAAGAGGAGCAGGAGGCGCCCGACTGCTGCGACGGCTATGAGCCGGTGGAGTAAGCCGCCCCAAAAGCACAGGGCCCGCCGTCCGGCGGGCCCTGTTTGGGTTTATCGGAAAAGGGGCAGCAGGGCCGCGCCGATGATACCGGCGTCGTTGCCCAGAGCCGCCCGCACCAGCCGGGTACGGTGGACGCTGTTGCGGGCGTAGTCCTCCCGATTCAGGATGTAGCGCACGGGAGCCATCAGCGTCTCCCCCTGAGCGGAGGGTCCACCGCCGATGCAGAACACCTCCGGCTGGAAGATGTTCACCAGGCTGGCCACGCCGCAGCCCAGATAATCAACATACTCGTCAATGACCAGCCCGGCGGCGGCGTCCCCCAGGGCGGCGGCGTCAAAGGGCGTGCGGCCATTAACCGCCTCCAGGGCCCCGGCCACCTCCCACAGCTTGGAGCCGGGACAAGCCTCCATTACCTCACGGGTCCGTTTGATGAGGGCGGTGGCGGAGCAATAGGCCTCAAAGCAGCCCTTCCGGCCGCAGGTACACAGCCGGCCGTCGTGCTCAATGACAAAGTGGCCCACTTCCATGCCGGCGTAGTTGAAGCCGGTATACAGCTTGCCGTTGAGGACAGCGCCGCCGCCCACACCGGTACCCAGGGTAATGGCGATCATGGACTGGCTGCCCTTGCCGGCGCCGGCGGCAAATTCGCCCAGAGCGGCGGCATTGGCGTCGTTCTCCAGGTAGATCTTTTTATTCAGCCGCTCCTCCATCAGGGCGGTGAGGGGCACATTGGAAAAGTCCAGGTTGGACCAGAACCGGATCACGCCGGTATCAGGCTCAATGGTACCGGGGGAACCAATGCCCACCGACTCAATATCATCCATGGACAGGCCCACCTGCTCCACCGCCGCCCGGGAGGCTGCCGCCATCTGATCGGCTACCTGTTCCGCCGGCACACCCCGGGGGGTTGGCAGACTGACCTTGCCCAAAAGTTCACCGTTTTCAGTCACCACAGCGGCAGCCACGTTGGTGCCGCCCAGATCGATCCCCAAATAGTACATCATCCCGCCTCCTTTGTTCTTCTCCCTGATTATAATGCACCCGGCCCGGCGGCACAAGAGGAAAAAACGGCGTCCATAGGACGCCGTTTTTCAGGTCACGATAGGCCCCCGGGCCTGCTTAGGGTAAGGGGTGGAATCCTCCATTCTCCGCTGGCGGCGGGTCCGCAGATGGACCGCCAGCGCGACAATGGCGCTGATCACCAGGAAGGAGTAGAAGCTGATGCCCCGGGACACCAGCACGGCAGGCGTCACCAGGCTGGAACCGAAGAAGAGGGCCATGGCGGTCACAAAGCCGCCCTCGGAGGCGCCCACGGCGCCGGGCAGCGGCAGATTGGCCACTGCCAGGGTCACCAGCGCCTGGGTAGCGATGATCTCCATCGGACTGGCGCCCGACAGGCCGAATGCGTAGTATACCGCCACAGGAATGGAGAAGAGAGCGGTGAGCTGGATGATGGTGATGAGCACCAGGCCCACCATCATACCCGGATTCTGTTTGACGCACTGGGCACCCTTGTGGTACTCTTCCATCTGCTTCTCCAGCCGCTGGCGGGCCTTGTCCCCATTGCGGATAATACGCACCTTCACCAGCAGCTTGAGCACGCCGCCGGTAAGCTTGCGGGCAGCGTTGGGCAGGAACATGAGGGAGAGCATTCCCACCGTCAGGCTTCCGTTGACCACCACACCGTAGAGCAGCAGCAGTCCCAGACCGCTCCCCAGATTCTGCACCAGATAAAAGTGGGTCAGGGCCGCCGCCAGAGCATAGACGATGACCACCGCCTGATAACACACCGCGATGAGCATCATATTCAGCGCGCCGTGGGCCGCCGGGATATTGTCCTTGGACATATAGTAGACCTGAGCCGGCTGACCGCCGGTAGAGGAGGGGGTAATGGAACTGACATAAAAGCCCACAAAGGAATAACCCAGACAGCGGCGGTAGCGCACCTTATGGCCCAGACGCCCCAAAACAATCCTGGAACACAGGGCCTCGCTGCCCACAAACACGAACATCATGCCCAGCCCCATCAGCAGCCACAGGGGATTGAGCTGCCGCAGGGTGCTGGCCAACCGCGAGAAGGACATATCCCGGAGCAGCATATAGCCGGTAAAGGCCATGAGAGCCAGGATCAGCCCGATACCGACCAAGCTCTTCCGTTTGTCCATCAGGCACACACCCCTTTTCCCGCAGTCAGCCGGGCCAGGATATGGGTCAGGCTCTCCTGCTCCAGCTGTTCTTTCAATGCGTGCATTTTGGCCGACATATCGGCCAGCGTATAGTCGTCATAGATCAGTTCCCGAATGGCGGTCAGACACTCGTCGGGTTCCTTGGCCGCCACCCGGCCCATTCCCCGCTTCACCAGGAAACGGGCGTTGTTCTTTTCTTGCTCCAGGAAAGGCTCCCAGGCCAGAATGGGCAGTTCGGAGAAAATGCTCTCAAACATGGTGATGCCGCCGGGCTTGGTGAGCACCAGGTCGGCCCAGGCCATATATTCATAGACCCGGTCGGTAAAGCCGATCACCCGGATGTTCTCATATTTGTTGACCAGCCGGTCGTACAGCTTCTGGTTGCGGCCGGTAATGATGGTGGTATGTACGCCGGGCATGGTGTCCAGCGCCTCATAGAAGGAATCCTTCCGGGGCATCATGCCCAGGCCGCCGCCCATAATGAGCAGGTTGCGTTCCTTTCGGTCGCCCCGGTGGACGGGCAGCTTGAACTCCGCCCGGACGGGAATTCCGGTGACATAGATGATGTCCCGGCTGACCCCCTTGGCCGCCAGCCGCTCCCTGATCTCCTCGGTACCCACCAGATAGCAGTCGGTAACCCGGTGGATCCACTCGGAATGGCTGGTCAGGTCGGTGACGCAGGTCACCATGGGCAGGCTGCTCCCCGTCTCCTTCTTCCAGCGGGCCACAATGCGGGCACAGATGGGATGAGTGGCGATAATCACATCGGGCCGCTTGCGCTCGAAGAGCTCCTCCACCCGGTCGGGGCACTGCTCATCATTCAGGGGCCGTTCGTCGGAATCCTTGTTCTGGGTAAACTTATAATAAAGGTTGAACAGTCCGCTGCCCCGGGTCACCAGGACATTGAACCACTTGTACATGGACTCGGAGTTGTGGTTGGTATAGGCGATCAGGTCCATGACCTCCACCTGTGCTTCCGGGAAAGCCCGCAGCAGCTGCTGACGCAGGGACATGGAGGCCGACCAGTGGCCCATGCCGAACTTACCCGTTACGATCAGGATATTCACGCTGCTCCCTCCTCACGATACTCTTTCTCATGGTCAAGTATAGCGGGTGTTCTTTTAGAAAATCAGAGCCTGTTTCTTAAAAAGATATTAAGAAAAAGAAACAGATTGTCACTTTCCCGCCCAGACCTGCCGGGGCAGGGGCTCTTTTCCAGCGGTACACACCGCCGCCCGCCAGTCCGGACCGGCGTAGGCCCCAAAGCGCAGGCCCTCTTGTTCCCCCGTCTGTCCCGGCTCCAGCAGAGGCACGCCAATGGTCCGGGGGGCCTGACGCAGGCCGGTCCCCAGGCACTTGACCTTGGCCTCCTTCAGGGTCCACAGGGTATACAGGCTTCCCCAGTCTCCCCCCCGGTCCTGGAACCAGACAAATTCCTTCTCCGAGAGGACATAACGGGCCAATCCTGCCCGCCGGGGCCGCACCCGCTCCACATCCACCCCCAGCGGAGCCTCATCTGCCCCGCACAGGGCCAGGCCGCCGCTGTGGCTCAAGTTGAAGTGCAGGCCGGGCACATCCGGAAACCAGGGCTTCCCCGACTCCATGCGGGCCACCCGGGGCAGTTCCGTCCGGCCAAAGTTCTCCCTGATCAGACGGGCGAGCAGCGCCCAGGCGTCGCCATTCTCCATCCGGAGCACCATCGTTGCCCGCCTCCTTCCGCAGCCACAAAAAGACGGCGAGCCCCGCCGGCCGCTTCACGGCACAGCAGGGACGCCGCAATATGCGTTTATTCATCATTATATCCGTCCGTCTCCCAATCCGCAAGTCCTTTTTACGTCATGATACCATTTTTCACAGTTTTTTCCTCTTCATTGAAAGAGAAGAAGAGGCCATTTACCCCTGCATTTGCTTTTACCGGCGGTTGGAGGTACAATGAGATACAACACACATCAGACCGGACGCTCTTAAAGGCTTTTTAAACAAATTCCCGTTCCGCCCTTAAAAGACGTCTGCTATTCTTTACAGCATACGAGGTGAGCCTATGTATACCATTCTCGTCTGTGATGACGACCGCGACATTGTTTCTGCCCTGGATATCTATCTGACCAGTGAAGGTTACCGCACCGTCAAGGCCTACGACGGGCTGGAGGCCGTCAAGGCGGCGGAGGCCCAGCCGGTGGACCTGATCCTGATGGACATCATGATGCCCGGCCTGGACGGCATCCGGGCTACCGCCAAGCTGCGGGAAAAGTTTAACGTTCCCATTATCCTGCTCACCGCCAGGAGTGAGGACTCCGACAAGGTGCTGGGGCTGAACATCGGCGCCGACGACTACATCACAAAGCCCTTCAACCCCATTGAGGTCATCGCCCGGGTGAAGAGCCAGCTGCGGCGGTATACCAGCCTGGGCGGCAAAAGCGGCACCAGCGAAAACACTCAACTGCTCACCAACGGCGGCATTGCCCTGGACGACAGCGCCAAGTCGGTCACCGTGGATGGGGACCGGGTGAACCTGACCCCCTTGGAGTACAATATTCTCCTTCTGCTGCTGAAAAATCCCGGCCGGGTCTTTTCCACCAGCCAGATCTACGAACTGGTATGGAACGATCCCTCCCTGGGTTCGGAGAACACCGTGGCAGTCCATATCCGTCACCTGAGAGAAAAAATCGAGATCGATCCGGCCAACCCCAGATACATTAAAGTGGTGTGGGGGCTGGGCTACAAGATGGAAAAGCTTTGACCCATTCAAAAGGAGGGGGAAACACCATGAAAAAACTGGGGACCCGGCTGGCGGTGAAGGCGATCGCCTTCCTTCTGGCCCTGGGCACCGGCGTTGGGGGCTTCTGGGCCACCCTGTTTATCCTCTCCCAGTGGGACACCCTGTGGACCGGCGTAGGCTACTACTCCAGCAACTCCTGCGCCCAATACATGAGCAACCGCATGGTGCAGGTGGAAGAACTGGCCCGATTGCTCCAGTATCAGGCCTGGGAGGCTCCGCTGTCCTACCTGGACCAACAGCGCCTCAGCGACCTGGAATATGCGCTGGACAGCGAGCGCACCAATTTCTGCTTTACCATCCGGCGCAATGACACCGGCGCATTGGTCTACTCCAATCTGGAGGACGGAAAAACGGTGGAGAGCAGCGTCCATACCGTCCTGCGGGATTCCATTGACGTCACCTACAACGACGGCGGCGAGCGCCGGAAGGATTACTTTGTATGGAACGGAGAAAAGCAGTTTTATCTGCTCTATGTGGTGCTGGACAACGGCACCGAGCAGCTGCTCACCCCTACCGACGCCGCCCTGGCAGCTCAATACGGCTACACCTTTAACGGAAACTCCTGGGACTACAACCAGGCCCAGGACAGCCGCCTGCTCTATATGGATCTGGCCATTGAATACGGCGTGGCCTATCCCCTGTCGGTCCACGACGAGTTCTGGGACAGCTCTCAGGATTTCAGCGAATATGCCCGGTATCTGCCCGCTCTGGCGGTGCTCACCGTGGTGCTGGATGTATCCTGTGTGCTGACCTGTGTCTTTTTGTGCCGGGTGGTGGGACGCCGTCCCGGCAGAGAGGATATCGTCCCCAGCCGGTTTGACCGTATTCCTCTGGACCTGCTGGTGCTGCTGGAACTCTGGATCATCATCCTGCTGCTGACCGGCGGCGATCCCATGACAGTGGCCCTTAACTCCAACGGCCCGTCCACCGATGTGGTGGTGGGGCTGGCCCTCGTCTCCAGCGGGGTGGGTCTGTGTCTGCTCTCCTCCCTGCTCACCCTTATGACCCGCATCCGCACCAAAACCCTGTGGACCAACACCCTTGTTTGGCGGCTGATCCAGGTACTGGGCCGGGCGATCCGCAACGCCGCCCACAGCTGGCCCCTGACCGGGCGGGTCATCGTGCTCTTTCTGCTCTATCTGGTGGGTACCTACCTCACCGCCCTCACCATAGTGCTTGTTCCGGTCTACCAGGGCCTGGTGCTGTGGCTGCTGTGCCGGTGGGCCATCCAGTGGCACCGGGTCCGCCAGGGCACCGACCACATTCTGGGCGCAGATCCCAGCTTTAAGATCGACACCAGGGGCCTGTACCACGACCTGGCCCAGCACGCCAAGCAGCTCAACGACCTGGGCGGCACCATTAGCCAGGCAGTGGATGAGCGCATCCGCAGCGAACGTTTCCGGGCGGAGCTCATCACCAACGTATCCCACGACCTGAAAACCCCCCTGACCTCCATTATCAACTATGTGGATCTGCTGAAAAAGCAGCCCATTGACAACCCCCAGGTCCAGTCCTATATTGAGGTACTCACCCGGAAAAGCCAGCGGCTGAAAAAGCTGACCGAGGATCTGGTGGAGGCCTCCAAAGCCTCCACCGGCACCCTGCCCGTCCATCTGGAACGGCTGGGCATGGTGCAGCTGGTCCAGCAGGCCCTGGGAGAATTTGAGGAGCGATTTACCCAGAGTAATCTGGCGGTGGTCACCCTCTACCCGGAGGAAGAGGTGTGGATCATGGCGGACGGCCACCACCTGTGGCGGGTCATCGACAACCTGCTGTCCAACTGCAACAAGTACGCCCTGGAGGGCACCCGGGTCTATCTGGAGATCACCCGCCGGGATAACAGCGCCGTATTCTCGGTGAAAAACATCTCCCGGCAGCAGCTCAACATCCCCCCAGAGCAGCTGATGGAGCGTTTCGTCCGGGGAGACACCTCCCGCACCACCGACGGCTCCGGCCTGGGGCTGTCCATTGCCCGCAGCCTTACCGAGCTGCAGCACGGACAGTTCGATCTGAGCATCGACGGCGACCTGTTCAAGGCCACCGTCACCTTCCAGCTGGCTCCCCCGCCCAAGGCGGAGACGGAGCCCCAGCTTCCCCCGCCCGCATAAAAGAAGTCCTGCCGTTTTCACGGCAGGACTTCTTCGTTATCCGCAGGAGGAGCAGCAGTGCCCCTCCTCACAGTCGCAGGGCAGTTTAAGGGACTCGGGCACCGGCTCTCCCTTCTTCTGATAGTAGTCGGCCAGCGCCGCCTTGATGGCCTCCTCCGCCAGCACGGAACAGTGCATCTTGTGGGCGGGCAGCCCGTCCAGAGCCTCTGCCACGGCGGCATTGGTAAGGGTCATGGCCTCGGCAATGGTCTTGCCCTTGATCATCTCGGTGGCCATGGAGGAGGTAGCGATGGCGGAACCACAGCCAAAGGTCTTAAACTTCACGTCGGTAATGATGTCGCCGTCCATCTTCAGGTACATCTTCATGATGTCGCCGCACTTGGGGTTGCCCACCTGGCCTACCCCATCGGCGTTCTCGATCTCTCCCACGTTGCGGGGATGCTCAAAATGGTCCATCACTTTATCTGAATACAGCATTGTAGTTGCTCCTTTCCAATTACAGTTCCCAGGTGGGTTTCTGGGCTTCCTTGTCCCACACCGGGGACATCTCCCGCAGGTAGGCTACCACGGCGGGTACTTCTTTCAGGATATAGTCCACGTCCTCCTCCGTATTCTCCGCTCCCAGGGAGAGCCGCAGGGACCCGTGGGCAATGGCGTGAGGTAGCCCGATGGACAGCAGCACATGGGAGGGGTCCAGAGAGGCGGAGGAACAGGCCGAACCGGAGGAGGCACAGATCCCCTTGGCGTCCAGATGGAGCAACAGGGCCTCACCCTCCACACCTTCAAAGACAAAAGAGGCGGTACCGGGCAGCCGCTTCACCGGATGGCCGGTGAGGCGGGTATAGGGCAGTACGGACAGGCCGGCGATGAGCTTGTCCCGCAGGGCGGACAGCCGAGCCGACTCCTGGGCCAGGTGGTCCACCGCCTCCTTCAAAGCGGCAGCCATACCGACGGCGCCGGGCACATTCTCAGTGCCGGAGCGGCGGCCCTTCTCCTGTCCGCCGCCCTGGATAAGGGCGGGCAGCCGGAGGGGCTTTTTCATATACAGGGCCCCGATCCCCTTGGGTCCGCCGAACTTATGGCCGGACAGGGAGAGCAGGTCCACATTCCACGCCTCCACATCCACCGGGATGTGGCCCACCGCCTGGACGGCGTCGGTGTGGAACAGCACCTTATGGGCTCTGGCAATGGCGCCGATCTCCGCAATGGGCTGGATGGTGCCGATCTCGTTGTTGGCGGCCATGACGGAGATCAGGATGGTGTCCGGCCGGATGGCCTGTTCCAGGTTGGCGGGGTCCACCAGACCGTCCCCGTCCACCGGCAGGTAGGTCACCTCATAGCCCCGCTTCTCCAACCACTGGGCAGTGTGGAGGATGGCGTGGTGTTCAATGGCGGTAGTGATGATATGGCCGGTCTTTTTGCCCTTGAGGGCCATCAGTTCGGCCACCCCCCGCAGGGCCCAGTTGTCGGCCTCGGTGCCGCCGGAGGTAAAATAGACTTCTTCCGGCTTTGCGTTCAGACAGGCGGCCACCTGAGCCCGGGCTTCCTCCAGATGGGTCTTGCCCTCCTGGGCAAAGCGGTACAGGCTGGAGGGATTGCCATAATCCCGGGTAAAGTGGGGCAGCATGGCGGCAAGAGCGGTATCGGTAACGGCTGTAGTAGCCGCATGATCGGCGTAGACAAATTTTTCAGACATCGGTGGCTCCTTTCTGGAATCTACTTAATTCCTATCTGTTTACTAGATTATACGAAATCTCACTTTGTTTGTCAAGCAAAATCTTCCGGCCGCATTTGATTCGGCCGCTAATTAAATTTTCTTAAAGATCCTGCTTTCCCGTTGACGGTATGCGGCGAGGGTGCTATAGTGGAGTCACCAGTTCCTGTAAAGAAATCGAGGTTTCACATGGATAAGAAACTCTTCCGCAGTATCCTGCTCATTATTACATACGCAGTCCTGCTGGTTATGGTCCTGGCCCGTCTGGATGTGATCGGCGGTGTGCTGGGCACTTTACTGGCGGTCTTTAAGCCGCTGATCATCGGCTTCTGTCTGGCCTTTATCCTCAACCGGCCCTGTCAGTTCTTTTACCGGCTGTACAGCCGGGGGCTGGACAAAACCCCCGCCCGGGGGGCCGCCCGCCCGCTGGCGGTGCTTACCGCCTATCTGGCCCTCATCCTCCTGATCGTGGCGTTGTTCTCCTTCGTGCTGCCCAAGCTGGTGGAGAGCATCCAGACCTTTGTGCTCAATCTGGGCGGCTACATCACCAACGCCCAGAACTCCATCAACCAGCTGCTGGAATACCTGCACCTGGACATGGAGCAGCTGGACCTGTCCAGCCTGAACACCACCCTGGAGGGTGTGCTCAAAAACGCCCTGAACATCCTGTCCAACCTGGGTCCCCGGCTGGTGGAGTTCACCACCGGTCTGGTCTCCATTCTGGTCACCGGCGTGCTGGCCCTGGTCTTTTCCATCTATATGCTTTCCGGCCGGGACAAACTGCTGGGCCAGTGCCGGCGGCTGCTGAAGGCCTATGTTCCCGCCAAGGTAGCCGGCCCCATCTCGGACGTGGTCTCCCTCACCGCCGCCACCTTCACCAAATTTGTTACCGGTCAATGTATCGAGGCCTGTATCCTGGGCAGCCTGTGTTCCCTGGGAATGCTCTTTATCCAGCCGGATTACGCCCCCCTCATCGGCGTCACGGTGGGAGCCTCCGCCCTCATCCCGGTGGCGGGCGCCTATATCGGCGCCATCGTATCCGCCATCCTGCTGCTGATGGTCTCCCCGCTGAAGGCCTTTATTTTCGTGATTTTTCTCATCATCCTCCAGCAGGTGGAGGGCAATGTGATCTATCCCCGGGTGGTGGGCACCTCTCTGGGGCTGCCCGGTATCTGGGTACTGGCTGCCGTTACCGTGGGCGGCAGCCTGCTGGGCCTGGTGGGTGTGCTCATCAGCGTACCCATCGCCTCGGTGATCTACACCCTGCTCCGCCGGGACATCCACAAGCGCCTGGGGCCCCCGGACCAGGCCTGAAAACCATAAAAAAAGCCTGCTGCCGCAGCAGCAGGCTTTTTTGCACTTGTCAATCCTCCAGGAGCTGGATGCCGCCTCCCAGCACACCGTCGCCGATGTACACGCTGAGGGTGGCGTCAATCTCGCCCTCCCACATATGCACAGCGTCGGGGAAACGCTCCTTCATCCGAACGGCAAATTCCGCCATCTCCTCGGGTGCGCCGCCGTTGGCAATGCCCAGGTTGTACCGGACGCCGGGCCGGATGTGCTGTTCCATCAGCTCCAGGATTTTGTCCTGAACCTGCCGGCGGCCCCGCACCTTGGCCACGCTCTGAAGCTGGCCGTCGGAGGCAAAGGAAATCACCGGTTTGATGCTCAGCAGGGTACCGGCAAAGGCGGCCACCTTTCCAATACGCCCGCCCTTGCTCAGGTATTCCAGGGTGTCCACCGAGAAGAAGGGGAAGGTATTTTCGATCAGCTTGGGTACCCGGTGGCTCACCAAAGTATCCCAGTCCACCCCGGCCAGAATGTCCTCCCACAGCTGGAGCACCATGATCCCCATACCCAGGGAGCCGCTTTTGGAGTCGAACACGGCAATGTCCAGGTCCTTCCGGGTCTCCGCCTGGAGGCGCACCATATTATAGGTGCCCGACAGCCCGGAGGAGAGCATGACGGCCAGCACCTTTTCATAGCCGTCGGCCTTGATGCGGTCCAGGGTGTCGCTGATGCTGCCGCCGTCGGGCAGAGAGGTGCGGGGCAGCTCTCCCCGATGGAGGCGGTCATACACATCCTTGGCAAAGATGTCCACTCCGTCGGAGTATTCTCCGTCGTCGCAGACGATCTTCAGCGGCACCGTATAGATGGGCTTATCCGCCCGCAGCGCAGGGGACAGGTCGGCGGTGGAATCGGTAAGCAGCGCGATCTTCTGTACGTTTGACAAGTTGATCATCCTACCCTATAATCAATATTGCGAAACTGACATAACGTCGTTATGTGACTACTTAAATTATAGCGGCAAAGAGCCGCTGCTGTCAAGAGGTGGAAGCCAATGGAGGACTATCGGACCCGCAGAAAAGAGCAGGCCAGGCAGACCGAACAGGCCATTTTGCAGGCCGCCATGGATCTGTCCCGAAAGCAGAGCTTTGACAAGGTATCCATCCGGGAAATCTGCCAGCAGGCGGGGATTACGACCGGCGCCTTCTACCACCACTTCCGCTCCAAGGAGGATCTGCTCTCCCGGGGTTTCGCCCCCCTGGACACCTATCTGGAGCAGTGCCTGGCAGGCCATGAGGACGATCCCCCCGCCCGCCGCCTGTGGCGGCTCATGACCAACTATGCGGAATTTTTGGAAAACCTGGGCTGGGAGCTGGTGGCCCGGTATTATCAACGGCGTCTGGACGCCCCCGACGACACTTCCTCCATGGACTCCAGCCGGTTCACCCTCCGGGCCATGGCCGGCTGCCTGGCCCAGGCGGAGGCGGAGGGCGGACTGCTGCCCGGCTGGTCGGCGGAGTGGACCGCCGATTTTCTGCTCCGCCATTTCCGGGGCGTGGTCATTGACTGGACCCTCCACCGGGGCTCCTACCGCCTGCTGACCAAACTGGAGCAGGATTACACCCTCTTCAGCCATGTGTTCCGCACCGGCTGAGGAGGACAGGCAACTTTTGGCCCCATGGCGCATACCCATCTGTGAAGGAGGTGTGTGCCATGTCCCGGCTGCTGTCCAAAGCCAGAGTCCGCGATCTGATTCTGGGTCTTGTTCTGTTGTGCGCCACATTGGCGCTGATGCTCTACCCCAAGCCCTCCATGGAGGCGGCCCGCACCGGCCTCCAGCTGTGCTACAACGTGATCATCCCCTCGCTCTTTCCCTTTTTTGTGCTCTCCTCCCTGGTGGTGGAGCTGGGCCTGGCCCGCTACCTGGGCCGGCTGCTGGAGGGGATCATGCGCCCTCTGTTCCACGTCAGCGGAGCCTGCGCCTCCGCCTTTGCCCTGGGTTTTGTGGGAGGCTATCCGGTGGGGGCCAAGACCGCCATCAGCCTCTATGAAAAAGGGATGTGTACCCGCACCGAGGCGGAGCGGCTGCTGGCCTTCTGCAACAACTCCGGCCCGGCTTTTATCCTGGGCGTGGTGGGGGCAGGCATCTTCGCCAGCAGTACGGTGGGAGTCCTTCTCTACCTGGCCCATGCCATGGCCTCGGTATGTGTGGGGCTGCTCTTCCGCTTCTACAAGGCCGGCGAGGACAGCGGCAGAGGGAAATCCACCCGTCCCGCGCCCCAGTTTCAGGCCCAGCGCTTTTCCACCGCCTTTACCGGCTCGGTGAAAAGCGCCTTTCTCTCTACCTTAAATATCTGCGCCTTTGTGGTGTTCTTTACGGTGGTCATCCAGCTGCTTATCCGCTCCGGCTTTCTGCCCGGCCTGGCCCAGGCGCTGGGCACCGTGCTGGCCCCCTTTGGCCTGACGCCGGAATGGGCCCAGCGGCTGCTCACCGGCGCGCTGGAGATCTCCTCCGGGGTGTCCACCCTGTCGGAGGGAGGCGCCCTCAGCAGCCGGTTGACCATGGCAGCCTTTATGCTGGGCTGGGCAGGTATCTCGGTCCACTGTCAGGTGCTCTCCTTCATCGGGGGCAGCGGTCTTTCGGTGGGCACCTACCTGGTAGGCAAGCTGCTCCACGGCGGTCTGTCCGCCCTTTTTATCGGCATTCTGGTCCATTTTGTCCCCCTCAACGCCCCCGTCTCCAATTACCTGGCCGATCAGGTGGCCGGCATCGCCGGTATGGAGTTTCACGGCGCCCTCACCGCCTCCATCCTGGCCGCCTGGATGATCTTTCTGGGCTTTCTGCTGGCGGCAGCCCTGGGTTCACGAAAAAGCCTTGGCAAACGCCGCAAGCCCGTGGTATAATGATTGGTACTGAATTTATACAAGGACAGGAGGGATTCCATGCTGTTCCAAAAGGATATCGAACCCCGCTGCTGCTACTGTCAACGGGGCACTCAGCTGGACGAGGAGCAGATCCTCTGCGTCAAGAAGGGTGTGGTCTCCCCTGGGGGCAGCTGCCGGGCCTTCCGGTATGATCCGCTGAAGCGGGTACCTACCCCGCCGGTGACGCTCAATCTGGATAAACTGAAAGACGAAGATTTTTCCCTGTAAACAGGCCGGGACCCGCTGCTCAAGCAGCGGGTCCCGGTTTTTTGTCTCAGAAGATCAGCCGCACCGCCCAGGCGGCAGCCAGAAAGCCCGCCAGGTCGGCGCACAGAGCGGCGGGGACGGCATAGCGGGTTTTGACGATGCCCGCCGCCCCGAAGTACACGGCGATGGTATAAAAGGTAGTTTCGGTAGACCCCAGCATCACGGCAGCAGTGCGGCCAATCTCCGAGTCGGGTCCATAGGTGGAGATCAGCTCCGCTCCCACACCCAGGGCGGCGGAGCCACTCACCGGCCGCACCAGCATCAGGCCCACCGTCTCCGGCGGGATGCCCACGGCAGTAAGTAAGGGAGCCAAAGCATCGGCGGCCAGCTCCAGTGCTCCGGAAGCCCGGAGCATATAGACCGCCGTCAACAGCCCAACCAGAGCCGGAACAATGCGGATGAGCACGCTCAGCCCCTCCCCGGCCCCCGAGAGCAGAGCGCTGTAGACGTCCACCTTCCGGGCCATACCCCACAGGGCCACCACTCCAATGATGAGGGGCACCAGCATGGTGAAAAAGGTATCCATGCTCAGTCCCTCCACAGCCGGGCCAGCACCTTGGCCGCCAGGATACCCACGCACACCGAAATGGCGGAGGCCAGCCACACCGCCGGCAGAATATCAAAAGGGGTCTCACATCCTGCGGCCAGCCGCACCCCTGCCACAGTGGTGGGGATCAGCTGGATGGAGGCGGTGTTGCACACCACCAGCATACACATCCCGTCGCAGGCCACCCCCGGCCTGCGGCGGCTCATCTTCTGGGCGGCCTGAATGCCCAAAGGAGTGGCGGCATTGCCCAGCCCCAGCAGATTGGCCGACACATTGGCGGAAATACAATCCATTACCTCCCGGTCCCGGGCAAACTCCGGATAGAGCCGCCCCAGCAGCGGGCGCAGCAGCCGGGACAGACCCGCCGACAGACCGGAGCGCTTCATGATCTCCATAACTCCCATCCACAGGCAGAGCACCCCCGCCATGGCCAGACAGAGATCCACCGCCGCCCCGGTTCCCTCCAGAGCCGCCGCTCCCACCGCCGGACCGTTCCCCGTGGCCAGCCCACACAGGATGGAAATCACCACCATGCCCGTCCAGATCGCCGCCATTGCCATGGCTGTCCGCCCCTTTCCCTGTCCAAATTTCCAGTTCAGACTATCTATACGATCCAGCTTCGGAAAAGATACCCAATTCCAAGGCGAAAAATGGCAGATAATATATGAAGTTTTTGTAACATTGCTTGACAGAACAATACGTTGTGTTATAATTGTGTCAGTTTCTAGTTAATGAAGGGAATAATTGGAAACTAATAGGGAAAGGAAGTAGCATTTATGAAGTCAACCGGGATCGTACGTAAAGTAGATGAATTGGGCCGCATCGTTCTGCCCATCGAGCTCCGCCGCACACTGGATATCGCAGAGAAGGACTCTCTGGAGATCTATGTGGACGGTGCTTCCATTGTGCTGAAAAAGTATCAGCCTGCCTGCATTTTCTGCGATGACGCAAAGGATGTCATCAACTTCAAGGGCAAGAACGTCTGCACCAACTGCATTCGTGAGCTTCAGCTGAAGTAATCCGAGTTGAAAGAAAGAGGGACTCCTCTGGCGTTTTCGCCGGGGAGTCCCTTTCTTTTTCCATTACTGTTAATAATTATACAATTAACACAGGTTAAAAGATTCCTGCAATTTTGTGCTGTTTTTTCCCATCTTTTTCCCTGTTTTCCCGGCGATTCGACCGTTTTTTTGCTGATTCAGCATTTTTGGAACGCCTCCAAAAAATACGTTTTGTAATATTCAATTCCTCTCATTAGCATAACGGCGTTTTTTCATTCATCGCCCTGCCGTACAGCTCATTCTTAGGCAAACCGGTCTCCTTGGCGGCCTGCCGGGCGGCATCCTTCAGGGACAGCCCTTCGGTCCGCAGCTGGGCCACCCGCTCCAGGCCCTGCTCCAGGGTGGGGGTCTCTTTGGCGCTCTCCGCCGCCCCCTCCACCACCAGGACAAACTCTCCCCGGGGCGGATTTTCCTCATACCAGGTCACCGCCTCCCCCAGAGTGGTGCGGCGCACCTCCTCGTGGAGCTTGGTCAGCTCCCGGCACAGGGAGATCCGCCGGTCCGGTCCAAACACCTCCGCCAGGTCGGCCAGGGTGGCATTCAGCTTATGGGGGGCCTCATAGAAGATCATGGTCCGCTGTTCCTGCCGGAGCTCCTCCAGGTGGGCGCGGCGGTTTTTCTTGTTCATGGCCAGAAAGCCCTCAAAGGTAAAGCGGCCGGTGGGCAGGCCGGACACCGACAGAGCGGTGATGAGGGCGCAGGGGCCGGGAATGGCCACCACCTCCACCCCGCTCTGGGCACACAGCCGCACCAGGTCCTCGCCGGGGTCGGACACCGCTGGGGTGCCCGCGTCGGTAACCAGGGCGCAGCTCTCCCCCGCCAGCAGGCGGCCCAGCACCGCCTGTCCCCCCGCCTCGGTGTTGTGGCGGTAGTAGGAGATGAGGGGCTTTTTCAGCCCCAGGTGATTGAGCAGCTTGAGGGTCACCCGGGTGTCCTCGGCAGCAATAAAGTCCACCGACTCCAGAGTGTCCGCGATGCGCTGGGAAATGTCCCCCAAATTGCCGATGGGGGTGGGTACCAGATATAAAATGCCGGCCATAGGATTACCTCCGGTTCATCAGTAGTGTGGGCAGGACCTCCAGTCCCGGCCTGCCCTGGCGCACCGCCTCCACCAGAACGGCAGAGGGGGGCGTGTCGGCGTCATGCTGGATCAGTTGGAGCCGTTTGGGCTCCAGACCGCCGCCCTGCAGGGCGGCAAAGAGCTCCGCCAGCCGTTCCGGCCGGTGGACCAGAGCAAACCGCCCGCCGTTTTTCACCAGCCGTCCGGCAGCGGCGCACCAGTCGGTCAAAGTGGCCTCCTCCATGCGGGCCGCCCCGCCGTCTCCCCCGCTGCCCGCCTTGAAATAGGGCGGGTTGGAGATCACAAGAGAGAACCCTCCCGCAGATAACGTTTTGCACACCTGGCGGAGATCGCCGGTGTAAATTTCCCCTGTCAGACCGTTTTCTGTCAGATTTTTGCGGGCCAGAGCGCTGTCCTCGGGGGAGATTTCCACACCGGACAGGGTCAATGTGGATTGCCGGGCCGCCAGCAGCAGGAGCAGGGCTCCCGCGCCGCAGCCCAGGTCGCACACCCGATCCCCCCGCCGCAGGGTGGCAAAGGAGGCCAGGACCAGACTGTCCTGCCCCAGGGGAAAGCAGGTATCCGACTGCTCATAGCGGTAAGGCCCCAGCTGCTCCGGCGCTCTCATGCCATTTCCTCCATCAGGTGGCGGACGATGCGGCCGGTAAGGCCCCAGATGGGCCGGTCCGGCCATGCGTAGACAGGCACGGTGGTCTCCCCGCTGCGCCAGCGGTAGCCCCGGGGAAAACCGATGCTGTCATAGGGGAAATCTTCCGCCACCTGGGGTTTGAGCTCATAGGAGTAGACCTGGGGCGGGTGGGCCAGCAGCCAGGCTACCGGCACCAGAAAGGTACTGTCCACCTCGGCGGGGCTGGGGGCCATGGCGGCCAGTCCCGCCGGGCTCACAATACCCAAAAAGGGGTGCATCACAAACTTACCCTGCTGCACCAGACGGTCCAGAGGCGCGATGATCTCCACCTTATGGGGCGGAATTGCCAGCTCCTCAAAGGTCTCCCGCAGGGCGCAGTCCTGGGGATTCTCCCCCGGCTCCACTCGTCCGCCGGGAAAACATACCTCCCCCGGCTGATGGGCCAATGTGCTGGCCCGCACTTCAAAGAGCAGGCTGGGCCCCTCCGGCCCATCCACCAGAGGCACCAGCACCGCGTACTGCTGCTTGACGTCCTGTATGCCAGGCATATGGCCCGCCCAGCGGGCCCGGAAATCCGATAAGGTCATAGCGTCTCCATCCAATCACAGAGAGCCTGATGGAAGCGTCCCACATGGACGCCGTCCAGCAGGCGGTGGTTCAGTTCCAGACTGAGGCTGAGCAGGGTCCTGTCCCCCTGCTCCTCCCAGCGGCCCCAGCTTACCCGGGGCACCGAGTCCCAGGGCACCACATCCCGCTCGTTGGTCAGGGCAGTAATGGGGAACCAGGGCAGACAGGTAAAGTAGATCAGTTCATCCTCCGCCCAGGGCCCGGCGGTGATGAATTCCGTCTGGGCCGCCGAGGCGGCCTTGGCCCGGCGGCAGAAACCGGCCAGATCCTCCCCCGCCTCCAGGGTGACAATGTGGAAGAGGTCGCTGCCCTCCTTCAGGTCGGTGAAGCTGGGTACCAGCCGGTCATGGCGCACGATCCTGCCGTTGCGGTCCTTGTAGAGGAATGCCTCCACCCCCTCCATGGCCTTGGTCACCCCAAAGACCATAGCGGAGTAAAAGGACAGTCCCTCCTGCTTGCACCGCCGCCGGAGCGCCGTCACATCCACCGGGAAGGTCAGGCTGTAAAAGGGGTGGGACATGGGGGCGAAAAAGGCATAGTGTTCCTTTCGGGCCCAGGTCTCCAGATCGATCTCCTGTGTCATAACAATTCCCTCTCTTTTCAGCTCTCCGGCCTGGTGAAATGAGCCAGCGGATCGGGCCGGCTCCACAGCACCACCGTTCCCGCCTCCCGGCTTTTGGGCACATCGATGAGCCGCTGATTGGTGCTTCCCCGGAACAGGGCGTCGTAGGACTTGAGATTTTCCACAAAGGGCCCATCCACCAGCACGTCCACCTGCTCCAGCAGAGCCAGCACATCCGGCATTCCCTGCTCCAGCATGGTTTCGTAGCGATAGCCGGTATAGGCCCACACATTGAGGCCGTTTTCTTTGGCCCGGGCCGCCAGGGCGGCGCACTCTCCCGCCTGGTCAAAGGGCTCCCCGCCGGAGAGGGTAAGCCCGTCGGTCAGGGGATTGGACAGCATCTGCTCCGCCAGCTCCGTTACCGTGGCCTCCCGGCCCCCTGCGGGATCGTGGGTCTCCGGATTGTGGCAGCCGGGACAGTGGTGGGGACAGCCCTGGGTAAAGACAGTAAACCGCAGGCCGGGACCGTCCACAATGGAGTCGGACACAACATTGGCAATACGCATATCATTTCTCCTATAAAAAGCGGGGGCTGCTGCACCAGGGTGCAACAGCCCCCGCTTCTTTAGAATTGGAACACAACACCGATCACCGCGGAGGCGGCGATAAACACAATGGGGTGCAGCTTTTTCAGAGGCTTTACCTGGAGGCAGACAAAGACCGCTGCCGCCAGAACAATGCCCTTCCAGTGGAAGAAGTCGGCCGTCCCGAAGGCCACGCTGGTATTTACCAGGGCAATGGCGCATACCTCCACCAAAGCCGCCGTGATAAGGGCAGTGGAGGCAGGGCGGATCCCGTAAAACACCGCATCCACCCCACGGCTCTCCCGGAACTTTTTCAGGAATCCGGCAATGATGAGGATGACGATGATGGAGGGGCACACCAGCCCCAGGGTGGCGATAACGCCTCCCGGAATTCCGCCGGTTTGGAATCCCACATAGGTAGCCATGTTCACCCCCATGGGACCGGGGGTAGCCTCGGAAATGGCGATCATATTGGCCAGATCCCCGGCGGTGAACCAACCTGTACGGGCGCCGATATCAGTGAGGAAAGGGATGGTAGCCAAACCCCCGCCAATGGCAAACAGGCCCGCCTTGAAAAACTCAAAGAACAACTGAAGGTAGATCATGCTTTCAGCCCTCCCTTGGCGGCCCGGACGCACAGTCCGGTCACTCCGGCCAGCACCACCAGCACGATGGGGGAGGTCACAAAACCCATCACCGCCGCCAGAGCGGTGCCGGCAGGGAAGGTGACAAAGTTGCCCACCACTGCCAGAACGGCCACCACCACAAAGATGATCACGGTGGGCACATCCACCACTGTGCTCTTGCGCAGCTTGAGCACGCTGGACAGGATGAGGGCGCACACGCAGGCCCGCACACCATTGAAGGCGTGGATCACCACCGGCAGCTCGGCAAAGTTCTGAAGAAATGCCGCAATGAGCATGATGATGACCAGGCAGGGAAACACCAGCCCCAGGGTGGCTACTACGCCTCCCACCGGGCCTTTCAATTTATGGCCCACAAAGGTGGCGGTATTGACGGCGATAATGCCGGGGGTACACTGACCGATGGCAAAGTAGTCGGACATCTCCGCCTCAGTGGTCCAGTTTCGCTTCTCCACCAGCTCCCGCTGGAGGATGGGCAGCATGGCATAGCCTCCGCCAAAGGTACACACGCCAATTTTGGCGAAGGTCCAGAACAATTCGAAATAGAGGTTCACCTTACTCCAGACCCTCCAGTTCCTCCAGCCACAGAGAAGCCATGGCGTCGGAAGGCATCCGCCAGTCGCCCCGGGGGCTGAGGGCCACCGAGCCAACCTTGGGGCCGTCGGGCAGGCACGAGCGCTTGAACTGCTGGGAGAAGAACCGGCGATAGAAGTTCTTCAGCCACTTGAGGAGGGTGGAGCGGTCATAGCGCTTGCCCATGGCCTGCTCCGCCAGCCGCAGCACCTTTCGGGGCCCGAAGCCCCAGCGGATGGCGTAGTAGAGGTAGAAGTCATGGAGCTCGTAGGGTCCCACCAGATCCTCGGTCTTTTGGGCAATCTGCCCCTCGATGGCGGGGAGCAGCTCGGGGGACACGGGGGTATCCAGAATATCCGCCAGCACGGTGGACAGCTGGGGGTCCTCCGCCTCCTTGTCGTCCGAGATAAAGCTGACCAGATGGCGCACCAGAGTCTTGGGGATACCGGCGTTGACGGCGTAGTTGCTCATGTGGTCGCCGTTATAGGTGCACCAGCCCAGGGCCAGCTCGGAGAGGTCGCCGGTGCCGATGACCAGGCCGCCGGTCTGGTTGGCGATGTCCATGAGCACCTGGGTGCGCTCTCTGGCCTGGCCATTCTCAAAGGTGACGTCGTGATCCTCCATGGACTGGCCGATGTCCTTGAAGTGGCGGCGCACCGCCTCCCCAATATCGATGGTTTTGAGGGTGCAGCCCAGCCGCTCGGCCAGCAGCACCGCGTTGGACTTGGTGCGGTCGGTGGTACCGAAGCAGGGCATGGTCACCGCAATGATATCGCTGGCAGGCCGGTCCAGCATCTCCATGGACACCGCGGTGATGAGCACCGCCAGGGTGGAGTCCAGGCCGCCGGACAGGCCCACCACCGCCGTCTTGGCGTGGGTGTGCTCCAGCCGCTTCTTCAGGCCCAGGGCGGCGGTATACAGGATCTCGTTGCACCGCTCCGCCCGGTCGCTCTGGTCCTGGGGCACGAAGGGGGTGGGGGACACGGGCCGGGTGAGATGGGTATCCGCCAGATCCATGTCAAAGGACATCCGCCAGCACTCCTGGGAAGGATCGGCCCGATAGGTATTCATCCGCTGGCGCTCGTAGACCAGCCGGTCCACGTCGATCTCGCTGATGGTGAGGCCGGTGGCAAACCGGCGCTCGGCCAGGATGGAGCCGTTCTCCGCCACAATGTTGTGGCCGGCAAAGACCAGGTCGGTGGTGGACTCCCCCTCCCCGGCATCGGCATATATATAGCCGCATACCAGCCGGCCGCTCTGGCCGGACACCAGCCCCCGGCGGTAGGCCGCCTTGCCCGCCAGTTCGTTGGAGGCCGACAGGTTCAGGATGATGGTAGCCCCCGCCCGGGCCAGGCGAATGGAGGGAGGCTCGGGGGCCCACAGGTCCTCGCAGATCTCCACGCCAATGACCAGATTGGGCATATCCGCGCAGGCAAACAGATCGTTGTTGGACAGGGAGACCTCCTGGCCACACAGGGGAATTCTGGTCTCCACCCCGGCCCCGGAGGCGAACCACCGCCCCTCATAGAACTCTCCGTAGTTGGGCAGGTAGGTCTTGGGCACCAGGCCCAAAATCTCTCCGCTCTGTATCACAGCGGCGCAGTTATACAGTTTGTTGTCCCATTTGTTCCATACGGGCAGACCAATGGCCGCCACCATATCCAGATTCTTGGTGGCCTCCAGAATGGTGGCCAGGCCCTCCTCCGCTCCTCTCAGCAGGGTGGGCTGAAGAAACAGATCGGCACAGGTATAGCCGGTGAGGCACAGCTCCGGCAGGGCCAGCACCTTCACGCCCTGCTTGTCCGCCTCCCGCATCAGAGTAAAGATCTGCTCCGCGTTATAACGGCAGTCGGCCACCCGGATTTTGGGGGTGCCGGCGGCTACTTTTACAAATCCATCGCGCATATCACGCGCCTCCTTCGCTCAGGATCTTTTTCTAGCGAATATGATACCCCAAACCGGTCCCGATTGCAACGTCTCCCAGGCCAGGAGAAACAAAACCCTGCTGAAACCCGGCAAAGGCCGGCTTCAGCAGGGTCTTTGTGAATTGGTCGGGGCTGCTCAGTCCCGATTCTCTCCCCGGTCGCGCCCCTGGCGCTTCCGGTCCGGGTTAAAATCGTTGGCCGCCATAATGTCCTGGAGCTCCTGCGTATATTTGCTGGAGGTATGGACTACAAAGGCGTCAGAGTCGATGGGGATACCCCGTTCGTCCATCTGCCGGATGCTCCAGATATACAGAGCGTCCAGCGCGGGGATGAGCTGCTCTCCACTGGGGGTGAGCACATACTCCACCTTGGGCGGAATGGTGTCGTAGGAGATACGGCGGATCAGTCCCGCCTCCACCAGCTCCCTCAACTGCTGGCTGAACACTTTCTCGGAAATGGGCAGAGCCTTCAACGTCTGGTTAAAGCGAATGCTCCCGTAGGTGTGGATCTCATGGAGGATGGTCATCTTCCACTTCCCGCCGATGCAGTGCAGCACATAGTGGTAGGGATTTGTCGGTGTGTCAAAATGATCGTTCCACACAAGCAGTTACCTCTTTCTCTTCCCGGATTTACGCAGAGGAGCCGCTCTGGCTCCACTGATATCATGATAACACAGCCGCCAGTTCACCACAAGATAGCAGTCCAGACTTCCGCGTTATGTATGCCAAAATTTTAACAAAGAATTTGTGCAGTTTTAACAACGGTGTATCATTCCGTCATCCGTTTTAGCTTTTTTGCACATTTTATTTTCGCCCCTTTTGTCCAATTTTACAACTTTCCGACACTTACCATTCGGTGGGTGCAAACCCGCAAGTTACCTACTTACATAATTGTGCGTATTGCACAAAAGCCGCGTCGTGGCTACACTATAACCAGACAAAGTGCTTAGGCCAAAGGGCCTGGCAGAGATCCCAAAACATTAAATATTTTATTTAAAGGAGCGGATTTCAAATGGTTAAGCGTACTGTTGAGGAGCTCAAGACTTATGAGGCCGCCGGCCACTTCGGCTGCGTCGCCATGCGTATTCACGGCAAGGAAGAGACCGGTGCTGAGAAGTTCTGGGTTGGCGTTTCCACCTTCCTGCCCGGCGGCGGTGCTGAGTGGGCTTACGAGGACAACCCGCTGGAGAAGGTCTACTACGTCCTGGAGGGCGAGATGACTGTCACCGATAAGGACGGCAAGAAGTATGTCATCCACAAGAACGAGTCCATCTCCTTCCCCCCCAACGAGGGCCGTGGCCTGAAGAACGAGAGCAACCTGCCCGCCCGTATGCTGGTCATCATCAACTACCCCAACGCCTGATCCGGTTGCGGAACAGACATTTGACCACTCATTCGATATAAGGAGGAAATCATCATGGTTCCCGTGAAGAAGGATTTCGTTGAGAATATGTTCTCCGTTAAGGACAAGGTGGCCCTGGTCACCGGCGCTACCGGCGCTCTGGGCTGCGTGCTGGCTAAGGCTTACGGCTACGCCGGTGCCAAGGTCTTCATGACTGGCCGCAACGACGCCAAGCTGAAGGCTCTGGAGGACGAGTTCAAGGCCGAGGGTATTGACTGCGCTTACTTCGTGGCCGACCCCGCCAAGGAAGAGGATGTGGACGCTCTGGTGAAGGCCTGCGTGGCTCAGTACGGCTGCATCGACATCCTGGCTGTTTCCCACGGCTACAACAAGCCCCAGAACGTGCTGGATCAGTCTGTTGCCGACTGGCAGTACATCATGGACGCTGACTGTAAGAGCGTGTACATCGTGACCAAGTACGTTGCCCATCAGATGGTGGCTCAGTACGAGGCCGACAACACCAAGCGCGGCAAGATGGTCATCGTGACCTCTCAGCGTTCCAAGCGCGGCATGGCCGGCTACACCGGTTACTGCACCTCCAAGGGCGGCGCTGACCTGATGGTCTCCTGCCTGGCCTGCGACCTGTCCGCCAAGTACCACATCAACGTCAACTCCATCTGCCCCACCGTGTTCCGCTCCGACCTGACCGAGTGGATGTTCGATCCCGAGTCCGCCGTGTACAAGAACTTCCTGAACCGCGAGCCCATCGGCCGCCTGGGCGAGCCCGACGACTTCGTTGGCTACGCTCTGTTCCTGTCCTCCGACGCCTCCAACTTTATCACCGGCAGCAACTGCGACTGCTCCGGCGGTTACCTGGTGGTGTAATTTCCGCTTGACGGGAAGGACGGCATAACGCAATGAAGAACATTAAGAATATCCTGATCTGCGGCGCGGGCATGATGGGCAAGAACATCGGCTTCGTGTTCGCTTCCAACCCCGACTTCCAGGTGGGTATGTACGACCTGTACCCCACCGATGTGGAGGCCGGTATCCGTACCAACACCAAGCAGCTGGTGGAGAAGGGCGTCATCACCGAGGAGGAGCTGGCTGACCGGCTCTCCCGCATCTCCTTCACCAACGACATCGACAGCGACATCGTCAAGAACGCCGACTTCGTCATTGAGGCCGTGTTCGAGGACATGAAGATCAAGCGCGAGACCTTCGCCAAGCTGGAAGAGCGCTGCGCCGAGGACACCATCTTCTGCACCAACTCCTCCGTGATGAGCCCCAGCGAGATCTCCGCCGAGCTCAAGCACCGTGAGCGCTTTGTGGGCACCCACTTCTGGAACCCCGGCCACCTGATCCCCCTGGTGGAGGTGGTTAAGTCCGACGCTTCCTCCGACGAGACTGCTCAGACTGTCATGGAGGTCCTGCGCTCCGTGGGTAAGAAGCCCGTGCTGTGCAAGAAGGACGTCCCCGGCTTCATCGCTAACCGGATGCAGCACGCCCTGTGGCGTGAGGCTATCTCCATCGTAGAGAACGGCATCGCCGATGCCGCCACCGTGGACGAGGCGGTCCGCTACTCCTTCGGTCTCCGTCTGCCCCAGCTGGGCCCCATGGAGAACGCCGACATGGTGGGCACCGACCTGACCTACAATATCCACGACTACATCCTCCAGGACCTGGAGGATTCCCACAAGCCCTCTCCCCTGCTCAAGCAGCTGCGGGATGAAGGTAAGATCGGCTTCAAGACCGGCGAGGGCTTCCAGAAGTGGACTCCCGAGCAGGTGGCCAAGGCCAACGCCGATCTGAACGAGTACCTGATCCGGATGCTGTACGGCAAGTAAGACATCCGGCCTATCCACAAGCATTTGTATATTATTTAAGGAGGCACCTGTTATGGGTAAAGTTTATGTTGATCTGACCCACCCCTTCAGCGCTGAGATTCCCCGCTGGCCCTACTTCGACAAGCCCGAAATCACCAACGCTCACACCATGGCCAAGGGCGGCGTTCTGACTTCCAAGATCACCTGCACCATGCACACCGGCACCCACTGTGACGCTCCCCGTCACGTTATGGAGTACGAGTTCGACGGCCGCCGCGCTCGTTACACCCACGAGATGCCCATCGACGCCTACACCGGCGAGGCTGTTGTGCTGAAGCTGGACGTGGAGCCCTGGACCCTGATCACCGACAAGCACCTGGACGAGGCCTGCAAGAAGTGGGGCGTGGATCCCGCTTCCCTGAAGGGCAAGGTTCTGTGCCTGAACACCGGTATGCACCGCCTGTTCGACGACTCCAAGGCTTACTATCACTACGCCATCGGCACCGGCATCGACGCCGGCAAGTGGTTCGTGAAGCACGGCGTGAAGTGCGTGGCTATGGACGGCCAGGCTCTGGATCACCCCCTGCACACCGCCATGGGCAACAACGGCATGACCCGCATGAACCTGCTGGGCGCCACCGGCAAGCCCATCACCGAGGAGTACAAGGAGCTCTTCGGCGAGGAGGCCTATGCTGAGTTCGATAAGTTCGAGTACATCCGCATCCACGGCCAGGCCGCTTACGACGAGAAGTTCGGCGAGCTGGAGAACCTGGGCGTGTGGGGCACCTGGGAGCCCTGCCACAAGGAGATGCTGGGCCACGGCATCGTGGGCGTTGAGAACCTGGGCGGCGATCTGGACAAGATCAAGCCCGGCACCGTGTTCCAGTTCTTCTGCTTCCCCCTGCGCTGGTACATGGGCGACGGCGCCATGTCCCGCTGCGTGGCTTACATCGACGAGGAGAACATCGATCCCTCCGTGCCCGACCGCACCTACAAGTACGGCGGCACCGGCTATGCCGATGAGGACGGCCACGGCGCCAGCGGCCTGGAGTATATGCAGAAGCTCTTCAACCGCAACAAGTAATCCTTTGTTCCAATAACTTTCCTAATTCCCTTCCATCCCATTCCATGCCGAACGTAAAGCGGCGGGCAGTCGCCCGCCGCTTTATGCGGTATCCTGATTCAGAAAGGACTTTGAACGATCATGGCTGATCTGAAGAATAAGACTATTATCACCGTGGCCACCACCGGTGCCTGGCCCACCAAGGAGAACAACCCCAACGTGCCCATGACCCCCGCTGAGATCGCCGAGGACGTGTACGCCTGCTGGAAGGCCGGCGCCGCTGTGGCTCACCTGCATATGCGCGACGACCAGGGCAAGGGCACCATGGACAAGGAGAAGTTCCGCCAGACCGTGGAGCTGCTCCGCTCCAACCACCCCGACTGTGACATCATCCTGAACATGACCACCTCCGGCGACCTGAACGCCACTGACGAGACCCGCCAGATCCACCTGAAGGAGCTGCGCCCCGAGATGGGTTCCTACGACTGCGGCTCCATGAACTGGCTGCACACCTCCCTCTTCCTCAACCCCCCCGCCTTCCTGGAGGAGCTGGGCAAGAATATGCAGGAGTGGGGCGTCAAGCCCGAGATCGAGGCCTTTGACCCCGGCATGATCGCCAACGCCCAGTACTACCTGAAGAAGGGCGTCCTGAAGGGGCCCCTCCACTTCCAGTTCTGCATGGGCTGCGCCAACGGCATCCCCGGCACCATGAAGAACCTGATCTTCATGAAGGAGACCATGGAGTCCCTGTGCCCCGGCTCCACCTGGAGCTGCTTCGGCGTGGGTCACTCCGCCATGACCATGCTGTACGGTGCTGTGGCCCTGGGCGGCCACATTCGTGTGGGCATGGAGGACAACGTCATGTACGCCAAGGGCCAGCTGGCTCAGAGCAACGTCCAGTTTGTGGACCGCGCCCGCCGCGTCATCGAGGAGTTCGGCAAGCAGGTTGCCACGCCCGCCGAGGCCCGCGAGATCCTCAGCCTGAAGTAATCTGATGAAATAAAAAATACGTGGAGCGATTCGCTCCACGTATTTTTTTGCTTTCTTGACCTATATGCCAGCGAATCGTCAATCCAGATGATACTCGGCCAGTTTATCATACAAAACAGTGCGGGAGATGCCCAGCATCCGGGCCGCTTTGGCGCGGTTTCCCCCCGCCGCGGCCAGCGCCGACTGTATGAACTCCTTTTCAAAAGCCTGCTTTGCCGGACGCAGCTGGTAGGACATATCCCCCGGCAGCTCCCGCCGTTTTCCAGCCCGGACCCTTTGCTCCAGATGCAGAAAATCCTCCCGGCGCAAAAACGGCCCCTTGGTCAGGTTCATGGCCCGCTCAATGGCGTTCTGCATCTCCCGGATATTTCCCGGCCAGTGATACTCCTGGAGCAGCTTCAGAGCGTCCGCCCCAATGCCCTGGACCATCATACCAAGCTCCCGGTTGAACCGCTGGATAAAATGATCTGCCAGCAGCGGGATATCCTCCATTCGTTCTCGGAGGGGCGGCGCACAGATGGAGATGACGTTCAGGCGGTAATAGAGATCCTGACGGAACTGGCCGGACTCCACCAGCGTCTCCAGCGGGATGTTGGAGGCGGCAATCACACGCACGTCGATGGGGATGCTTTTCAGGCCGCCCACAGGGTCAATTTCCCGCTCCTGCAGCACCCGGAGGAACTTGGGCTGCATGGTGGTGCTCAAAAGGTTGACCTCATCCAGGAAAATGGAGCCGCCGTTTGCCAACTCAAAACGGCCCAGCTTTCCGCGCTTGGACGCGCCGGTAAAGGCCCCTGCAGAATAGCCAAAAAACTCCGATTCCAGCAGTTCGGCCGGGATGGCAGAGCAATTTACCCGCACAAAATTGCCGGTGCTTCTGGGGCTGAGGGTGTGGATGGCATGGGCAATCAGCTCCTTGCCGCTGCCGGTCTCCCCCTCGATGAGCACCGTGGAGGATGAGCGGGAGGCCCGGATGATCTGCTCCTTCAGATTCCGAACCGCTTCGCTCTCGCCGATGATATTGTCCAGACTATACTTTGCCCCCCGCTCTCTGGACAGCTCCTGCTTATAAAACTCCACCTTGCTGGTCAGCGCATTCAGCCGTTCCATCAGATCTCTGGCGTAATCCTCGCCCTGGAACATGATATACAGGAACAGCCCCTGCACAGAGCCATCTGCCGCCAACCGGGGATAATAACTTGTAAAGGCAGGCACTCCGTGGGACCGCACTACTTTTGCAAACACCGGCTTTTTGGTCCGGAACACCTCTCTGGCATGGGTATCAGGAACCAGATCCCACACCTTTTTTCCAAGGGCCTGCTCCGCGGTCAAGCCGGTGAATCGCTCCCACCCGGGACTGACGTAGGTATAGACTCCCTGCGCATCCAGTACCGCCGCACCATCCAGGCTATCAATAAATTCCCGCATGGTCTCTGAATCCATAACATCCTGCATATTTCCACCTCGCTTATTATTTTATCATAAACGTTCTCTATTTTCAACTTTTCAATGATTCTATAAACTTTTTCTTCCATTATGTCACATATTCCTTACATATAAGTATTTCCTTACACATCCAGCTGCACATCCTGCTGTGCGGGCATTTTTGCGATTTTACCCGTGCTGCAAACAGGACTATGTCAGGTTTTCCTGACATAGTCCTGTTTCTTTTTTTCGGCCATACCGTGCGAAGTCCCCATATCACAAGGGTTTGGCCGCTCTCTCAATGGTTGGCATTTCGTTTGCTTTATAAATCAGGTGTGCAACAAAATCCCAAACGAGAGAGGAGCCTTATTTATGAAAATCATTGACCTTTCCATTCCCGTTGAGGACGGGCTGCCCAGTGATCCCCCGCCTCAGGTGCCCCATGTGGAATTCCTGCGGCACAAGGATACCGCAAAAATTATGACCACCTATTTCAACGGCGGTATTTCCGTGGACGATCTGCCGGAAGGAAACGGCTGGGCCATTGAGAATGTGCACCTGACCACCCACTCCGGCACCCATCTGGACGCCCCCTACCACTTCTACCCCACCATGAACAACGGCGAGCCCGCCTGGACCATCGACGAGGTGCCTCTGGAGTGGTGCATCGGCAACGGCGTCAAGATTGATTTCCGGGACAAGCCCGACGGCTACAAAATCACCGCGGCCGATCTGGAGAATTACTTCTCCAAAGCGGGCTACACCCCCAAGGAGGGCGACATTGTCCTGCTGCAGACCGGCGCCGACCAGCACTGGGGCACCGCAAAATATCTGACCGCCGGAGCCGGCATGAGCGCAGAGGCCACCGAGTGGCTGATCGACCACGGCGTGAAGGTCATGGGCACCGATGGCTGGAGCTGGGACGTGCCTCTGCCCATCGAGGCAGAGGAATTTGCCAAGAGCGGCGATACCTCCATCATTTGGGAGGCGCATAGAGTGGGCCGCCGTAAAGCATACTGCCACCTGGAGAAGCTGACCAATCTGGACCAGCTGCCCTTTACCGGCTACCAGGTCCACTGCCTTCCTGTCAACGTCAAGGGCGCCAGCGCCGGCTGGTGCCGTGCCGTGGCCATCCTGAATCCGTAACGCGAGGTGAACCCAAATGAGTGCTAACGCAATTTTTATTATTATCTTTGTGATTTTCTGCGGCATCCTCATCGGTGCCGGTCTGTTCAGCAAGCGCTGGGTCAAGGAGTCCGACGACTTCGTTCTGGCCGGCCGTGAGATCTCCACGCTCATCAATACGGTAGGCGTGTGCGCCATCGGATTTGCCGGTACCACCGTCACGCTGGCCCCGGGCTTTACCATCCAGTATGGTCTGTTCGGCGGTATGGCCTGGAGCGTGGTATACTCCATGTGCGGCCTGCTGCTGTTCGGCCTGCTCTACTCCAACTTTATCCGCCGCAGCGGCGCCCAGACCCTGCCTGAGTTTCTGGAAATGCGCTATGACGGCGCCACCCGCTCCGTTGTGGCCATCACTTCCGTGATCGGTATGTGCGGCATCATGGCCAACAACGTTGTCTCCAGCGTAGACAACATCGCCGCCTTCACCGGCTGGAACCGCACCCTGATCACCGCCATCATCTTCCTGGTCATCATTGTCTTTACCTTTATCTCCGGCCTGTGGGCCACCACCATCACCGATCTGTTCCAGATCACCATCGGAATTGTCGTGGTTCCCTCCGTGTTCTTCCTTCTGGCCAACCGCTTCGGCTGGATCGATGTGATCCTGGCCAACTGGGCTCCCGGCGCCTTTACCAGCGACGGCTTTGCCGGCTCCATGCCCGGCATGGCCTTCACCTATCCCTCCCTGTTCAACTTTATCATCTGCTTTGCCGCAGCTCTGGTGTGGGGCAACAACTACTACTGGATGAAGGTCGCCAACTGCCGCAGTGAGAAGGTGGCCCGCAAGTCCTTTGTCTCCGCCGCCTTTATCCTTCTGATCGTGTTCATGATCCCCCTGTGCCTGATCGGCGGCTACATGGGCGCCTTCCACTCCGACGCTCTGACCCTGAACGGCGGTACCGTTCCTCCCACCGGCACCTACGGCTTTATCGCCACCACCTTTATTCCCCTGTTCGGCTCTCTGGTGGTGATCAGCGCGGTGGCTGCTTCCATCTCCACCGCCTCCACTTCCGCTCTCGGCGCCTCCGCCGTGGCTAACCGCGACATCTACCAGCGTATCATCAATCCCAACGCCGACGCCAAGAAGAGCCTGGCTATGTCCAAGGTCATCATGCTCCTGGTGGGCATCGTCACCTTCGTGTTCTGCCAGTTCCCCGGCGGTCCCACCTACCTCTTCGCATTCGCAAACTGCTGGCTGGTTCCCCCCGCTGTTCTGCTGGGTCTGGGCGCCATCTGGCCCCGCTTCAACTCCAAGGGTGCGCTGGGCGGTGCTCTCTGCGGCATGATCACCATGGCTGTGTTCACCGTTCTGCAGCTGCTGGGCATCTTTGATGTGGGCCGCTATGTCTATCTGGCTACCCTGGGCCTGGTGGTTACCTTTGTGGCCGCCGTACTCTTCTCCCTCATGGGCACCCCCAAGTACTATGGCCAGAAGGGCTGGGAGCGGGTCCCCACCGCCTCCAATCGCACCACCGTCTCCCTGGGCCAGCTGGAGCTGCGCATCCTGGAGATGCTGCGGGTTGGCCACTGCTATATGGCTGACCTGACCGACGCTCTGGGTGTGGACTCCAAGACGTCCGGCCAGGCTGTGGAGAAGCTGGACCAGGGCGGCTACCTGGTGCGCGCCGGTCTGCGCGGCTCCAAGTTCTATACCTTCTCCATCACCGAAAAGGGTCTGTCCGCGCTGCCCGCCCTTTCTTCTCAGGAGGCAGGTATGGCGAAGGACGGCCTGACTCCCATGTATCTGCAGCTCCTCCATATCGTTCAGAACTCCCCCGAGAAGCAGGCGGAATTCGTGCAGAAAAACCACATCAAGTCCATGCATATGGCCGCCATTTCTTCTCACCTGACCCGCCGCGGCTATCTGGTGGAAAAGGGTATCTTCAAGCGCAAGCTGGCCATTACAGCTAAGGGTTCCGCCGTTCTGAAGAAGTACGCATAATTACCCAGAGAGGTACAGGATATGAATAAAACCATTATCACCGTAGCTACCACCGGCGCTTGGCCCACCAAGGAGAACAACCCCAACGTGCCCATGACCCCCGCTGAGATCGCCGAGGACGTGTACGCCTGCTGGAAGGCCGGCGCTGCTGTGGCTCACCTGCATATGCGCGACGACCAGGGCAAGGGCACCATGGACAAGGAGAAGTTCCGCCAGACCGTGGAGCTGCTCCGCTCCAACCACCCCGACTGTGACATCATCCTGAA